>DMYQ01000340.1:10448-12292 GCA_003482555.1 Janthinobacterium sp. | reverse complement strand
ACCGGTTACCCGACCTTCAATGGCCACATCCAGGGCGAGGACTTTTTCGACACGGCCAAGTTCCCGACCATCACCTACAAGTCGACCAAGCTGAACTTCGATGGCGACAAAGTGGCTACGGTGGAAGGCAATTTGACCATCAAGGGCATCAGCAAGCCGGTCACCCTGACAGTCACTTCCTTCCAGTGCATGCCGCATCCGATGATGAAAAAAGACGCATGCGGCGCGAACGCGACGGCTAAAATCAAGCGTTCCGAATTCAACGCCGGCAAATACGCGCCCTACGTTTCCGACGACGTGACCCTGACCTTCGCGATCGAATCGATCAAGGAATAAGCGCCTTCCAAGGATGCCGGGCTCTGTCCGCGGTGTGCCTGGTCTGAGCCGGCGCAAGCTTGGTGCGCGCGCCCGCGCGTGGCGCTTGACGGGCGGCGTCGGCGGCGTAGCATGGGGCCACGATCACATCGGTGGCGTAGTCCCTGTCGAGAAGGCCGACATGTTCCACGGTGCCTGCTTTTGCGGCGCGCTGCATTACGAGGCGAGCGGCGCGCCCACCCACCGCGGCAATTGCCATTGTTCCATGTGCCGGGGCACGACGGGCGCGCCCTTTGTTGCCTGGTTCACCGTGCCGCGCGCCGGTTTCCGCTACACGCAAGGCAAAGCGACCCGCTTTCATTCCAGTGCCCGGGTGACGCGCGGCTTCTGTCCCCATTGTGGTACCCAGTTGACGTTCGAGGAAGAGGGCGGGGCGGACGACATCGACGTCACCGTCTGCAGCCTGGACGATCCCGAACGGCTGCCGCCGCGGAAACACATCTGCGCCTCCAGCAAACGGAGTTGGGTGAAGCTGGCCGATGGTTTGCCCGAATATCGGGATGGCGGCGATGGCGGCTGACGCGCCGCCGCCATCCCTGTTTCACCCGCGCCACCCGCACCTTCTGCCCACCTGCCAGCGCGGTGCTGGCCGGATGCCCCGCTTCCAGCGCGCGGCGTTGCGCCAGATGATAGTGGCGCCGTCGCGGCCTGTCGCGCCGCCGGCGCCGGAATGCGTATAAAATGCTCAATAGACATTTTAGATATGGGATCGACTCATGACTTTGCGCACCAAATGCCGATGGCTACGACGCCTTGGCACCATCGCCGCGCCGCTGCTGGCCGGCGCGCTGCTTGCTTCCTGCGCCAGCATCATCGGCCCGCGCCAGGTCGAGTTGCCGCTGGCGCGCCTGCAGCAGGGACTGGACAAACGCTTTCCCGTGAATAATCAAATACTCACCATGTTCGACGTCCGCCTGAGCCGGCCGCAATTGGCGCTGCTGCCCGACGACGACAGGGTGGCGCTGGCGATGGACGCGACGGTCTCGCCGCCCTTCATCGGGCAATCCTGGCACGGCAGCCTGGCGATGTCCGGCCACTTGACGCTCGACCCGGCGCGCAATGCCGTCTTCATCGGCGCGGCCAGGGTCGACCGCTTCGCCATCGACGGCGTCGACGAGGCTCTGCGGCGGCAACTGGCCAAGATGGCCAGTCTGGTGACGGAACGGGTGGTCGAAGAGGTGCCGTTGTACAACTTCCGCCCGGAAGACTTGCGCTACGCGGGCGTGCAATTCGTGCCGACCAAGATCACGACCACGCGCACGGCGCTGGTGGTGACGTTCGAACCGGCCCGATAAACACCCCGTCATCCGTCAAACGCCGCGTCATCCAGTGTTGCTTTGTCAATATTCCCGTGCTAGTGTGGGGCCGTGGGCGGAGGGGCGCCCGAGCGGAGCGGATATGGGTTTTCAGCACAGCGGGCAAACACCGGACACGGCCGACGTCGCCACGGCCACGGCGCCACCTTCGGC
>DMYQ01000340.1:3856-10332 GCA_003482555.1 Janthinobacterium sp. | reverse complement strand
CGGCCACGGCGCCACCTTCGGCGCCGGCGCCGGTCTTGCGCGACTACGGGGATTTGCCCGGCCCGCGCGGCTGGCCGCTGGTCGGCAACGCCCTGTAAATCGAAGCGGCGCGGCTGCACCAGCAACTCGAGCGGTGGTGCCGCCAGTACGGCCCGTTTTTCCGGCTGCGCGTGGGGCGCCGCAAGATCCTCGTGGTGGGCGAGCACGCCGTCGTGGCGGCCAGCCTGCGCGACCGCCCGGACGGCTTCCGGCGCACCGCGCGCGCCGAGGAAATCTGGCAAGAAATGGGCCTCGCGCCCGGTCTGTTCGGCGTCAACGGCGACACCTGGCGGCGCCAACGGCGCATGGTCATGGCCGGCTTCGACCCGGCCCACGTGAAACGGTATTTTCCCTCCATGCAAAAAGTGGGCGAGCGCTTGAGCGGACGCTGGCGCAAGGCGGCCCTGGCCGGCGCCGCGATCGACTTGCAGGCCGACTTGATGCGCTACACGGTCGACACCATCGCCGGCCTGGCTTTCGGTGCCGAGGTCAACACGCTGGAGTCCGACGAAGACGTGATCCAGCGTCACCTCGAGAAGATTTTTCCGGCCCTGTTCCGGCGCATCCTGTCGCCACTGCCCCTGTGGCGCCCAAGCTTTATATGCACGCCGGCCGACCGCCGCCTGGCCCGCAGCGTCGCCGCCGTCAACTTGGCGGTGGATGGCTTCATCGTCCAGGCGCGCGCGCGCATGCGCGCCGAGCCGGCCCTGCGCGCGCATCCCGGCAACTTGCTGGAGGCGATGATTGCCGCCGCCGACGTCGAGGGCGGCGGCATCGACGACCGCCAAGTGGCGGGCAATGTGCTGACCATGCTGCTGGCCGGCGAAGACACGAGCGCCAACACGATCGCCTGGATGATCCATTTGCTGTGGAAAAACCCGCAAGCCCTGGCGCGCTCCAGCGCCGAGGTGCGCGGCGCGCGCGGCCGCGTTCGAGCCCGAGCGCTGGCTGGTGGAGGGCGGCCCGGGCGCCGTCGCCAACGCCGCCAAGCGCGTCGCTATGCCTTTCGGGGCGGGGCCGCGCATCTGTCCCGGCCGCTACGGCGATGCTGGAAATGAAGATGGCCATGGCGGTTCTGCTGAGCCGCTTCGACATCGCCGGCGTCGACACGGCCGATGGCGGCGAAGTCGAGGAACACTTGGCGTTCACGATGGCGCCGGTCGGCTTGCGCATGCGTTTGCGCGAACGGGCCGCACGCCAGAATCATGGCTTTTGTAAATTAAACAATGATTCGGGCATAATTGCGACTTACCTTATTCAGCGGCCCATCGCCGCACTATCCGCATGGACATTCGCGAAACCCGGAGTGGGGACTTGCCGGAACTGACAGAGTTATTTCGGCAACTCGGATACCAGACCAGCTCCGCCGAGCTGGCCCGGCGCTGGACGGCGCAGTTTGGCGCCGCCGACGCGCAATCCTTTGTCGCCGTGGACGAGGGCGAGGTGATCGGCGTGCTGGTCTTGAACTATATCGTGCCGCTGCACGAAGCGTCGCCGTGGGGGCTCATTTCCGCGCTGGTGGTGGAAGAGTCTGCTCGCGGCACGGGGGCGGGCGCCGCCTTGCTGGCACGCGCGGAAGAGGACGCCTGGCGCCGGGGCTGCGGCCACATCGAATTGTCGTCCCACGAAAGCCGGGAAGGGGCGCACCGGTTTTATCTACGCAATGGCTACGCCGAAGTGCGCAAGCGCTTTGTCAAGAAGCGTGCGGTTTGAGCAGTCGCCAGCCGCGGCCCTGGGGGCGCGAATAGCGTGCATAGGCGTGTTTTTTTTAAAAACCAGGACGAATGTCGTCCGATCAATGAACAGGATATATGTGGAATTGTATGAAATGAAAGCGCAAGTGCGCGGACTGCTCGACGACGGCGTCGGCGCGGGAGAAGTGTTTAGCCGGATGACAGGGCAAGGCGTCGACGATAAAAAAATCGCATCCCTGATCGCGAGCTATGCGACGCCGGTGCGGTGCGAGTGCCATGCGAAGTGGACTTATGGGGCGATCGCCATCATCTTCATCGAGATGCTTGCCGGATTCCTGGCGCTTTTTGGAATGGCGGAAATGCTCGGCGCGACAGGCATGCTGATTGTCGGCGTTATCGTGGTGCTGGTCTCCCTGCTGTTCGCCTGGGGTTTTTATAGGCATTCGCTGGGTATGTACAATGTATTCATCGTGCTGTCACTCATGCAGATGCCCAGCGCCCTCAAAGGTTTCAGCGAGGAGCCTGTGTCAGTCGGTGTTGTTTTTATGATTAATGTGATTTTTTTGACCTTGATTTGGTATGCCCGGTCAAAATTATTTCCCGATGTAATGGCCTTTGGCCCTAAAAAGATCGCGGGAAAATATGTTTTTGTAAATTAAGTGGCGCGGGTGCATCGGGACGCCGGGATTTTGCACGCCCGCAACCGTCCCGGCACCACCCTGTTTTGCCGGCATGCGCGCGCCAGCGTACTCTGGAGCGGAAAAATCGCCGGCCAAGCACTATAATACGGACATGATTGCGGGCTTGCCCCTATCGCTCTTATTGCCGCTATTGCCACTGGTGCTGTTGGCCTCCCGCTTTGGTGTTGCCATATGTTAATAGCGAGGCTGACCGCGGCATTTCCGGAGCCGTCTTGAATACCTGTAATTTGATGCACATCAATGAAATATCGCTTGCAAGCGCCCACACTGGCCAACGTTGCGCCCGACATGCCTCGTCCGGCGCCGCGCCACGGCCGCTCCTCACCTTGAATAGTCCAACCATGAATCCAGCTTTGCATCCGTGCGCCGCCCTGTCTTGCGCCGGCGCGGCCCGTCCACGATGAGGGCGCCAACCCTGAAGCGCTGGCCCGCCTTGCTGCTGCTGGCCGGCGCGTTCGGCTTGCACGCGCCGCCGGCCGCCGCCACCGAGGCGGCCAGCGTCTACATCGAAGAAATGACGAGCACCGAGCTGCGCGACCGCATCGCCGCCGGCGCCACCACCGTCCTGGTCCCGATCGGGGGCACGGAGCAGAGCGGCCCCTACATGGAGCTGGGCAAGCACAATGTGCGCGCCCACGCGCTGGCGCGGCAGATTGCGCAAAAGCTCGGCAACGCTGTCGTCGCCCCCGTCATCGCCTATGTGCCGGAGGGGGCGATACATCCGCCGGCCGGCCACATGCGTTTCGCCGGCACCATCTCGATTCCCGACGCCACCTTCGAATCGCTGCTGGAGGCGACCGCGCGCAGCTTCAAGCAGCACGGTTTCCGCGACGTCGTCTTCATCGGCGACCACGGCGGCTACCAAAAAAATGAAGAGAAGGTGGCCACGCGCCTGAACCGCGAATGGGCCCTTGACCCCAGTTGCCGCGCCCACGCGCTGCTCGATTATTACCAGGTGACGCAGAGCGGCTTCGTCGCCGACCTGAAGAGCCGCGGCTTTGGCGCCGCCGAGATCGGCCTGCACGCCGGCCTGGCCGACACCGCGCTGTCGCTGGCGGTCGACAAATCGCTGGTGCGCGTGGACGCGCTCGCGCGCGGGCCCAAGCCCGGCCCGAGCGACGGCGTGCGCGGCGACCCGAAACGCGCCACCGCAGAACTGGGACAATTGGGCGTGCAACGCATCATCGATACGTCCGTCAGCGCCATCCGAGGCTACATCAAGGAGCGCGACCAGCGCGCCGCAACCACCACGAACAGGAAATGACTTTGAAACCACACACCACATTGCGCGTCGGCGTCGTCCTCGCGCTGCTGGCCAGCAGCGGCGCCTTTGTCGCCAGCCGCGTCATCGCCGCCGACAAGGCGGTCGAGAAGGTGGCCGACAAGGCGCCTGCCGCCACCGGCCCCATCGTCACCATTCCCGGCATGCCGCCGGTGCTCGACCCGAACAATCTGTACAGCGAAAACAACGGCCCCAGCCACCTGAGTCCCGTCGTGAAGGGCGACCTGGAGCGCATCTACGTGCCGAATCTGCGCTCCAACGACGTCTACGTCATCGACCCGGTCGCCATGAAGGTGGTGGATAAATACAAGGTCGGCAGCGCGCCCCAGCACGTGGTGCCGTCCTGGGACTTGCGCACCCTGTGGGTGGCGAACAACGCCGAGCGGCGCAGCACCGGCAGCCTGACGCCGATCGACCCGCGCACCGGCAAGCCGGGCAAGGAAATCCCCGTCGACGATCCCTACAATCTGTACTTCACGCCGGACGGCAAGTCGGCCATCGTGGTGGCCGAGGCCAAGCACCGCCTCGACTTCCGCGATCCGCACACGATGGAGATGCAGTATTCGATCGACGCGCCCAAGTGCGGCGGCATCAACCACGCCGACTTTTCCATCGACGGCCGCTACGCCCTGTTTACCTGCGAGTTTGACGGCAGCGTGGCCAAGATCGACCTGCTCAAGCGCAGCGTGGCCGGTTACCTGAAGCTGAACATGCCGCGCACGCGCTACAAGGACGCGCGCACGGCGATCCCGGACGGCCCGGGCGCGAGCGAAATCTGCACCTCGACCAAGGGCATGCCGCAAGACATACGCATTTCGCCGGATGGCAAGCGCTTTTACATCGCCGACATGGAAGCGGACGGCGTCCACGTCGTCGACGGCGACGCGTTCAAGGAAATCGGCTTCATCGCCACCGGCCTGGGCGCGCACGGCATTTACCCCAGCCGCGACGGCAAGCGGTTTTACGTTGCCAATCGCGGCACCCACAAGATCCACGGCGGCCGCAAGGGCCACGGCAGCGTGACCGTGATCGACTTCGCGACCGAGAAAGTGGTGTCGCAGTGGACCATCCCCGGCGGCGGCAGCCCGGACATGGGTAACGTGAGCGCGGACGGCAAGTCGCTGTGGCTGTCCGGCCGCTACGACGACGTGGTCTATCACTTCGACACCGCGAGCGGCGCCGTGGCGCAGATCAAGGTCGGGCAAGAGCCGCATGGCTTGACCGTGTGGCCGCAACCGGGCCGCTATTCGGTGGGCCACACCGGCAACCTGCGCTAAGGCGCGCGACGACCGTCCCCTGCGCCGAACGGCCGCCGGGGATGCCGTCTGTCGGGAAACACAGGCGGAGATCGGGAAGCGGGACCCGCGAATCCGATCTCCGCGATCACCTGCCACACGTAGGCCCGCCCCGGGCCAATCCGAACCACTCCCCCGGAATCGGGAAAAGCACCGTCTTTTGCCGCCCATCAAAGCAATTTATTGCTTCTTTCATCATACTTGCAGCGGATACCGAATCATGGGAGGCATTCCAGCCGCGGCTACCTGACAGCGCGCGCGGCCGGTGAATGCGCACCCCAGCCCAAAGGGGAGGCAATGACCGCACCGTTCGAGGCTCGCCGGCGCAGTGAAAAAAACGCATCCGGCCGCCCCTTTGGCCGTCACGCGCTGCTTGCGGTCGCGACCCTGGGCTGCCTGCTGGCGCCGCCGCTTGCCGCCGGTGCGGCCGATCCCTCGTCCGCGCAAGCGGCCCACCCGAAGGCGGCCGCGCCGACGGGAGCCGGGCCGGCGCCGGGCGTCGCCGCGGCGCTGGACGCGGCGCAGGCGATCAGCGCCTATCTCGGGCGCCAAAGTCGCGGCGCCGAGAAGAACCTGAGCGAAGCGGAGCGGCGCCTGCGCGCGGCCAACATCGTCGACGCCGTGTGGCATCTGGCGACGCGGCCGATGGCGGACGAGGAGGCCGGCGCCGCGCCGACGGCGCATGAAGCCGACTACCTGAACGCCGTCGCGCAGACGGCCGCCGCCTACGCGAACCTGGGCGGCGCGGCCGCCTACGCCGCCTGGTACACCTATCGCCACACCGGCAACGCCGACCTGGCCATGCGCGTCGGCGTGCAGAGCGCCGCCGCCAGCCGCGCCTTTCCCGTCAACGGCGAAACCCTGCTGGACGCGGCGGGAGGGCGGGCGCGCCAGGCCGCCGTCGCGGGCGCGGTCGGCGGCCTGGCGGTGGCCGCCGCCGGCGGCGACCAGCGCGCCATCGACGAAGCCTTCCTGCTCGACGGCGGCATGCTGCTGGTCCAGGATGGCTACAAACGCTACATCGGCAGTGTGCTGGCGGCCCGCGCCACCGAGGAAGATGCTTACTGCCTGGCCGCCATGGGCGCCGACTGCCCCGGCGCCGGCGCCGACGCCGTTTATGTGCGCGACGAGAAGGGCGCCATCGTCTACCGGGACGGCAAGCCGCGCCCGGACCCGGCGCGCCGCGCGCGCAACAGGGACGCGGGTGCGCGCAGCGGAAAATGGGACGGCGAGCGCAGCGCCTTCAAGCACTCCGAAGCGACGCTGGCGGGCCTGAACGCGCTCACCCTGTTCCGCTCGCAGTGGGCCATCAGCTGGGACATGGCGGGCCTGAAGGCGCCGGGCCGGCTGGCGCCGGCCATCGTCATCACTTACGCGGGCAGCGGGGCGCCGTATTATGAAATGCTCAGGGTGAGCGCGCAGGGCGTCGACGAGAAGCGCAAGATCCGGGGCGTGCGCGTGATGC
>DMYQ01000340.1:0-3720 GCA_003482555.1 Janthinobacterium sp. | reverse complement strand
TTCGCCTGCGAAGACGACGGCAGCGGCAACAGCCTGGTGGTCGACCAGCCGGACGGCACCAGCGCGAATTGCCGGGCGCTGGAAATCGCCGGCGACGGCCGCGTCGCCCAGGTCGGCGACGGCGGCCAGGTCGACGAATGCGCGCGCATGGCCGAAAATCACATTCGCGACAAAGTCCAGATGGGGCAATCCTGCTTCGTGCGGCAAGTGCGCGCGGCCGACGCCTTGCCGCTTGGAGGGGCCATGAACGAGGCGCGCGAGCCGGCGGAGTCCGGCGTCCTGGGCGCCTGCGGCGTCGCGCTGCTGGCCCTGTTGTCGGGCGCCGCCGGATACCTGCTGCGCGCGCGCCGCGGCGTGTTGCGGCGGCGCCGCGCGCGGCAGGCGTGACGCCGGCGCCGGCCAGCCCGATCCGGCGCGTCAGCCGGCGCGCAGCGTCCTGGCCAGGTCGGACAAACGATAGGGTTTGTCCACAAAGAGAAAGCCATCCAACGATCCGGCGTCGCCGCGCACGCCCAATTGCGTATAGCCCGAGGTGATCATCACTTTGGCGCGCGGATATTTCGTGCGCACCCGCTTGGCCAGTTCGATGCCGTTCATCCCCTCCGGCATCATCACGTCGGTGAACAAAAGATCGATGTGGCCGACGCGTTCGGCGATTTCCCAGCCATCGTCACCGTTGTTGGCGGTCAGCACATGGTAGCCCAAGCTGCGGAACAGCTCGGTGGCCAGTAGCAGAATGTCGCGCTCATCCTCGACGATGAGCACGGTGTCCTTGCCGCGCTCCTCGGCCGCGTGCGTGGCGAAGGCGCCGGCCGGCAGCGCGGGCAGGAAGAGGTCGACGGTGGTGCCCGCGCCGGGCTCGCTGCTCACCGTTGCCGCGCCACCCGACTGGCTGATGAAGCCGTACACCTGGCTCAATCCCAGACCGGTCCCCTTGCCGACGTCTTTGGTGGTATAAAAGGGGTCGAAGGCGCGCTTGGCCACCTCGGGCGTCATGCCGGTTCCCGAATCGCTGACCGACACGCGCACATAGTCGCCCGCGTCCAGGGTGGGGATCTGGCCCGCTTGCGCGCGCACGTTGGCGGTGCGCACGAGCAGCGTGCCGCCGTCCGGCATGGCGTCGCGCGCGTTGACCGCCAGGTTCAACAGTGTCGCCTCGAAGCGGGGCGCGTCGACCATCGCCAGGCGCAGCGCCGGATCGAGCGCCGTGGAGAACACGATGGATGCATGGCCGGCGCGTCGCAGCACCGCTTCAAAGCCGCCGATGATCTCGTTCAAATTGTGCGGCGAAGCGTCCAATGCCTGCTGGCGGGCGAAGGACAGCAATTGCTGCGTCAACAGGGCGCCGCGCTTGACGGCGCGCTGCATGCTGTCGGTGACGGCGGTGTCGCCCTGGTGGGCCAGGCGCAGCGCCAACACGTCCAGTCCGCTCGACAGTACCGCCAGCAGGTTGTTGAAGTCGTGGGCGATACCGCCGGTCAATTGTCCGATCGCCTCCATCTTTTGCGACTGGAACAGCGCCGCGTTGGCCTGTTCCAGCATCTCGGCCGCCAGCTTTTTCTCGGTGATGTCGCGCGTGATCTTGGCAAAGCCCATCAGGGTGCCATCGTCCTCGTGGATCGCGTCGATCACCACGTGGGCCCAGAAACGGCTGCCATCCTTGCGCACGCGCCAAGCCTCGGTTTCGAAGCGCCCGACCTCGGCGGCAATCGCCAAGGTCTGTTGTGGAACACCCTTGTCTTGATCTTCCCGGGTGTGGAAGCGGGCGAAATGGCTGCCCAGCGCTTCCCCGGCCGAATAACCCTTGATGCGCTCGGCCCCCGCGTTCCAGTTGGTGACCAGGCCGTCGACCGAGAGCATATAGATGGCGTAATCGGTGACGCCCTGCACCAGCATGCGAAAGCGCCGTTCGCTGTCGCGCAAGGCGTCTTGCGCCAGGCGCCGCTCGGTGATGTCGCGGGTGATCTTGGCGAAGCCGATCAGTTCGCCCTCGTGGTTGCGGATGCTGTCGATGACGACGCTGGCCCAGAAGCGCGAACCGTCTTTGCGCCAGCGCCATCCTTCGGCCTCGAAGCGCCCCTCGACGAGGGCGGTGCGCAGGGAAGCGGCGGGGGTGCCGGCGGCCCGCTCTTCCGGTGAATAAAAGATCGAAAAATGCCGGCCGATGATTTCGCTCGCCTCGTAGCCCTTGAAGCGTTGCGCGCCGGCGTTCCAACTGGTCACCAAACCGTCCAGACTGAGCATGTAGATCGCGTAGTCGCTGATGCCGGCGACCAGCAGTTCGAAACGCTGCGCATGCTCGGCCAGAGCGCCGGCGGAGAGGTTGCTGGATGTCATGGCAACACCAAAAGTGTAAAAGAAATATTATCGCCCAGTTGGGAGAAATGGTGCGCACAGTGTATTGAAGCGTATAAAAGCGTTGCTTTCACGCGGCCGGCATTGCTTTCCAGGCCAATTCCTGGCGCTGAACGCGACAGTGGCGGCGCCGCCCGCCCGCGCCGGCGTGGCGCCCGCGCGACCCGTTTCGGCGCGGCCCGCCGTTCGGGTGGCGCGGCCCGCAATCCGGTATTGCTTTGATATTTTGGATATGGCAACATGGCGCGGCCGGCCGATGGCATACCTCGGCCGATTGAGATATCCCGCACGCGCGCGATGGTCACTATTTCGCCGAGCGGCGCCCATCGATCCTGTTTCCCCATGTTCTTGCCCGCCTTCGACCAGCACCTCTTGACGGCCACCGCGCGCCCCGGCCTCTGCGGCATGCGCCGCTTCGCCCTCGAATTCCTTTACTTCGGCGTGAAACAGGCGCGCGCCTGCCTGTTTGTCGGGCTATTCTTTGGCGCCGTCTTCCTGGTGCCCCGCGCCGGCGTGCCGGGCCTGCCCCGTTACGACGTCCTGCTGCTGGCCGCCATCGCCATCCAGGTGTGGATGGTGCGCGCCGGCCTGGAATCGCTGGACGAAGCCAAGGCCATCTGCCTGTTCCACCTGGTCGGCTTCGCCCTGGAAGCGTTCAAGACCTCGAGCGGCATCCAGTCCTGGAGCTACCCCGACTTCGCCTACAGCAAAGTGTTTGGCATGCCCCTGTTTTCCGGCTTCATGTACGCGGCCGTCGGCAGTTACATGACGCGGTCGTGGCGCCTGCTCGACTTGCGCATCCGCCACCATCCCTCGTACTGGATGGCGATCCTGATCGCGCTGCTCATCTACGCCAATTTCTTCACCCACCACTACATCGGCGACTACCGCTGGTACCTGGCCGCGTGCGCGCTGGGTCTGTACGCCCGCACCAGCGTGATCTTCCGTCCGCTCGATCGCGAGCGCAGCATGCCGATGCCGCTGGCCTTCGTGCTGATCGGCTTTTTCATCTGGCTGGCCGAAAATATCAGCACCTTCCGCGCCGTCTGGCTGTATCCGAACCAGATGGGCGCCTGGTCCGCCGTCCACGTCAGCAAATGGAGTTCCTGGTCGCTGCTGGCGATCATGAGCTTCACCATCGTGGCGAACCTGAAACACATCAAGGCGCGCATCCACGTGCCCGACTAGCCCAACCCAACACGACTCTCGCCCATGCAAATCGATACCATCCGCCAGCGCCTGCGTGCGCTCGGCGCCAAACCCCTGCACGAACAACGCGTACTGCGCGACTGGGTGCAAGCCCAGCCCCACGACCAGGGTCGGCGCCGCCCCAACGACTTCTTGCCGCAAGGCGTGCGCGAGGCG
>DMYQ01000150.1:1409-4672 GCA_003482555.1 Janthinobacterium sp. | reverse complement strand
ACCTCCAAGTAAGTGCGCCCTGCCGGGCGCACCACCAAAAACAAGCCACGTGAAACACGTGGCCCGGGTTCGCATGGCCGCCCGCGCGGCCACCCTCATTCCTAGTTCGGCACGTCCACCGTGGTGCCGCTGACAACGATGGCATCGGCACCCGGCGCGGCCGCGATCGGCGGCACGTTGGCGATCGTGATCGGGGTCGTCGCATCGGCCCGCGTGACCGTGCGCACCACCTGAGACGGCGGCAAGGCTTGCCCGCTTTTCAGGTTCGCATACAGCGCATCCAGCGCCCGCACCAGGTACACGTGCAGCGGCACGATCAGGGTTGGCAAGGCCGTGCTGAAGGAATCGAAGTGATTCGCATGAGTCACCTCGATATAGCGCAACTTGCCGGCGCCCGCCTCGGCCACCGCGTTCAAACCCAGGTAGGCGCGCGAAGCCTGGTTGACGGGGATGAGCGTGTCGCTGCGGCCCTGCACGATGATGGCCGGTTTGCCATGCAGATTGCCGCTGGCGGCCACCTCGGCGATGCCGGCCAGCACGCGTCCGCTCTGCGCCGCCAGCGCAGGGCTGAGGGCGCCGCCGCTGACAGGATCGACGCCCGTGGCCAGCGCCCGCAGGCACAGGAAACCGTCCAGCGACTGGTCGGCCAGCCCCGTCGAGAACGAGACACCGAGGTTGTAAGCCTTGGCGCCGCCGACGGAGTTTTCATAGACGACGCTGCCGACGATGCCGTTCTGGGCGGCGAAGCTGGCCGCCCTCTGCGCGGCCGTGAAGGCGAGCGGAGCGCCGCCCGCATCGGTGGCGGCAAAGCTGAAGCCGCACACATTGTCGCTCACCGAAAACTTGCCGTAAGCATTGGCGTAGGTGACGGCGACCAGAATATTGGTGCCGGCGTGGGCCGCCTGCAGCGGGTCGGAATCGGCCAGCCAGCCATAGGCTTTCAACTTGCCCAGCGCATTCGCCTGTTGGGTGGGCAGGTCGGCGCCGCTCAGCAAGCCCTTGCCGACCAGCGCCGTGCAGCGTCCCGCGCTGCCGGCCACGCAGGGCTGATACAGCGCCGCGTAGGTGGAATAGTCGAACAGCGGCTTGCCCTGGGCGCTGACGGGCGTGCCGCCCTGGCGCACCGTGTAGCCCGATGAGCTCTTCGGCTGCACCTGCGGCTCGCTGGCGGCAACCCCGCTGATCAAGCCCTCCGTATCCTGTTCCGCCGCGCGCAGGGCCGAGCCGGCCCCGTTCGAGATGCTGGAGGCGATCGCGATGGTGTTCTTCGGCGTCAGGCGCAGCAAGTGGTGCTGGCCGTCGCGCGCCAGCGCCCCGTATTTTTCATTCAGCACGTAGTAGGCGAATTCGATCGCCTGCAGGGTCGAGCGGCCCCAGTCCTTTTCCGGATTTTGCTGCGAGTGGGCGTGCTTGAACGCGACCCGATTGGGAAAGGCTGCCGCATAGACGATGCGCGCGGCGTCGCTCAGGATGGGCGTGAAGTTGGAATTCTTGGCGGCCGCCGCGCGACCCGCGCGCACGCCATTTTGCAGGTTGACGCTGTCGTCGTCGAACAGGTACAGGCCGGTGCCGCCGCCCTTGTCCGAATACGCCACCGCGCAACCGTTCTTCAAACCCCATTCGCCGGAACTGCCGATGGCGCCGTAAATGCCGCGCGAGCCGCTCGAAGTGCCGCTCACGATGCAGGGATTGGCCGGGTCGAAGCTGGCCGGCACCTGCACCATCAAAGTCACGTTTTGCTGGCCGCTGCCGTCGTCCGCATAGGCCAGGTATTCGCTGCCGGCGACCTTGCCCTCGCCGGCGCCGACATTGCCCTTGGCGTCCACGTTGGGGCCGTACAGGGTGCCGTAACCGCTGTTGGCGTTGATGTCGAGCACGGCCCGATAATTGGCGTAGATGGCGTTGCGGCGCAACTCGGCGGCTGTCGGCTGGGCCGGGTCGGCAAAGGCCGGTGCCGCGCCACCCAGGCCGCTCTTGCCCAGGCCGGCCGTCAGCAAGTCGTCCGTCGCGCCGTCGTAACTGGCGCTGCTGATCGCCCCCAGATAGGCCGGCAACTGGTTCAGGCTTTCCGGATCGTGCACGCTGCCGCAAGCCGTCAGCGTGGTGGCAGCGATGGTGGCAACGGCGGCGGCGGCGGCCGTCATGGCGCCCGCGTTCAGCGCCCGCTTCATATGGTCTCTTTTCATGTGATCCTTTCAGAAACTGATGCACCAATGAAAAACGCCGGACACAAGGTCCGGCGTTGCTTAATAATCAGGCAGTTTTTTTGCTGCCGCTGCCGGCGTAGCGGGCGACGATTTCACCGACTATGCCGCGCCGGAACAGGAGCACGCACAAAACGAAGATCAGGCCGGTGATCATGCTCACCGATTCGCCCAGGGTATTGAACCATTCGATGCCGGTGTGCGCGGCCAGGAAGACGCCCAGGTCGCCCAGCTTGTTTTCCAGCGCGACGATGAGGAAGGCGCCCAGGATGGGGCCCACCAGGGTGCCCATGCCGCCCACCAGGGTCATCAGGATCACCAGGCCCGACATGGCCCAGTGTACGTCGGTGAGCGTCTCGAAGCCCTGTACCAGGGCGTTGGTGGCGCCGGCCAGACCGGCCAGCGCCGCCGACAGGACAAAGGCCAGCAATTTGTAGCGGTCCACGTCGTAACCGAGCGAAATGGCGCGCGGTTCGTTTTCCTTGATCGCCTTCAAGACCTGGCCGAAGGGCGAATGCACGGTGCGCACGATCAGCGCAAACCCGCCGATGGCGATGGCCAGTACGACAAAATACAGGGATCTGTAATTGGACAGGTCGATCAGGCCGAACAGCATGCCGCGCGGTATCCCCTGCAAGCCATCTTCGCCGCCCGTGAACGGCAAACGCAGCGCCAGGAAGTACACCATCTGCGCCAGCGCCAGGGTAATCATGGAAAAATAGATACCCTGGCGGCGGATGGCCAGCGCCCCCATCACCAGGCCGATCAGCGCCCCCGTGCCGACGCCGGCCAGCAAGCCGATTTCCGGCGCCATGCCGCCCACCTTGATCACGTGTCCGCCGACATAGCCGGCGGCGCCGAAAAAGGCGGCGTGGCCGAAGGATAGCAAGCCGGTGTAACCGATCAGCAAATTGAAGGCGCAGGCGAACAGCGCGAAGCACAACAACTTCATCAGGAACACCGGGTAGCCGACGAAGGGCGCGGCCAGGGCCACCGCGAGCGCGATTGCATAGCCTATATTTTTATTCATCTCGATTGCTCCAATACATAATGTGAGAC
>DMYQ01000150.1:0-1283 GCA_003482555.1 Janthinobacterium sp. | reverse complement strand
CCGGCCGGACGCAGCATCAGCACGATCACCATCACCACGAAGACGACGGTGGCCGAGCCTTCCGGATAGTAGACCCGGGTCAAGCCTTCGATCACGCCCAGCGCCAGCCCGGTAAGGATGGAACCCATGATGGAACCCATGCCGCCGATCACGACCACGGCGAACACGACGATAATCAGGTCGGAACCCATCAGCGGCGAGACCTGGATGATGGGCGCCGCCAGTACGCCGGCGAAACCGGCCAGCGCCACGCCGAAGCCGTAAGTGAGGGTGACCATCAGCGGCACGTTGATGCCAAAGGCTTCCACCAGTTTCGGGTTTTCCGTGCCGGCCCGCAGGTAGGAGCCGAGCTTGGTTTTTTCAATCACGAACCAGGTGCCCAGGCAAACGGACAGCGAGGCGACGAGCACCCAGGCGCGGTAATTCGGCAAGATCATGAAACCCAGGTCGGTCGCCCCGGCCAGCACTTCCGGCACCGGGAAAGGTTGACCGGAGACGCCGTAAAAGGAGCGAAACACGCCTTCCACGATCAGGGTGACGCCAAAGGTGAACAGCAGGCCGTACAGGTTGTCGAGCTTGTACAACCAGCGCAGCATGGTTTTTTCGATGAGGATGCCGAAGGCGCCCACCAGCAACGGCGCGACGAGCAGCATGCACCAGTAGTTGATGCCGCAATAACTCATCCCCATCCAGGCCAGGAAGGCGCCCATCATGTACATGGCGCCGTGCGAAAAATTGATCACGTTGAGCAAGCCGAAGATGACGGCCAGGCCGAGAGACAACATGGCATAGAAGGAACCGTTGACGAGGCCCAGCATCAGCTGGCTCATCATCGCTTGGAGTGGAACGCCGAAAATTTCCATGGCATCGCAGTATAAAGATCGCCGGAAGCCGGCGAGGGGTCGAGAGAGGCGCCGGCGCGGATGGCGCGGGCGCATGTTGAAGCGCTGGCGACCCGGGCGGATCGCCAGCCGCCGCGGCGGGAGGGACGCTACAGCAAAGTTATTTCCAGAGCGAGCACTTCGATTCGGCCTTGGTCAGATAAGCCTGGGCCCCGGGCACCGTCGCCACGACCTTGTAGTAATCCCAGGGATATTTCGATTCCGACGGCTTCTTCACTTCCATCAGATACATATCGTGCACCATGCGGCCGTCCGGACGCACTACGCCGTCCTTGGTGAACATGTCGTTGATCTTGTTCTTTTTCAAGTAAGCCATGACCTTGTCGGAATCGTCGGTGCCGGTCGCCTTGACGGCTTTCAGATAAGTCGCCACGGCCGAAT
>DMYQ01000023.1 GCA_003482555.1 Janthinobacterium sp. | reverse complement strand
GGACAATCCGGCGGCAATAGTGCCGGCTTGTCACCATGTTAACTCTTATTCGGCCGTGGTCTCGGCGCCGCAGCACTTCTTGAACTTCTTGCCGCTGCCGCAAGGGCAGTCGTCGTTGCGGCCGACTTTAGGCTCGTCGCGCTTGATCGTTTGCACGGCCGATTTGCGGCGCGGCACCCAGAAACGGAAGATTTCCGGCAGGTTCGCTTCCAGTTCGACGGCCAGTTTGTGACCCTTGACCGGGTTGTCGACCAGGGTCAATTCCTCTTCCTCGATCTCGTCGGCGCCCAGCAGGTAGATCGGCTGCATCAGCGGTGCCGCTTCCGATTCCCAGATCTCGGCCCAGGAATCGACGCGCAACTCCATGCCTTCCCAGAAACCCCAGCACCAGCCTTCGGCGTCGATCAGGGTCTGGCCTTCGTGGTCGTGCTCGACGAACAGGGGCTCGAATTCCTTCGGCGCCACTTCAAACGTCACCAATACTTCGTTCATGAAGCGCATGATCAAGCCGACGATGCGTTCCTCTTCCTTCGCGTTCTTGAACTTCGGCGTGGCCTTGCCTTCCTCGCCCCAGACGCGCGGCAACCATTCGGCCGGCATGATCGTTTCCGGGCCGATCGCGATGGCGGTCAGGTAGCCGTGCAGGATATCCATCGTCATCGCGTCTTCGGAGCTGCGCTCCGACAACAGGAATTGGTCTAGTTCGTCGAATTCTTTTTCTGATAATGGCTGGTCGAGTTGCATGGCGTGCTCTTTCTTAGGGGAAGGCGACAGTATACGCCCTGGGGCCGGCTTGCGCTCGGGAGTTTGCGTATCGCCCCCGATTCCAGCCCGCGCGCGTTCCGGCGCGGGCTGCCCGCCAATACGCGGGGGCGCCGACGCCACGTCCGCGGGCACGGCGAATAAATATCAATTCAACCAACCCACGGGCAGGGTAATCGTGCCAAAATTAAACGCATGCCCAGCGCGCCAACTCCAGGCCGCCGATCGCGAACCACCATTCAGAAGAGCCAAGCCCATGCCATTGATACGCTGCCCCAACGGATGTTATTTTGACCTGCCGGCATTGAACTGGGGGGTGTTTCTGCGCTTCCCGGACAGTCAATTGGTGTGCGATGCCTGCCACCGCTCCAGCGAGGCGCGCGCCTATACGGAGGATGCCCGCAGCGCGGCGGTGTCGGCCGTGAGTGGCGTGAGCATGCCCACTCAAACCAGGCAACTGGAAATCGAAACCTCGATACAGTTGAGGATGTCCCGGCTGCTGGGTAATATTAATTGGTTTGGATATCAGCAGGACATTCTCATCAAGCAACTTTACAGCAAGATTGTCCAGCTCTTGCTCAAGGCTGAACTCACCAGCAATTTCCCCACCCCCAGGCTGTGGAAGATGCTGGCCTCGGCGGGCGTGATGAAAAACATGTGGGCGCTCGGTTCGAGCAGCGAAGATGCCTATGGCAAGGAGCGCGACGGTGGCGAAAAAAAGCTCTTTACGGGACTCAGTTCCTCCGTTTCCAGCGCGCCCACGGGCGATGGCCGGCCAATTTACATCGCCCTCAGCCCCGGCTGTCTGCAGCAAGGCGGGGCTCCACCCTACGGGCAGTCATACGTGGTCTACAAAGACGCGGTGAAAATGCGCTGCACCTATACGGCGACGGACACGCTGCAAATGCTGAAATCGCCGGATTCCATCGATATCTGTTCGATCACGACGATTGCCAATGTCTTGTTGCGTGTTTCCGATCGGGAGATGCAATATCTGTGTTCGCTCGCCGGCGCGGGGGAGGCGGCGTCGCCGAATGAATTCATCGAAGCGCAAGGCTGGGGGCAGATCAGCTGGGCCAACGATGTGCAGATCATTGTCATTTCGCAGCCCGATCTGGATCACATGCTGATTGACCGCAGCACCCATCCAGACTTCATGCCGGCGGAATTGCTGGGACTGAGCCCTGGCGACAAGGCGCTGGCCATCGCCAGGATGAAGCGCGAGTTGCAAGCCTTTTGCGCCTTGCATGGCATCAAGTTGATGTTCCTGGCCCTGAGCGGCGCCACGATGAACAGCCGCGAGGGCCGGCCGGGCTGAGTGGCCGGGCCGGCGCGACCAGCTTGATGCGCGGGCAAGCCCGATAGCCCGGTACAATGGGGCATGAATATCGATAACCAGCCGCCCCAGGCCGCCAAAGCCGTCCATCCTTTTTCTGAACTGAGCCCGGACTGTGTGCTCGATGCGCTCGACAGCGTCGGCTTGCGCGGCGACGGCCGCCTGCTGGCGCTGAACAGCTATGAAAACCGCGTCTACCAGGTCGGCATCGAAGACGGCCCGCCGCTGGTGGCCAAGTTTTACCGGCCCGCGCGCTGGAGCGATGCCGCCATCCTGGAGGAGCACGCCTTCGTGGCCGAACTGGTCGAGCGCGAGATTCCCGTGGTGCCGGCGCTGGCGCTGGACGGCGCCACCCTGCACGACTTCAAGGGCTTCCGCTTCGCTGTCTTTCCCAAGCACGGCGGCCGCGCGCCCGAACTGGAAGACCCGGCCACGCTGGAGTGGATAGGGCGCTTCATCGG
This sequence comes from Janthinobacterium sp., assembly GCA_003482555.1. Classification (GTDB taxonomy): domain Bacteria; phylum Pseudomonadota; class Gammaproteobacteria; order Burkholderiales; family Burkholderiaceae_D; genus Janthinobacterium. The sequence goes on along the minus strand of DMYQ01000023.1, from coordinate 4,395 downwards.
CCGCATTCACGCCGTCGGCGCGCTGGGATCCTTTCAGCAAAGGCCCAGCCTGACGCCCGACACCTTCGGTGTCGAGCCGCGCGACTTCCTGCTGGCGAACGGCTTCATCCCGCCGGAACTGCTGGCCGCCTATTCCAGCGTGGCGCAACAAGCGCTCGACGGCGTGCGGCGTTGTTACGCGCGGGCCGGCGTTATCGCGCCGCTGCGCCTGCACGGCGATTGCCACGCCGGCAACGTGCTGTGGACCGACGCGGGCCCGCATTTCGTCGACTTCGACGACAGCCGCATGGGGCCGCCGATCCAGGATCTGTGGATGATGCTGTCGGGCGAGCGCGCCGATATGGTGCGCCAGATGGGCGATATCCTGGCCGGTTACGAGGATTTTTGCGACTTCGACCCGCGCCAGTTGTATCTGGTGGAAGCGCTGCGCACCTTGCGCCTGATTCACTATTCGGCCTGGCTGGCGCGCCGCTGGGACGATCCCGCCTTTCCCGTCGCCTTCCCCTGGTTCAATACCCAGCGCTACTGGCAAGACCGTATCCTCGAACTGCGCGAGCAGATCGCGCTGATGGACGAGCCGCCGCTGTGGCCCGTGTGAGAAGCGCCTGAGGCCCGGCGCTTGCCGTCTCGCCGCAGCCGCGCGTCCATTCAAAGGGGGGAAATGGGCGGCATTTGCCCCTCTTCTTCGCGCGCTGTTTGCATCGGCCTTGGCTGATAATTGGTCTTAAGAAATTCCGGTTTGAATCGGAATACACCAATAAAGCGAGAATCTCATGCAAGCACAGCAAGCTCCGCGCCAAGGCGCCATCCTCACCGTCGCATTTTCGGCCGCGGAGAACGCGGATAGCGCTGACGAATCGCTGCTGGACAGCCTGCATGAGCAAGAACCGGCCGAGCTGACCGTGGCGCCGGCGGCGGCCGTGCCGGGCCGGGCGCAAATGGAAATGAAGGCGATCCACGAAGCGATCGCCCGCGTCGAAGCGGAAGCGAAAGCCACCTGCGCCGCCGAAAGCCGGGCCCTGGCCGAAGCGCGCGTGCGCGTGCTGGCCGAAGACCGCGCCGCCATCGACACCGCCGCCGCCGCCGCCGCGCAGCAAAACGCGCAAGCGGCCGAGGAAGCCATCGCCGCCAACCGGGATCGCCTGGAAACCATGCGCGCCGCCGCCCAGGCCAGCGTCGCCCGCCTGGAAGCGGTGAAACAGGAAACGGCAGAATTGCGCGCCCGGGTCGATTCCGACACCGAGATCCGCATCGCGGCCGAGCAGCGCTCGAAAGCCGAACAGGAAAACCGCAAGCGCGCCAGCGAACAGATCGCCCTTCATTCCGAGCTGGCCGAGCAGGCCGCGCGCGCCTCCGACGAGTTGCAGGCGCAAACCGAGCAAGCGCGCCTGCAAGCGGTCGAACGGGCCGCCGCCGTGCAGGCCGCCAAGGATGAAATGCTGGGCATCGCCTCGGCCGACGCGCGCGCCTCGGTGCTGGCGCGGGAACGCGAACGGCATGCCCACGGCGCCCGTCAAACGGCGCAGATGCTGGCCGAAGCGGAAGGCGAGGCGCTGGAATTGACGATGCAGCGCGAGCGCGCCGACCAGATCGCGCTGGAATCGGCCTTCAACCGGGCCGCCGCCGAAGCGCGGGCGCTGGAAGAGGCGCGCGCGCTGGCCCACCTGGAACAGGAACGGGAAGCGATCGCGCTGGCGCAAGCCGAATCGGAACGCCACGCCGCGCAATCGCTGCGCTTGCGCCTGCAAACGGAAAAAGAAGTGCGCGACACGGCGATCCACCGCGAACGCCTGGAAATGGTGGCCGCCGCCAGCGCCCAGGCGCGGCGCGACGCCGACGTGCGCATCCTGGCCGCCACCGAGGCGCGCATCGAAGTCGACCGTCAGCTGCGCGCCGTCGCCCTGGCCCGCATCGAAGCGGAACAGGAAGCGGAAATCCAGGGCCACGCCAAGGTGGAAGCGGAGTCGCACGCGCTGGAGCAGGCGCGCCTGCTGCAAGTGGCCGAAGCGGCCGCCGCCGAAGCGGCCGTGCGCGAACTGGACGAGGCGCAGCGCGCCACCCGTCTGGCTTGCGAACGGGCCGATCTGGCGCGCACCGGCGCCGACCTGGCCGCCAGCGCGAACGCGGCCGAGCAAGCGATCCTGGCGGCTATCGCCGAGCATGTCGACGCGCAAGCGGCCAGCAGCGCGCTGGCCCTGCGGCGGGCCGACGAAGCGGTGCGCCTGGTGGAGGCGGAACGGGCCCGTGCCGCGGCCGAGCAACTGGCGCTGGAAAGTTTGAAGGAGCGCCTCGACGCCGAGGAAGTGGCCGTGGTCGCCGCCCAGGCGCGCGCCCAGGCCGAGCAAGTGCAGGCCGAGGCGCTGCGCGAGCGGCAGTACGCCGATCAATGCCTGCAGGCGGCGGCCGAGCAGGAAGCGGCCGCGACCCGGATTTTGGTGGAACAGACGGCGGCCGAGGGCGAGCATAAGGCCGCCGCGGCGCAGTCGGCGCAGGCGCAAGCGCGTCTGGCCGTCGAACTGGGGCAGGTGCACAGCGAGCGCGCCCGCGTCGAAGAAGAAAAGGCGCAAGCGGCGCAAGCGACGCTGGCGGCGCAGCAAAGCATGCTGGAGTCGGAAGCAGCGATGCTGGCGGCGCAGTGCGAATTGGCGCGCGCCGAGAATGAAGCGCTGGCGCTGATGGCCGCCAGGCTGGAACAGCAGCAAATGGCGGCCGCCGCCGAAGCGCAAGAAGCGCTGGCGCTGGCCGAGCGCCTCGGCTGCGAAACCCGCGCCGCCGCCGAAGCCCTCGCCCGCGTCCAGGTCGAGCGGGAAATGGCCGAGGCGATGCATCAGCGCGAGCTGGCCGAGCAAGCCGCCCATCAAGCGGCCCTGGAAAAATGCCAGGCGCAAAAGGACTTGCTGGCCAACGCGCAGGCGCACGCCGCGCTGCAGCGCCGGGCGGCCGAAACCACCAAGGCGATGACGGCGGCGAAACAGCAATTGCTGGAAGTGGAAACGCGCCGCCTGCAGCGGGAAGAGCAGGCGCTGGCCGTGCTGCAAGCGCGGCTGCAAGCGGAAGACAGTGGTGTTTCAGCCGCCAGCGCCACGGCCGAACAAGCCAAGTCGGAAACCATCGCCCGCGAAATGATCGCGCGCCTGACCCAGTCCAGCGAAACGGCCGGCATGGATTGGGAATCGCGCTGATCGCAATCAGCGGACGCCGGGCTGATGCCTCGAATGCCGCCAAGTTGGCGGCATGTTCATTTGTGCGGCCCGTATCGGCATCGGCGCACCGCATCGAGCGGGCTTGTCGTCCCTTGCCGCGACCTAAAACGCGGCGCCCAGGCCCAGCAAGAGCACGTCGGCGTCGCGGTGATAGGTGGTGACGACCCGGTTCCACGACAACTGGCCGACCCAGCGCTTGTCGAAGTGATAGCGGGTATCGATGGAAACCAGGCCGGCCAGGTGCGACTGCTTGCCTTCCACGTCATGCAAGTCGAGCGCCGCGTACGGCCCGGCGCCCATGCCCAGTTCGACATCCTTGTTCAGCGAGCGGATCAGCCAGGCCTGGGTGGCGATGCCGGCGCGGTGCGTGCGCGCCGTGGTGCCTTCCTTCAAGGCCGTCACGGTCCAGTCGATATACGGGATCATGGCGCGTCGGTATTCGACGGCGAGGGCGCGCGAGCGTTCCGAATCGAAGCTGTTGACGATGGTCTGGCCGCCCGAGACGGTCAAGGTGTCATCGCTGGACGGGCTCTGCAGATGCAACTTGTTGCCCGGCACGCCGTCGAAGCGATAACCGGCGCCGACCATGATTTGCGTGGTCGCATCCTTATTGTTCGGAAACACCCGATTCGCCTGCACTTGCGCATACCAGCGGCTGGGGAAATGCCAGGTCGCCTGCACGCTGTACATGGGCGCCCAGCCGTGGTCATTGTTATAGTCGCCGGATGCGGTCTTGGCCGTATCGAAATAATAATACGGTCCGGCGCCCACGCCGAAGGACAAGCCCTGCTCGGTATTCTTCGAGCGCAGCCACAGTTGGCCGCTGATGCCGTCGCGGTGATGGTCGAGCGGGTGGCCCTCGTTCAGATAAGTCAGGCTGAGGGCGGCATAATCGCCGACCGGATGAGCATAACCGAGGGCGCCGGCGAAACTCGTCTCGTCCTTGTCATTCACTTTTAACTGTCCGGCCAGCAGGGAAACGTCCTGGGCGCGCACATCGGCGACGCAGGCCAACAGAAACAGGGCGGACAGGGTCAGGCGCATGGCGGGTTTATTGTGCATGGGAAGCGTTCAGCATAGGAATACGTTAAGGGAAGATACTGCGCTGCGACAAAATAACATGCGAAGACCAGCACTGCTGGGGTCACACAGCAACAATGGGGTCAGGTCTCGCATTGTCGGTTTTTTGTCA
>DMYQ01000341.1:18075-18269 GCA_003482555.1 Janthinobacterium sp. | reverse complement strand
GCCGACGGCAACGTCTTGCGCGGCGACGTGTATGTCGATGGCGTCAGCGATTCCCTGGTGCGCGCGGAAAGCCGCATCGTGGCCGTCATCGGCGTCAAGGATCTGGTCGTGATTGAAACGGCCGACGCCGTGCTGGTGGCGCACAAGGATCAGGTGCAGCGCGTCAAGCAGGTGGTCGAGCATTTGAAGGCGCA
>DMYQ01000341.1:15813-17837 GCA_003482555.1 Janthinobacterium sp. | reverse complement strand
GGCGAACGCTTCCAGGTCAAGCGCATCACGGTGCATCCGGGCGGCAAGTTGTCCCTGCAGATGCACCATCACCGGGCCGAACACTGGGTCGTCGTCAGCGGCACCGCCCGCGTCACTTGCGGCGAGAAAGTCAGCCTGCTGTCGGAAAACGAATCGACCTATATTCCGATCGGCATGAACCACCGTCTGGAAAATCCGGGCCGCCTGCCGCTGCATATCATCGAGGTGCAGTCCGGCAGCTATCTGGGGGAAGACGACATCGTCCGTTTCGAGGACGTCTATCAGCGCGCCTGAGTTGCATCTGGATTGCAGCAGGATCGCGGCTGGACGAGCGCGGCGGGAGCGGCGCTTGAGCGGCGCCGTCCGGCTTCGTCGGCTCGGGCCGGGCGGGGGGGTGGCCGAGAATAAAGCGGACTATAATTGACCTGTGGCGAAATGTTTCATTCGGAACATGGTCTTTTTTCAAGCGGGCTGCTTTTGCGTTATCTTTTGCCTTATCTCTTGCGTTATTTTTCCGCTGTTGTCCTGGCCGTGTGCGCCGGCCCCCTGCACGCCCAGAGCGCTGCCGGCGAGCCCGGCTTGCAAGCCGCGCAACTGGCCGTGATCGTCAACGACGACGAGCCGAACAGCGTGACCCTGGGCGAATTCTACCGCCAGGCGCGCGACATTCCTGCCAAGAACATGGTGCACGTGAAAATACCGAACCGGCCGCACAAGCTCACGGCCGCCGCGTTCGCCGTGCTCAAAAAGGACATCGAAGCGCAACTGGGGCCGGAGATTCAGGCCGTGCTGATGGTGTGGACGGCGCCGTATGCGGTCGAGTGCAATTCGATCACCTCGGCCTTCACCCTGGGTTTTGACGCCGCGCAGTGCGAAAAGAGTTGCAGCCCCGGCAAATTGAGCCCGTATTTCAACTCCGCGTCGAGCCGCCCCTACACGGATTTTGGCATGCGCCTGGCCATGCTGCTGCCCACCGAGTCCGTGGCCGCCAGCAAGGCCCTGGTCGAACGCGGCGTCGTCAGCGGTTTCCGCACGCCGGCGGCGACGGCCTATTATTTGACCACCAACGACCATGCCCGCAACAGCCGGGCCCAGTTCTTTCCTCCATCCGGGCGCATCGCGCAAAAAAAGCTGACGCTGAAGTCCCTGCGCGCCGACAGTATCGAGGGGGCGCGGGACGTGATGATTTATCAGACCGGCATCCGCCGCGTGGCCCACCTGGAGAGCCTGGGTTTCCTGCCGGGCGCCCTGGCCGACCACTTGACGTCGAGCGGCGGGGATTTGCTGGCCGACGATCAGATGAGCAGCCTGCGCTGGCTCGACGCCGGCGCCACGGCCAGTTACGGAACGGTGTCCGAGCCCTGCAACTATTGGCAGAAATTCCCCCACCCGACGGCGCTGCTCAAATACTATCTGTCGGGCGCCAGCGCGCTCGAGGCGTATTGGAAAAGCGTGGCCTGGCCGGCGCAAGGGGTATTTATCGGCGAGCCTTTGGCGGCGCCATACCGGCATTGAGTCCGGGTGCGCGGTGCGCTTGCCGACGCGCCAGGATGCCGACCACGCCCAAGCCCGCCAGCAGCAGCGCGTAGCTGGCCGGTTCCGGCACGGCGGGCGCCGCGTCGGTGTTGGCCGATGCGGCGCCCGCCTTCGGCATGTTGAGGCCGCCAAAGCCCGCGCGCTGAAAGTCGTTGTCGGGGTCTGGATCGGTGTCGAGCAAGCGGCAAGGGCCGCCGAAGCCGTCCATGTCGGCATGCTCGGAAGGGAGGAGCAAGGCGGAGGCGGGCGCCCGCACCACTTCCATGCAGGTTTTGTGCGGTTGGGGTGGTTCCGGTGGGAAGGATGCGGCGGCGGCGCGGGCGCCCAGGCTCAGCAACAGCAAGCCAGCGCCAAACACGGGCGCGGCGCGCTCGCGTATCGTAACCTTGTTCATGATGGCTTGCCTTTCGCTTTTTAACACGAAACAACACTGCGCAGTGGCCCGTTTCCGGGCCGACATCGTCACTAAGGTGTTAGCGGCGCCCGCT
>DMYQ01000341.1:1686-15636 GCA_003482555.1 Janthinobacterium sp. | reverse complement strand
CGGCGGCCGTTCATCGGGGCAGCCGCCGCTTGCATTGTCCTACGGATTGCCATTGCCGCCTTGCGGTGAAACAATTTCTCTTGCGCGCCCAGGCATGCCGCCCCTGGTCGGTTCAGCGTTTCAGCGTTTTTGACGGAAAAAACCCTTGCGCCGCGTGGCGCCGGCGCCGACCAGCAGCAAACCAAGGCCCAGCATCAGATAGGTGGACGGTTCCGGCACCGCCGTTGCAATATTATCGAGCACAAATTGATTCACGTCCGTGCTCGTTGCCACGCAAAGCCCATCGATGCCGCAGGACACGCCGAAGAAGCTGACATCGACAAATTGCCGGCTGCCGAATGCCTGGCTGGTGTTGAAATGCTGAAAGGCGATGTTCGGACCGCTTAAATTGAAGTCTTCGTAGGCGATGGAATGGTCGGCCAGCGTCCCTCGCACGCGCACCCTGCTGGCGCCTTCAAAGGTGGGCGCCAGGGTCACGGAGCCGATGGAGCCGGCGTCGAACGATTTGATCTGGAAGTTTCTTTGCGCCGATCCGCTGGTGATGTCGACGGTTCCGCCATTGAAGGATGCGTAATAATTGCTCGTGTTATTGGTAGGGCAAGCAAACTGCAGGCAGTTGACGGGGTCGGTACCGTCGACGATGGCACCGACCAGGGCGCCTGGATCGCTCGTGTTGGCGAAACTGGTGACGACGAGGCCGGCCTGTTGAATGGTCATGCCGTCGCCGATAAAGCCAGTGCCGATACCGTCGAAGGAAATGGTGGCCGCCTGCGCCGACGATAGCGCCAAAGCGGCGACCGCCCCCAAGACCATGGTGAATTTTGTCAAACGCGACGGGTTCCGGGCCGCGCTTGGGGAAAGCCAAATGCAAGTCATAAGTCTACCTTCTAGTGATCGTATGTACGATGGGGTGAAATGTGGCTGACACGTCCGCGACCTCGGCGCCATGCAACTAGCATAACTATAGCAAAATTTGCAATAGTAGCGAAATATATTCGGTGTTTTCATCATGCGCGCAACGAAGAATCGCGTTTTTTAATTGATGGGTCGTTCCGCAACCGGGGCGGGCCTTGCTGCGGCAATTTTCTCGAAGCAATTTGCCCCTGTCGATCAAGTCCGCTTGAAAGTGGTGCCGTCGGGCAGTGACGGAGTGCGCCGCTTGACGCCCACACCCGGCCGCGGCATGATCATTCCATCCTTTTTCCACCCTTGCGGCCCCGTCCCATGCGCCATTGTTCACTCTTGTTGCTGTTCGGCCTATTGGCTTGCGGCAGTGCCCCGTCCGCGCCGCGCGACGGCGCCGAGGCCGGCGCCGAGACGCTGCGCCGCGTGCGCGCGCTGGCGGCGGCGCCCTGCGATGCCGACTCCCAATGCCAGACTCTGGCGATGGGGGCGAAGTCTTGCGGCGGCCCCGAATGGTATCTGGCCTGGTCCACGGCCTCGGGCGAGGCGGCGCAAGTGCGGGCGCTGGCGGCCCGCTACACGGCCTGGCGCAAGGCGCAAGACGCTTCTTCCGGCGCGCTCTCCGATTGCCGCGTGGTGCCCGACCCGGGAGCGAGCTGCCAGGCCGGCGCCAGCGTGCTTGGCGCCGCCAAACATTGCGTATTGCGCGCGGCGGGCGCGGGCGCCGACTGACGGGACAAAAAAAAGGCCGCGGGCGGTGAGCGCGCGGCCGGCCAAGGGGCCGGCCACAAGGGCCGGCCCGTCTGCGACGGTGAATTACAGGCCGCGGTCGGCCCTGACGATGCGGTTGGTCGGGCTGGCCAGCGGCACCGGTTGATTCGTTTCCACCGAAATCACGGTGGTCGCGGCCAGGTTGTTGTTCAAATCGAACAATTGCATGCCGCCCACGTAGCGCTTGCCGCTCGCCAGGCCGGACCAGCCCAGCACGACGGTGGCGCTGCCGGCCGCATACACCTTGGCTGGCGCGGTCGCCTTCAGATTGCCGCCGACGTCGGACCTGGTCACCACGGCCGAAGACAGGGTGAAGTCGGTGGCCACGCCATTGCTCGCCGCATAACCGACCATGCATACCCTGTAGTTGCCGGCCGCGGGGGCGGTCACGGTGACGGACTCGTTCGAGCCTTCATGCAGGCTCGAACCGAGCACCTCGCCGTTGCCATTGAGTACCAGCATGTCGATGTCGTTGCCGGTGCCGCCATTGGTGTCGCGGTCGAAGGTTTCGAAGCGCGCCAGCACGGCGTTGGCCGGCACGGCGAACGGCACCACCCGTACGCCGCTATGGCCGGCGATGCAGGCCGCGGTGGCTTGCTCCAGGGTGTCGACCGAGCCTGGCAAAGCTTGCGCCACGTTCAGGGCGGTGCGCGAAACTTCCTTCAAGCCCCCCGTGGCAACGTTCATCTTGCCGGTGAAGCCGGTGGCCACGGCCAGCAGGCGGGTGCCGCTGGCGCGATCCGACTGCACCGTTTGCGGCGCGATGACGGCGCGGCCGGAACGGGCCGTGACCGGGCTGCGCACGCTGTGCGTGCCGTCGCTCCACACCAGGGCGCCGTATTGCCAGATATTGTCGGGCGCGCCGGCCCGGCTCAGGGTCACGTTGAAGGACTTGCTTTCGCCGGGAGCCAGGGTGAGCGTGGCCGGCACCACGGCGACGTTGTAACCGCTCAATGTCGCGGTGGCGTTGTAGGTGGCCGCCGTGACGCCCACATTGGTCACCGTGCGCGTCACCGTTTGCATGCCGAGCACATTGTTGACCGTGATCGAAGGCATGTTCAGGGAGTAGCCGGGAATGCTGCCGCCCGCGCATTGGTTGGCCATGCCGGCGCCGCACATGTATTTCTTGTAGTCGGCCAGGCCGGCGTCATACACCAGGCCGGGGTCGACGGCCCGGTTCGGCGTCACGTGACCGGCGCCCTGGGCCCAGGCCAGGATGCCGCGCGCGTCGCCGGTCTGGGCGTCGGGATAGGTGGCGCTGCCGGTGGTCATCAAAGCCGACTTGATGGCGGCCGGCGACCAGTCCGGATGCTGCTGGTGCAGCAGGGCGGCCAGGCCGGCCACGTGCGGGCTGGCCATCGAGGTGCCCTGGTAGAAATTCCAGGCCGGTGGCGGCACCAGGGCGCCGCTGACGACGTCGGCGTGCTCTTGCTGGCTCAAGGCCGGCGTCACCGAAGCGAGAATGTCGACGCCGGGCGCGGCCAGGTCGGGCTTGAGCAGGTTGGGGTCGAACAGGTTCGGCCCGCGCGAAGAAAAGTCGGCCACGACCGGCGCCGGCAAACCGCTCTTGCCGGTGCTGAACTTGGAAATGGCGCCGGCCGCGTTCGCCGTTTGCGCGTAGGCGCGGATCAGGTTGCCGTCGGCGGCGCTGACATGCACGCTGGGCACGGAATGGACGTCGGCCACCAGGCCGGCGCCATTGTCGACCAGCACCATGCCGACGCCGCCCGCCTGCAGCACGGCCAGGCTCTTGTCGGTGCGGGCGGTAACGCCGCGGGTGCAGGTGACGATCTTGCCGGCCACCTTGGCCGGGTCGAGCAGGGCCACGCCGCCGTTGGCGCCGGCGCTGTAGCACAGCGCCAGTTTGCTGGCGTCGGCGCCGCTCACGCCGGCATCTTCGGCGCGGATCAGGGGCCGGTTCGGCAGGGCCGTGCTGTTCAGCGAAGCGCCCTTGTAGACGGCGCCGCTGGCCAGCGTGACGGTCGCTTGCATCAGGCGGTCGTGGGTGGAGGCGGCCACCGTCGTCAGCCACGGGCTGATGTGGGCGACGGTGTCGGCCGGGCCGGAGTTGCCAGCCGAGGCGGCCACGAAGACGCCGGCGTTGGAGGCGTGCAGGAAGGCTTGCTCGACCGGATCGTTGACGGTGGCGCCGCCGCTGATCGAATAGTTCAGCACGTTGACCCCGTCGGTGACGGCTTTTTCAATCGCCGCCACACTGTCGCCGCCGTAGCACGTGTTTTTCGCGCCGGTCGGATCGCTGGCGTCGTCATACGACCAGCACACCTTGTAGGCGGCCACGCGCGCGCGCGGGGCCATGCCGGAGATGTTACCCATGGGAATTCCGGCCACCATGGCCGCCACATTGTTGTTGCCGGCCGCCGTGGACGCGGTATGGTCGCCGTGGCCGCCTTGGCCGTTGGCGCCGCCGATCGAGTCGCGCGGCGAGGTGAATTCGGACCAGTGCTGCACCTTGGCCGTGTCGAGCAGGCGCGAGGCGTTGAAGAATTGCGCGCCAATCAGCTTGTTGTTGCAATCCTTGGCTTCGAAGCCTTCGCCGCTCTGGCATTCGCCTTTCCAGGCGGCCGGGGGCGGGCCATAGGCGAGGCTGGCGTTTTTGTCGAAGGTGGGGGCGCCGCTGGCGTCGACGCGGTCGGCGAAGGAAGGGTTTTCCGGCCAGATGCCGCCGTCGATGATGCCGATGATGACGTCTTCGCCGGCGTGTTCCTTGCCGCCCAACTGGCTCCACAGGCCGCCCGGCTGATCCAGGCCGAGGAAGGTCGGGGTGTAGTTGGTGTTCATGTGGCGCGGCGCGTCGGCCGAGACGCTGGCGACCTCCGAGCTCGCTTGCAACTGGCGCACTTCGGCGTCGGTCAGCATGGCGGCGAAGCCGTTCAGCACCACCTTGTACTGGTATTGCACGGGGGCGGCGGCGACGATGGCTTGCACGCTGGCTTGCTTGTGGTCCAGGTAGCTGGAATACAGTTGCACTTCCTGGCTGGCCAGGTCGAGGCGTTTGCCGGCGGTCGGCTGGGTCGCGCTCAAGCCGGCGACGCCGCCGGCGTAAGAGGCGACGGGCTGGTCGGCCAGTTGCACGATGTAGGGGCGGCGCAGCTCATCGGCGCCGGCGGCCAGGCTCAGGCCGGACAACAGCATCAAAATACCGATGGAAATAGGGCGAAGTTTCATCTTGAATGGTTCCTTGAATGGGGGATCAGGCGCGGCGGCGGCGGGCGGCCGCGGCCACGCACAACAGGCCGGTCAACAGCATCAGGTAGGTCGACGGTTCCGGCACCGAGGCGACGATATTGTCGAGGGCAAACTGGCCCTTGTTCGAATTGAAGGCGGTGCAGGTGCCGGTGGCGGCGCAACTGAAGCCAAAGAAGGCCACTTCCGAGAAGCTCTGGTTGCCGAAGTTGGCGCTGGCGTTGAAGTGCTGGAAGGACAGGCCATTGGCGCCGCCGGCCAGGTTGTAGGTTTCATACATCGAGGTGCCGTCGGCGTAAAAGCCTTGCACGCGCAAGAGGCCGGCCACGGTCGGGTAGGCCATGCCGGCCGCCGAACCGATGAAGCTGGCGTCGAAACCCTTGATCTGGAATTTGTTGCCGGCCTGGGCAGGGTCGAGCAAGAGCACGCCGTCGTTCAGGGCCGCGAAATAGCTGCTGGCGTTGTTGCTCGGGCAAGCCAGGCCGGCGCACAGGCCGGGGTCGCCGCCATCGACGACCACGCCAGCCAAGTCGCCGGCTTGGGCGCTGATGTCGTTGACCAGGCCGGTCATCAAGAAGCCGGCTTGCTGGAACGAGTCGCCGTGGGTGACGACCGTGTTGGCATAGCCTTCAAAGTCGATCACATTGGCGTGGGCGGCCGGCATGAGCGCCAGCAGGGCGGCGCCGAGTGCGGTCTTCAGACCGGAATGACTGTTCTTTTTATTAGGAAATTGCGCGCTGCGTATCATAAATCTTCCCTCTTTGATTGGTTATGCAATATGTTTTGCGATTTACCTGGTGCCGCCTGTGATGACTCGAACACGATTCGAGTTGTCAATGACTATAGCAAAACTGTCAATTTTGTTGGTTTTTTTTCTCACGTTGATTATTCGCCAGTTACAAAAAATTAATGAATAATGTTTATCCTTCAGCTATTGTTTTTTAACCATTAGTTACAAAAGAAAATGCCGAAAATAGACGACTTTTTTGCGAAAACGTAAGGCTGGCGCCACGTCTCATGTTGGCAGGAAAGAAAAGATTGTCGGAACCGTAAGCGGCGTGTTAGCCTTGCAGCCACAGCCCACTTTTATTCGGCGCCCCGGCGTCGCGCCGGCCGTACAAAAAAAACACATCTTGCGGTGAATTGAGGAGTCGAACGGATGCATGCAGCACGGAAGCACGGCCACAGTCCTGTGTGCCAGCGCGGTTTCACATTGTTGGAATTGCTTGTCGTAATCGTCATCATCGGTTTGCTGGCCGCCTATGTCGGCCCCAAATATTTCGCCCAATTGGGCAAGTCGGAAGTGACCGTGGCCAAGGCGCAGATCGATGCCTTTGAAAAGTCGCTCGACACTTACCGCCTCGACGTGGGCCGCTATCCGAACACGGATGAAGGCCTGGGCGCGCTGCTGGTGGCGCCGGCCGCCGCCGGGGTCAAGTGGAACGGTCCCTATTTGAAAAAAGCCGTGCCGCAAGATCCCTGGGGCCACCCTTATCTGTACCGTTCGCCGGGCAGCAAGGGCGAGTACGACATCACCTCGACGGGCAAGGATGGCCAGCCGGGCGGCAGCGGCGAAGACGCCGACATCAGCTCGCAATAAGCGCCATGCAGTTTGAAGTTCGCGCCCTGTCGCCGGAGTTGCACATTTCCACGCTGGTGGTCGACGGGCGCGACGCGGCCGACGCCCGCCGCCAGGTGGAGGCGCGCGGCTTGTTCGTGAGCCAATTGCGGCCCCTGGGCGCGACGCCGTTCGGGCGCGCCGGCCGCAAGCGCGGCAAGGCGCTGCCCCTGGTATTGTTCAGCCAGGAATTGCTGGCCCTGCTGACGGCGGGCTTGGGCATCGTCGAGGCGCTCGAGGCGCTGCTGGAAAAGGAAGCCAATCCGGCCACGCGCGGCGCGCTGGAACGCTTGCTCGAGGGTTTGCGCGAAGGCAAGCGGTTTTCGGCCGTGCTGGCCGAGCAGGCCGAGCTGTTCCCGCCGCTATACATCGGCATCGTCAAGGCGGCCGAGGGCACCAGCGACTTGCCCCGTTCCCTGTCCCGCTTCATCGACTACCAGCAGCGCATCGACCTGGTGCGCGCCAAGATCGTCAGCGCGGCGATCTATCCGGCCATCCTGCTGCTGGTGGGCGGCGGCGTCAGCGTGTTCCTGATTACCTATGTGGTGCCGCGCTTCGCCGAGGTGTACCAAGGCGCCGGCCGGAATCTGCCGTGGATGTCGCAATTGCTGCTCGGCTGGGGCCAGTTCGCCGGCGCCCACAGCCTGCTGCTGCTGGGCGGCCTGGGCGGCGCGGTGGCGCTGTTGGCGGCCGGCGCGCGGCACCTGGGCGCGAACGGCGGCGCCGCCCGCCTGCTGGGCAAGCTGCCCGGGATCGGCGAGCGCGTCCGCATTTATGAATTGTCGCGCCTGTATCTCACCCTGGGCATGCTGTCCGAGGGCGGCATCCCCATCGTGCAAGCCATCGCCACGGTGCAGGGCATGGTCACGCCGGCCGTGCGACTGGCCCTGCGCGCGGCCCGCGCCAGCGTCGAGGCGGGCTTGCCGCTGTCGAGCGCTTTCGAGCGGCACGGCTTGACCACGCCGATTTCGCTGCGCATGCTGCGCGTGGGCGAGCGCACCGGCGACATGGGACCGATGCTGAGCCAGTCGGCGGCCTTTTACGACGGCGAAATCAGCCGCTGGATCGACCGCTTCACGCGCACCTTCGAGCCGCTGCTGATGGCCGCTATCGGCCTGGTGGTGGGCGCCATCGTGGTGCTGCTGTACATGCCGATTTTCGATCTGGCCGGGGATATCTCTTGAACGACGCCACCCCGATCGCCATCGCCATCGCCATCGCCATCGATCACGCGCTGCTGACGCGCGCGCGCGCCCTGCGCGACATTTCCAAGCGCACCCTGGTGGAAGAGCTGGAAACGCTCAGCGGCCTGGAGCCGCGCCTGGTGGTGCGGGCGCTGGCGCTGCCCTTCGGCCTGGCCGTGCTGGAAACGGCCGACATGCTGGCCTTTGCGCCCGCCTTCGACTTGCTGCCGCTGGCGCAGGCGCTGGCGCGCCGCAGCGTGCTGCTGCGCGCCGGCGACGGCCAGGTGCTGGGCGTGGTGGCCGACCCTTTCGACCTCGACCTGCAGACCTGGCTGGGCGCGCGCGCCCGCCGCCCGGCGCGGGAGCCGCTGCAAATCCGCCTGGCGCTGCAGTCCGACATCCAGGCGTATCTGTCGAAGCAGGAAGAATCGGCGCGCGCGGTCGACAATCTGCCGGGCGCCGTCGCGGCGGCCGGCGACGCCCGCCGCGACGGCAAGACGGCGGCCGTGCTGTCTTTCGCCTCGGTGTCGGAAGCCGGCAGTCCGGCCGTCAAGCTGGTCAACTCGACCCTGTACGACGCCCTCAAAGCGGGCGCCTCCGACATTCATCTGGAGAGTACGGCCGGCGGCCTGGCCGTCAAGTACCGCGTCGACGGCGTGCTCGATCACGCTACCTCGGTGAACGGGATCGAAGTGGCCGAGCACATCATCTCGCGCCTGAAGGTGCTGGCCGAACTCGATATCGCGGAGCGCCGCGTGCCGCAGGACGGCAGCTTCCGGGTCGAGTCGGGCGGGCGCGAAATCGACTTGCGCGTCTCGATCATGCCCAGCATTCACGGCGAGGACGCGGTCATTCGCATCCTCGACAAGCGCGCCATGATCGAGGCTTACGGCGCCCTGACCCTGGAGGCGCTGGGTTTCGACGCGCCCTCCCTGGTGTCCCTGCGCGCGCTGGCGCAGGAAGCCTACGGCATGCTGCTGGTGACCGGGCCGACCGGCTCCGGCAAGACCACCACCCTGTACGCGGCGCTCACGGAAATCCACAACGGACGCGAGAAAATCATCACCATCGAAGATCCGGTCGAGTACCAGCTGCAGGGCATCCTGCAAATCCCGGTCAATGAAAAAAAGGGCCTGACCTTCGCCAAGGGCTTGCGTTCGATTTTGCGGCACGACCCCGACAAGATCATGGTGGGCGAGATCCGCGACCGCGAAACGGCGGAAATCGCGGTTCAGTCGGCGCTCACCGGGCATCTGGTCTTGACCACGGTGCACGCGAATAATGTGTTCGACGTCTTCGGCCGCTTCACCCACATGGGCATCGACCCGTACGCCTTCGTCTCGGCCTTGAACGGCATCTGGGCACAGCGCCTGATCCGCATGAATTGTCCCCATTGCGCGACGCCGTACACGCCCGCCGAGGAGGAGCTGGCGAGCGTGAATTTGACGCGCGCCGATGTCTTCGATTTCCAGTTCGCACAGGGCAAGGGCTGCGGCGACTGCCGCGGCACCGGCTACAAGGGACGCCGCTCGATCGCCGAAATCCTGACCCTGAACGACGAGATCCGCGAAATGATCGTCGACAAGCGGCCGATCCGCCAGATCAAGGCGGCCGCCTATGAAAACGGCACCCGCAGCCTGCGCCTGGCCGCGCTGGAGCTGGTCAGGCGCGGCGCCACCACGCTGACCGAAATCAAGCGGGTGACCTTGCATGCCTAGCCGCTTCGGAAAATTCTTGCGCGTCGGCGTCTCCAGCGACGCCGTCAGCTTGTTGCGCGTCGGCCGCTGGAGCGGCGCGGCGCCGACCTTGCTGGCCGAGCACGCCTTCGCGCCCACCCAGGATGGTTGCGCCGACATCGGGCGCGCGCTGGACCAACTCTTGAAAGGGCGCGATGTCGCCGGCTGGCCGCTCGCCTTCGTGCTCGACGACGAGTTGGCGCGGCTGTGGCAGGTAACGCCGCCGCGCGGCGCGGCGCGCCCGGCCGACTTGAACGCGGCCGCCGCGATGCGTTTCCAGAGCTTGTACGGCGAGGCGGCCGGCGATTGGAAACTGAGCGCCGACTGGAGCCCGGAGGCGCCGTTTTTCGGCGCCGTCGCGGCGCCGCTGCTGGTCGCTTTGATCGGGGCCGCCGAGCGCCATGGTTTGACCGTGGTCGGCGTCGAGCCGCACTTCGTGACGGCCTGGAACCGTTGCCAGGGCGCGCTCAAGGCGGGCGCCTGGTTTGGCCTGGTCCACGATCAAGTGCTCACCGTGGGCGCCGTCGAAGGGCGCCGCCTGCGCGCCGTGCGCGCGCTGGCGCTGCCGCACGGCGCCGACCAATATTGGCTGAGCCAGGTGCTGGCGCGTGAAGCGCTGCTGCTCGGCTTGAGCGCGCCCGCCTGTTTGCAACTGAGCGGGCCGGTGCCGCCCGCGTGGACGCAGGCGCCGACCCAGTCCGCCCATGTGCGCGTGACCGCGTTCACGCCGGGCGTGCAGGGTGCAAGCCAGTCGGCTGTCGTCATCTTGGCTGGCGGTGCCGGCGGTGCAGGCGCGGCCCCGGCAAGGCGGCGCCTGCGCATCGATTTCGCCCCGGCCAGCCTGCGCCGCACCTTGTTCCAGCTGCCCCCCGCCGTCTGGGCTGGCGCCGTGCTGGGCCTGGCTCTGTGCGTGGGCGCGGCGCTGGCCGGCCAGCAACTGGCCGAGCGGGGCCGCGCGCGCGCGGCGCAAACGCGGGCGGCCGAGCAGCGTCTGGCGCGCGCGCGCGTGCAGGTACTGGCGCCCGCGCCCAAGGCGCGCATCGCGCCGGAGCGGGCGGCCTACATCAACGCCGCCATCCTGCAACTGAATTTGCCGTGGCGCGAGCTGCAGGAAGCGGTGGCCGCAGCCACGCCGCCGGCGGTGGCGCTGCTGACCCTGGAGCCGGACGCCAAAAAACATGTGCTCAGGCTGAGCGCGGAAGCGAAGACCAGCGACGACATGATCGCCTATGTGCAAGCGCTCAAGGAGCAGGAATTTTTTACCGGCGTGGTGCTCACGCGCCACGAAACCAATGAACAAGACCCCAACCGGCCGCTGCGGTTCCAGTTGGAGGCGGAATGGCTGGCCCGATGACGACATTTGATTTTCCTTTCGCGCTGCTGCGCCTGCGCCTGTTTTTGACGCGACAGGGCGCCGGCGCCGGCCTCGCCATATTCCTGTGCCTGGCGGGCGCGGGCGGCTGGGCCTGGGTGGCGCGCGAACGCGCCGCGCTGGCGCGGCTGGAAGCGGCCCCCGTGGTGGCCGCCGCCGCGCCGCTGGCGCCCGGTGCGCCTTTGCCCTCCGCCGCGCGGCAAAACCTGGCCCTCTTTTATGCGCGCCTGGGGCCGCGCCGCTATGCCGAAGAACAGGTCAAGACCCTGTTCGCGCTGGCCGCGCAATCGAAGCTGACCCTGAACCAGGGCGAATACAAGTTCGGCTACGATCCGATCAGCCGCGTCAGCACTTACCAGGTGGTGTTGCCGCTGAAGGGAGCTTACCAGTCGATCTGGCAATTCGGCATGCGGGTGCTGCTGACGGTGCCCTTCGCCGCCCTCGACGAAATCTCGTTCAAGCGCGAACTGATCGCCGACCCGGCCCTGGAGGCGCGCATGCGCCTGACGTTTTATCTGAAGGACGAGGGGGAGGCGCCATGAAGCGGCGTCAATGGATCATGGCGGCGGCGCTGGCCGGCGCCGCCGCCCTGGCGTATTTCGGCGACAAGTCCCCGGCCGGCGCGCTGGCCGAGGCGGTGGTGCGGGTCGCCCCGGCGCGCGCCAAGCCCGCCGCGCCGACATCGACGGCGGCCGAGGCCGACCCGCCCATCCTGAACCTGCGCGAGCGCGCCCAGTTGATCGGCGAGGGGGGCGAATTCGGCGCCGGGCAAGCCGTTTTCCTGAGCCAGAACTGGACCCCGCCGCCGCCCAAGCCGGGCCCGGCGCCGCCGCCGCCGCCGCCGGCACCGGTCGCGCCGCCGCTGCCGTTTACTTACATAGGCAAGGCGGCCGGCGACGGCAGCTGGGAAGTATTCCTGGCGCGCGCCGACCAGACTTACATCGTGCGCAACAAGACCGTGATCGATGGCCTGTACCGGGTCGACGCCATCGCGCCGCCGCTCATGACGCTCACCTATCTGCCTTTGAACCAGGTTCAACAGATCAACATTGGAGTTCTCGACTGATGTCAAGTCACCTGAAGAAGTCGCCGACCCGCATCCGCGTCGCTTGTGTCCGCTTGACCACGCTGGCGTTGCCGCTTGTGTTACTGGCGCTGGGCGGCTGCGCCGCGCAACTGGCTTACCGCGACGGCCGCGAGTTGATCGAACAGGACAAGGTCGAAGCGGGCTTGCTGAAATTCCAGGATGCGATCGCCAAGGATCCCGGCAATGCGCAATACCGGCTGGCCTACCTGGAGGCGCGCGAGCGCGGCGTCGGGCGCGCGCTGGGGCAGGCCGGGCGCGACCTGGCCGACGGCAAGGCGGAGGCGGCGGCGCGCGACTATCGTCAGGCGCAAGCCCTCGATCCGCAAAACGACAGGGCGCGCGCCGGCCTGCGCGCGCTGGAAATGGGGCGGCGCCAGGAAAAGATGCTGGCCGACGCAGGCGCAGCGATCGAGGCGGGCCAGATCGAGCCGGCCCGGCAAGCCCTGAACGCCATTCTCTTTGAACGCCCCGACTACGAGCCGGCGCGCGCGATGCTGCGCCGGCTGGCCGATAAAACAGCGGCTCCGCTGGTGGAGACGGGGCTGGCGCGCTCCTTCAAGCAGCCGATCACGATCGAGTTCCGCGACGCCCCGCTCAAGCAAGTGTTCGAGTTGATCGCGCGCCGTTCCGGCTTGAACTTCGTTTTCGACAAGGACGTCAAGACCGACGCCAAGACCTCGATCTTCCTGAAAAACAGCACTGTCGAATCGGCCGTCTACTTTTTGCTGATGACCAACCAGCTGGAGCAGCAGGTGATGGACGCCAACACCATCCTGATTTATCCGAACGTGGCCGTGAAGCTCAAGGAATACCAGGAAATGGTGGTCAAGACCTTCTTCCTGTCGAACGCCGACGCCAAGTCGGTGGCCAACACCTTGAAAACCATCTTGAAATCGCGCGACGTGGTGGTCGATGAAAAGCTCAACCTGGTGATCATGCGCGACAGCCCGGAAGCGATCCGCCTGGCCGAGCGCCTGATCAAGCTGCAGGATGTGCCCGAGCCGGAAGTGATGCTCGACGTCGAGATCCTGGAAATCAAGCGCAGCCGCCTGCTCGAGCTGGGCATCGCCTGGCCGTCCAGCCTGACCTTGACGCCTTTGTCGACGACGGGCGGCGCCAGCCTGACCCTGGCCGACTTGCACAATCTGAACCAGCACAGCATCGGTGTCAACGGCGTGGCGGCGACCCTGAACGCCAACAAGACCGACGGCGACACGAACATCCTGGCCAATCCGCGCATCCGCGTGCGCAACAAGGAAAAGGCCAAGGTGCTGATCGGCGACAAGGTGCCGGTCATCACCACCACGATTTCGCCAGGCACCGGCGGCTTCGCCTCGGAATCGGTCAGCTATGTCGACGTGGGACTGACCTTGAACGCCGAGCCGACCATTTATCTGAACAACGACGTGGCGATCCGCGTCTCGCTCGAGGTCAGCACCCTGGTGAACCAGATCACCACCAAGTCCGGCACCGTCGCTTACCAGATCGGCACGCGCCAAGCCTCCACCATGCTGCAATTGAAGGATGGCGAAAACCAGGTGTTGGCCGGCCTGATCAACAATGAAGACCGCAGCACCGGCAGCAAGGTGCCCGGCTTCGGCGACATTCCGATACTCGGGCGCCTCTTCGGCAGCACCCGGGACGACAAGCAGAAGACCGAGATCGTGCTCTCGATCACGCCCCACCTGGTGCGCAATATCCAGCGCCCCGAGGCGTCCGCTTCCGAATTTTCGGCCGGCACCGAGAGCAGTTTCCGGCGCCGTCCGGACTTGAGCCTGAAGGCGCAGACGCAAATGCCCGGCAGCGTCATCGTGCGCCAGGCGCAGCCGAACGACGCCTTGCCGGGCGCGCCGCTCCAGGCGCCGTTGCCGGTCATGCCCTTGCCGGCGCAGATGCAGCCGCCGGCCGCCGCCGAAGCGGTGCCGGAAAGCGTGCCGGAGGCGCCCTCTGCGCTGAAACTGTCCAGCGGTCAACCCGCGGCGCTGCCGGCGGCCGGGCCGCCGCTGTCGTCGGGCCAGCCGGTGCCGGTGGGCGCGCCAGCGGCGGCCCCGGCGACGGCGGCCCCACCGACGGCG
>DMYQ01000341.1:0-1460 GCA_003482555.1 Janthinobacterium sp. | reverse complement strand
GGCACCCTGCTGGTGCCGGCGGCGCAAATCACTCTGCAGCGCCGCCAGGAGCAGGAACTGCGCCGCGGGCTGCGCGAGATACGCCAGGGCATAGACGCCTACAAGCGCGCCAGCGACGAGGGCCGCATCGTCAAGAGCCTCAGCGGCAGCGGTTACCCGAAAAACCTGGAAGCGCTGGTGGAGGGCGCGCCCGATCAGCGCAACCCGAAGCGCAGCAAGATATTCTTCCTGCGGCGGGTGCCGCGCGAGCCCTTCAATGCGGGACCCGGAGTTGACGGACGCGCAAACCTGGGGCAAGCGCAGTTACGCCAGCGAGGCCGACGAGCCGCGCGAGGGCGAGGATGTGTACGACGTCTATTCGACTTCGAACAAGACCGGTCTGAACGATGTACCCTACCGGCTATGGTGAGCATGCATAAACTGAAAACGGGCTTCACCCTGATCGAGCTGCTGGTGGTGCTGGCCATTGTCGCGCTGCTGTTGAGTCTGGCCGTGCCGCGCTATTTTCCCAGCATCGACAGCGCCAAGGAAACCATCCTGGCCGACAATTTGCGCAATGCGCGCGCCACCATCGACCAGTTTTATGGCGACACGGGGCGCTATCCGGATTCGCTGGAAGAACTGGTGGAGAAAAAATACCTGCGCGCGCTGCCGGTCGACCCGGTCACGGACAGCGCCACGAGCTGGATACTGATCGCGCCCGAGGATGGCGCGAAAGGCAATCTGTACGGCATCAAGAGCGGCGCGCCGGGCAAGGCCCGCAACGGCACCCTTTACGCCGACTGGTAAGAGCATGCCGCCGTCATCGCGCCGCCAGCCCGGCTTTACCTACCTGAGCCTGATCATCGTGGTCGCCATCATCGGCCTGGTGGGAGCGGCCGGGCTGAAGCTGGGCTCCCTGCTCCAGCGCAGCGCCGCCGAGCGGGAATTGCTCGACATCGGCGCCGCCTTCAGTGACGCCCTGGGTAGTTATGCGGCCGCCACGCCGGCCGGCCAGCCGGCGCAGCCGCCGTCATTGAAGGATTTATTGAAGGATCCCCGCTATCCGGGCACGCGTCGGCATTTGCGTAAAGTGTTCGTCGACCCCATCACGGGCAAGGCGCAGTGGGGCTTGATGTATCTGTCGGGCGAGAGCGGCATCGTCGGCGTGTACAGCTTGTCGGACGCCAAGCCCGTCAAAGTGGGCAACTTCGAACCCCGTTTCCAGCAATTCGAGGGAAAAGCGCACCTGTCGGACTGGAAGTTCGTCGCGCCCGGACTGGCGCCCGTACCACTGACCGCGCCAGTTCCACGGGATGCCCCGTTGCCCACGCCACAGGCCGTCGGCGCCAATTTGAAATAGGCAGTGGGTTAGCAAGCGCTACTGTTGTATTCCGATGTTAAAAAAATACTTAAGGTAAAATATTTACAACTTATCTTGGTAGCTATGATATGATTATTTCATCGGAATTTCCCCACCC
>DMYQ01000255.1:3612-6175 GCA_003482555.1 Janthinobacterium sp. | reverse complement strand
CTGACGATATTTTGCACCTCTTCCACCGCCATGCCGCGCACGCGCGCCACCCGCGCCACCTGGTAGCGGGCCGCCGCCACGCTCATTTCCGGGTCCAGTCCGCTGGCCGAGGCCGTGACCAGGTCGACCGGCACCGGCAGCGCGTTGCCGGGGTCCATCGCCTTCAGGGCCTCGATGCGGCCCTTGACGGCGTCGATCTGGGCCGGATTGCCGGGCCCCAGGTTGGAGCCGCCCGAATTGGCGCCGTTATTCGCCATCGGGCTGGTGGCCGACGGCCGGCCCCAAAAGTATTTCGGCGCAGTGAAGGATTGCCCGATCAGGCTGGAGCCGACCGTCTGGCCGCCCCGTTGCACCAGGCTGCCGGCCGCCTGGTCGGGGAAGGCGAGCTGGCCGATGCCGGTCACGGCGTAGGGATAGACGACCCCGCACACCAGGGTCAGGGCGCCGAACAGGACCAGCGCGGGACGAAAAATGGAGCTCATGATAGTTCTTCCTTTAGACCAGGTTAAAGACGGACAAGACCATGTCGATCAGCTTGATGCCGATGAAGGGCAGCACGATCCCGCCCAGGCCGTAGATCAGCACATTGCGACGCAACAGCATGGCGGCGCCGATGGCGCGGTATTGCACGCCCTTCAGGGCCAGCGGTATCAGCGCGACGATGATGAGGGCGTTGAAAATCACGGCCGACATGATCGCCGACGAGGGGCTGGACAGGTGCATCACGTCGAGCGCCTTCAGTTGCGGATAGGTGCCGACAAAGGCGGCCGGGATGATCGCGAAATACTTGGCGATGTCGTTGGCGATCGAAAAAGTCGTCAGCGAGCCGCGCGTCATCAGCATCTGCTTGCCGATTTCGACGATTTCCAGCAGCTTGGTCGGGTTCGAATCGAGATCGACCATATTGCCGGCTTCCTTGGCCGCCTGGGTCCCGGAATTCATCGCCACGGCGACGTCGGCCTGGGCCAGCGCCGGCGCGTCGTTGGTGCCGTCGCCCGTCATCGCCACCAGCCGGCCTTCCGACTGGTAGCTGCGTATCAGTTTCAGCTTGTCTTCCGGGGTCGCCTCGGCCAGGAAGTCGTCGACGCCCGCTTCGGCCGCGATGGCGGCCGCCGTCAGCTTGTTGTCGCCGGTGATCATGACCGTCTTGATGCCCATGCGGCGCAGCTCGGCGAAGCGCTCCTTGATGCCGCCCTTGACGATATCCTTGAGTTCGACGGCGCCCATGACGCGGCCGTCGTCGACCACCACCAGCGGCGTGCTGCCGCGGCGGGCGATGTCGTCCACCGCGCGCGCCACCTGGTCCGGATACGGCCGCCCCAGCGCCTCGACGTATTTGCGCACCGAATCGGCGGCGCCCTTGCGCACTTCGCGGCTGCCGACGTCGACGCCGCTCATCCGGGTCTGCGCCGTGAACTGGACGAAGGAGGCGTTCAGGCTGGCCATTTCCCGTTCGCGGATATTGAAGCGCTGCTTGGCCAGCACCACGATGCTGCGCCCTTCCGGCGTTTCATCGGCCAGCGAGGCCAGTTGCGCCGAATCGGCCAGTTGCTGCTCGGTCACGCCGGGCGCCGCGACAAAGGCCGACGCCTGGCGGTTGCCCAGGGTGATGGTGCCGGTCTTGTCGAGCAAAAGCACGTCAACGTCGCCGGCCGCCTCCACCGCGCGCCCCGACGTGGCGATCACATTCGCCTGCATCATGCGGCTCATGCCGGCCACGCCGATGGCCGACAGCAGGCCGCCGATGGTGGTCGGGATCAGGCAGACCAGCAGCGCGATCAGTACCGTGATGGTGACCGGCACGCTGGTGATACCCATGGACTTGGCCGCTTCCACCGCGAACAGCGAGAATGGCAGCAAGGTCACGGTGACGACCAGGAAGACGATGGTCAGCGCCACCAGCAAGATCGTCAGCGCGATCTCGTTGGGGGTCTTTTGCCGCTTGGCGCCTTCCACCATGGCGATCATGCGGTCGATGAAGGCTTCGCCGGGATTCACCGACACGCGCACGATGAGCCAGTCCGACAGCACCCGGGTGCCGCCCGTGACGGCGGAAAAGTCGCCGCCCGATTCGCGGATCACGGGCGCCGATTCGCCGGTGATGGCGCTTTCGTCGACCGCGGCCACGCCGGCGATCACGTCGCCGTCGGCCGGCACCACGTCGCCCGCTTCGACCAGCACCGTCATGCCCTTGCGCAGATCGGTGGCGGCGGCCGGCAGCCAGGGCGTGCCGTACTTCGGCGTCGCCATCTTCTTGGCCATCACGGTTTGCTTGAGCGCCCGCAGCGAAGCCGCCTGGGCCTTGCTGCGGCCCTCGGCCAGGGCCTCGGCGAAGTTCGCGAACAGCACCGTGAACCAGAGCCAGACCGTGGTCGCCAGGATGAAGCCGGTGCTTGCCTCGCCCGTGCCGAACAGGGCCTGGAAGTACAGCAGGGTGGTGATGATACTGCCCACATAGACCACGAACATCACCGGGCTGCGCCACTGCGTGCGCGGGTGAAGTTTTTTGAACGCATCGAGGACGGCCGGGACTAGCAATGCGGAGTCGAACAAGGTCAGGCTT
>DMYQ01000255.1:1578-3462 GCA_003482555.1 Janthinobacterium sp. | reverse complement strand
CGTTATAAAAGGGCGTGTTGGCGGACAGGCCGGCGAAGGCGCTGCCGTTGTTGTTGGCGGCCGAACTGAAGGCGTACAGGATTTCCGAGAAGCCGTGGGCGCCGGGATTGGCGATGCCGGCCTTGCCCGGGTCGACCATCACGGCGATTGCCGTGCCGGTCAGCACCAGCACCGGCGTCACCAGGATGGCGATCGAGGTCATCTTCATTTCGTAGGCCTGGATCTTCTTGCCCAGGTATTCCGGGGTGCGCCCTATCATCAGGCCGGCGATGAAGACGGCCAGGATGGCGAAGATCAGCATGCCGTACAGGCCGGAGCCGACGCCGCCGAAAATGACTTCGCCGAACTGTATCAGCAGCAGGGGCACCATGCCGCCGATCGGCATGAAGGAATCGTGCATGGCGTTGACGGCGCCGCAAGAGGCGGCCGTCGTCACCGCCGCGAACAGGGCCGAGCCGCTGACGCCGAAACGGGTTTCCTTGCCTTCCATATTGCCGCCCGATTGCAGCGCGCCGGCCGCCTGGTCGACATGCAAGGCTTGCAGCGCGGGATGGGCCTGCTGCTCGGCGACCAGCACCACCGTCGTCATCGCCACGAACAGCAGCGTCATCGCGGCCAGCACGGCCCAACCCTGGCGCGTGTCGCCGACCATGCGGCCGAAGGCGAAGCAGAGCCCGGCCGGGATCAGAAAAATGGCCAGCATCTGCGCGAAATTGCTGAGCGCCGTGGGATTTTCATACGGATGGGCCGAATTGGCGTTGAAAAAACCGCCGCCGTTGGTGCCCAGCATCTTGATCGCCTCTTGCGAAGCCACCGGGCCCATGGCCAGGGTTTGCGTCTTGGCCACCCGCGCCTCCATCACGGGCTGCCCCTTGGCTTGACCGTCGGCGCCGTTCCTGGGAATCGAATAGGCGACCTGGTCGAGCAGGGTCACGTCCTTGTAGGCTGAAAAGTTTTGGATCGCGCCCTGCCCGATCAGGAAAATGGAAAACAGCAGCGACAGCGGCAGTAGCACATACAGGGTGGAGCGGGTCAAATCGACCCAGAAATTGCCGATCGACTTCGATGAACGGGAAGAAAAGCCGCGGATCAGCGCGAAGGCGACCGCGATGCCGGTGGCGGCCGAAAAGAAATTCTGCCCCGTCAGCGCCAGCATCTGGGTCAGATAACTCATGGTCTGCTCGCCCGCATAACCCTGCCAGTTGGTGTTCGAGACAAAGCTGATGGCCGTATTGAAGGAAGAATCGGGGCTGACATTGGCCAAGCCCGCCGGATTGAGCGGCAAAACCGCCTGCAAACGCTGCACGCCATACACAAACAGCGCGCCCACGCTATTA
The DNA here is from genome assembly GCA_003482555.1 of Janthinobacterium sp. Taxonomy (GTDB): domain Bacteria; phylum Pseudomonadota; class Gammaproteobacteria; order Burkholderiales; family Burkholderiaceae_D; genus Janthinobacterium. Next base: position 2,125 of record DMYQ01000255.1, on the reverse strand, counting down.
AATACCAGCAGGGCGACGGCATAAGTCTTCCAGCCCATGGCCCGCTCGGCCGGGATGCCGGCCAGACGGTAGAGCAGGTTTTCGCATTTTTGCAGCCAGCCCAGGCAGCGGATCGGGCCCTCGCCACCCACCTTGGCCAGGAAAATTCCCAGTGGATAAGAGAGCGCCAGCAGCACGAGCAAAAATGTCGCCAGCAAAAGAATGGATTGCGTACTCATCACAGATCCTCCGCTTTCAGCAGCGCCACCAGCAGATACACCAGCAAAGCGGCGGCGACGACGGCGCCCAGCACATAAAACGGGTTCATGGGCGGCCTCCCAATTTCTCGCAGCCGACCGCGAAGCCGGCCGTCAAGGCAAACAATACGGCGATCAAGCCGAGATACACGATGTCCATCGCCACCCTCATTCAGGTTTGTTTTGATAAGAGCAGCTTAGCGGGAAGCGTCTAAAAATTTCGTAAAGACTGTTTAAGGCCGTGTAAACAAAGTGTAAAAAAGCCTATTTCCCCGTCGAAACTTTGGGGTCAGGTCTCGCATTGTCGGTTT
>DMYQ01000255.1:0-1457 GCA_003482555.1 Janthinobacterium sp. | reverse complement strand
GACAATGCGAGACCTGACCCCAGTGTTTTTTTGGCTGGCGCGCGCCCGCCGTTTGCCGCCTTGCCGCCCGATAAGGATAGAATGCGTGGCGTCCGCATAAACCCAGAACCGCCTTTATCAGCCCGAACACGTATGGCCACTAAAAAACCCGCATCCGACTACAGCGAATCATCCATCCGCGTCCTGAAGGGACTCGAGCCCGTCAAGCAACGACCGGGGATGTACACCCGCACTGAAAATCCGCTGCATATCATCCAGGAAGTGATCGATAACGCCTCCGACGAAGCGCTCGGCGGCCACTGCAATCTCATTTCCGTCACACAGAACGTGGACGGCAGCGTCACCGTCGAAGACAACGGCCGCGGCATCCCGGTCGGCCTGCATCCCGAGGAAAACGTGCCGACGGTGGAAATCGTCTTCACCCGCCTGCACGCGGGCGGCAAGTTCGACAAGGGCTCGGGCGGCGCCTACGCCTTTTCCGGCGGCTTGCACGGGGTCGGCGTCTCGGTCACCAACGCGCTTTCCTCGCGCCTGGAGATCACGGTCTGGCGCAAGGAAGAAAACGGCAACGGCCTGCACCAGATGGCCTTCGCCAACGGCGACGTGATCGAACCGCTCACGTCGCGGCCGGCCCCGCGCGAGGGCAAGAAGTCCGGCACCCGCGTCACGGCCTGGCCGAATCCGAAGTATTTCGACTCGCCGCAGATTTCCCAGCCCGAGTTGCAACGCCTGCTGCGCTCGAAGGCCGTGCTGCTGCCCGGCGTCACCGTGACCCTGAGCAACGCCAAGACTGGCGACGTGCAGACCTGGTTGTACGCGGAAGGCTTGCGCGGTTATCTGACGGAATCGCTGGCCCAGGTGTCGAACGGCGACACTCTGATCCCCCTGTTCGAGGGCGCCCAGTACGCCGGCCCGGAAGCCGAAGGCTTCGCCGAGGGCGAGGGCGCGGCCTGGGTCGTGGCCTGGACCGAGGAAGGCGCCATCGTGCGCGAATCCTATGTCAACCTGATTCCCACCTCGAACGGCGGCACCCACGAGTCGGGCTTGCGCGAAGGCCTGTTCGGCGCCGTCAAGAACTTCGTCGAGATGCATTCGCTGCTGCCGAAAGGGGTCAAGCTGCTGCCGGAAGACGTCTTCGCGCGCGCCTCCTTCGTGCTGTCGGCGAAGGTGCTCGATCCGCAATTCCAGGGCCAGATCAAGGAGCGCCTGAATTCGCGCGACGCCGTGCGCCTGGTGTCGACCTTCACCAAGCCGCCGCTCGAACTGTGGCTGAACCAGCACGTCGAATACGGCAAGAAGCTGGCCGAGCTGGTCATCAAGCAGGCGCAGTCGCGCCAGCGCTCGCTGCAAAAGGTGGAAAAGAAAAAATCCTCGGGCGTGGCCGTCTTGCCGGGCAAGCTGACCGACTGCGAATCGTCCGACATCACGCGCAATGAACTGTTCCTGGTCGAGGGCGA
>DMYQ01000288.1:18439-29848 GCA_003482555.1 Janthinobacterium sp. | reverse complement strand
ATGTTACGCGTGATTACTTATCCGTGTTTTCGATCCGGCTTGCGGCTCCGGTAACTTCCTGGTCATCGCCTACAAAAAAATGCGCGAGATTGAGGCGGAAATTAACCGCCGTCGTGGGGAGCCGCACTTGGGAAGTGAGATACCGCTGACCAACTACCGGGGTATCGAACTGCGCGACTTCCCGGCAGAGATTGCGCGCCTAGCACTCATTATTGCTGAGTTCCAGTGCGACGTGCTGTATCGCGGACAGAAGGATGCACTGGCAGAGTTCCTGCCACTGGATGCGCAAAATTGGATTGTTTGTGGCAATGCGCTTCGGCTAGATTGGTTGTCAGTCTGCCCGCCGACGGGGACGGAGGTGAAACTGTTAGGCGACGACCTGTTCAACACGCCGTTGGATCAGGCGGAAATTGACTTTAAGAATGAAGGCGGCGAAACGTATATTTGTGGTAACCCCCCATATCTTGGAAGCAAGTGGCAGTCGGAGGGGCAGAAGGCCGACTTGGCCGTAGTCTTTGCTGGTCACGGTGCCGGATGGAAGACGCTTGACTATGTCGCAGGTTGGTTCATGAAGGCCGCCGACTATGGTGCGAAGACCTTCGCCTCGACCGCGTTCGTTTCTACGAATTCCATCTGCCAAGGTGTGCAGGTCCCAATCCTCTGGCCACTCGTATTCGCAACGGGCCATCAAATCGTATTCGCTTACACATCATTCAAGTGGGCGAATTTGGCCAGTTACAACGCTGGAGTTATGGTCGCTATCGTCGGCATTTCAAGGAGCGCGGGGAAGCCCAAAGTTATTTTTTCAACAGTGGGCAAGAACGAAGTCAGCGCCAAACAAGTTTTCAATATCAATGCGTACCTAGTGCCCGGTCCCGACATCGTTGTTCAGCCTCTCCGGGAGTCTGCGTCAGGATGTGCGTACATGGACTTGGGCAATATGCCGAAGGACGGAGGCAACCTACTCTTTTCTGCGGAACAAGCCGACGAAGCTGTGAGGCTCGCACCGGCTATTGCGAAGTACGTTTTTGACTTTGTCGGCTCACAGGAATTTGTCAAAGGCATAATTCGAAAGTGCATTTGGATCGAGGACGATCAGGCTGAGGAAGCTGGGCGTATTCCACTTGTTGCGGATCGCCTTGCTGGTGTGCGAACTATGCGTTTGGCAAGCGACGCCGAATCGACGCGCGCGTATGCGGACCGTGCGCATCGATTTAAACAGATTCAAGGCCGTGGACTGAATTCTTCAATCGTCGTGCCCAAGGTTTCGTCAGAGTCGCGTGACTTTCTTCCAGTGGGCCTACTGACGGCGCACTCGGTGGTGTCGGACAACGCTTTCGCAATGTACGACGCCCCGCTCTGGAATATGGCTCTCATCGCCTCACGTTTACATCTGGTTTGGGTAGCTACGGTTTGCGGCAAGATGAAAACGGACTTCCGCTACTCCAACACGCTCGGCTGGAACACGTTCCCCGTTCCGCTGCTCACCGAGCAGAACAAGGACGACCTGATTGTTTGCGCCGAAAACATCCTGTTGGCCCGTGAAGCGCATTTCCCTGCCACCATCGCGGATCTGTACGACCCGGACAACATGCCTGAGAACCTGCGGCGTGCCCATGAACGTAACGACGAAGTGTTAGAGCGCATCTACATCGGACGCCGCTTCAAGAACGATACCGAGCGACTGGAAAAGCTGTTTGAGCTTTATGCGAAGATGACGGCAACCAAGCCAGCAACGAAAGCTACAAGGGGAAAGAAAGCATGAGCGAGCAAGCGGGCAACCCGATCAACACGTACACCGTGCCATCGGTCTCCATCACAACAGCGCGCACCGGAGCGTCCAGCAAGTCCAACGCGCTGGGGATGCGCGCAATGCAGGAGCGCGCCTATGCCAAGCGTGGTGAGCCATATCTGCTGATTAAATCGCCACCGGCGTCGGGGAAATCCCGCGCGCTGATGTTTATAGCACTGGACAAGCTCAATAACCAAGGCTTACGGCAGGCCATCATCGTGGTGCCAGAGCGTTCCATCGGCAGCAGCTTTGCCGATGAAGCCCTGAGTCAGCACGGCTTCTATTGGGATTGGCAGGTGGCCCCGCAATGGAACCTGTGTAACGCTCCAGGTGTGGACGAGCCACGCGTGGCGAAGTCCAAGGTGGAAGCTGTACGCAAATTTCTTGAGAGCACCGACAAGGTGCTGGTCTGCACTCATGCCACCTTCCGCTTTGCGGTGGAAGAGTTGGGTGTTCAAGCGTTCGACAACCGCCTGATCGCCATCGACGAGTTTCACCACGTCTCCAGCAACCCGGAAAACAAGCTGGGCGTTCAGTTGGGCACGTTCATCGCCCGCGACAAGGTGCATCTGGTGGCCATGACCGGCTCCTATTTCCGTGGCGACAGCGAAGCCGTGTTGGGTCCGGCGGATGAGGCCAGGTTCGAGACGGTCACTTACACCTACTACGAGCAGCTCAACGGCTACCAATGGCTCAAGTCGCTGGACATCGGCTACTTCTTTTATACGGGTCCTTACGTTAATGCCATCGCCAAGGTGTTGGACCCGGCGCTGAAAACCATCGTCCATATTCCCAATGTGAATGCCCGTGAAAGCCTTAAGGACAAGGAGCGCGAGGTGAATGAAATCATGCATGGCTTGGGCGAATGGAAGGGCGTTGACCCGGCCACCGGCTTTCATCTGGTTCAGGCTCGTGATGGCCGTGCTCTGAAGGTAGCGGACTTGGTGGATGATAGCGATCCAGCCAGACGTTCCAAGGTGCTCACCGCGTTGAAAGACTCTGCGCAGAAAAATAATCGCGATCATGTGGACATCATTATTGCCCTGGGCATGGCGAAGGAAGGTTTTGACTGGATCTGGTGCGAACATGCACTGACCATCGGCTACCGCAGCAGTCTGACCGAAATTGTGCAGATCATTGGCCGCGCCACCCGTGATGCTGAGGGGAAGGAACGATCGCGCTTCACTAACTTGATCGCCGAACCTGCGGCCGAACAATCCGCCGTGGCCGAGGCTGTAAACGACATGCTCAAGGCCATTTCCGCCAGCCTGCTGATGGAACAGGTACTGGCCCCGCGCTATGAGTTTACCCCCAAAAATACTGGCCCTAAAGATGGATTTGATTACGGCGAGGATGGCTATAAGGAGGGTGGGCACAACGTCGGTGTAAACCAGGAAACAGGCCAGTATCACGTGGAGATCAACGGACTGACAACTCCGCAAAGCCCAGAGGCTACCCGCATCTGCAAGGAGGATTTGAACGAAGTCGTTACCAGTTTCTTGCAGGACAAGACTGTGCTCGAGCGTGGTCTGTTCGATAAGGAAAACACCCTGCCCGAAGAACTTACACAGCTACGCATGGGTAAGATCGTGCGGGAGCGTTACCCAAACTTGAGCGACGCCGACCAAGAGGCCATCCGACAACACGCCGTCGCCGCTATGAATATCACGCAGCAGGCCAAATTGGCGTTGGCCCAGGCCGATGCCAACGGCGGCGGCACAGCGCAGGGCAATACTGCTCTGCTGGATGGGGTGCGCAAGTTCGTCAATGTGCGTGACCTGGACATTGACCTGATCGACCGCATCAACCCCTTCGATGCCGCCTATGCGGTGCTGGCGAAAGCGATGGATGAGAAATCGCTGCGCCAAGTGCAGGCCAGCATTGCCGCCAAAAAGGTGAGCATTCCTGAAGATGAAGCCCGTGAGCTGGCCAAACGCGCCTTGCAGTTTAAGAATGAGCGTGGCCGCCTGCCAGACATTAATTCCGCCGATGCATGGGAAAAGCGCATGGCCGAAGGCGTGGCTGCACTGGCGCGTTACCGTGCGCAGTCCAAGACAGCGCGGGCGCAAGGAGAGTCCGGTAATGGCTGACATGAACGATGACGAACTGCTCGATGCTTTGGGTGTGGAAGTCGCCCCGCTGAGGGCTTCCAGCCGTACTCCACGCGAGGAGCGCATCGTTGTGGGCTTCGAGGACATTCTGCGTTTCTATCAGACTAATGGTCGCGCTCCGCTGCATGGCGAGGGACGTGATATCTTCGAGCGCCTATATGCCGTGCGCTTGGATCAGCTACGCAAGTTACCGGAAGCGCAAACCCTGCTGATTGGGTTGGATAGTCCTGGTCTCTTGTCTGGTGCGGCAGTGGCCTCGGCAGATGTGGATGACTTGGACGAAGACGCTTTGCTGGCCGAACTGGGTATTGGCAATGAACCCGCCGACCAAAACGACATCACCATATTACGGCACGTACGTTCTAGCACTGAAAAGCGTGCGGCAGAGGAAATCGCGGGCCGTGCACCGTGTGCGGATTTTGACAAGTTCGAACCGCTGTTTGAGCAGGTAGAGCGGGAGCTGAAGTCTGGCGTTCGAATAACGTTGCGCTTCGGACGCGATGCAAGCATTGCCAACGGAAACTACTTCATCGTCGGCGGGCAACTCGCCTATGTCGCTGAAACCGGCGAAACCATCAAGGCTCCGAATGGCGAAAGTGATGCGCGTTTGCGCGTCATTTACGCCAATGGTACGGAAAGTAACTTGCTGCGGCGCTCGCTACAGCGGGCGCTGTATAAGGATGACACCGGCCGCCGGTTGACCGACCCGGACATGGGGCCACTGTTTGGCGATGCGCCTGAGCCTGATGATATTGAAACCGGAACCATCTACGTGCTGCGCAGCTTGTCCAGCCACCCATTTGTCGCCGAACATCGCGAGCTGATCCACAAAATTGGCGTGACCGGTGGCAAGGTGGAGGCCCGCATCGCAGGCGCAGAAAAAGATGCCACATATCTATTGGCTGAGGTCGATGTGGTCGCCACCTACAAACTGCACAACCTGTGAACCGTACCAGACTAGAAAACATCTTCCATCGCTTGTTCGGCGCGGCACAGCTAGACCTGACCATCGAAGACCGCTTCGGACATCCAGTCAAGCCAAGAGAGTGGTTCCTGGTGCCGCTCCAAGTTATTGATGAAGCGGTCCAGCGAATTCGAGATGGCTCGATCACAAACTTGATATACGATCCGAAAACAGCGCGCCTAATCGACCTGCCTAGATAAGAGGCGTATTGGAACAAATAGGCGTTCCTTGAAAATGCGAGGAGGAGATTTGGACGATGCATGAGATTACCGACGCAGAGAAGGAATTCTTGGATAAGGCCAAGGAATTAGTGCGGCACTATGAAATAAGTGATGGTCAGCTAATCCTATCAGAAGACCCGGAAAAATTGGCCATTCGTCGACTCACAGACTTTATCGCATTCGGCAAGGTCCTTACCGGGCAACACGCGACGAACAAAGTTCATGGTGCAGCACAAGATATTATTAAGAATAAGGTGCTCGAACTACTAAGATCTGGGTACACTTCATCAAAAGAAATAGCGCTTGTACTCGGCGTATCGTCCCAAGTTGTGATGGGAATAAAATCGCACTGGACACAGGGAAAATACGGCGACCAAGTAATTCAAAAGCCATCGGTTATCCCGAAAGTCTCCTGGTGCTACTTGATCCTGTCATCGAAGGGCGAAGTTTATCTAGGTGCAACGACTGATTTGCGCCGTCGACTCCGCATGCACAATGCAGCTGATAACAAGAGCTACACGAAAGGCCGCCGCTGGCACCTACTGGCCGCTCTACAATTCCCAACACGCAAGAATGCATTCGACTATGAGTATAAGCTAAAATCGTCGATGGCACTAAAGAAGGAATGGAAAATCCATTCAATCTGCCGAGCTAACAAAATTGCGTCTAGATACCATTATGAATTTTCACCAGACGTGTGGAACCACCAAACGTTTTAGCATGTGCGGTTGAAAATTGCAGGACTTCAAGTGGATTGCCGCTCGAAAATGTGAAAATTTGTATATTTTCCACTTCAGCGAGCTGGTATGCTGCAGAGAAAAGCTACGGGGAAACATTGCTTACCAACCCTGGCAAATGCCGTGCTCTATCTTCACCATGAAATTATTTCAAGATTGAATTGCATTACTGACGCCTTGCTTCGACAATTTTTTTATCACTGATTGCGCCCCACTATGGACCAAACTTCCTCCGTCCGGAATTTAAACATATTGCTAAAGGAAGATCGTGAAAAAGGCGGAAAACTAGAGGAAACCTATGTCCCGGACGCCTTCAAAATTCGCGTAAAAATGCACAAGCTTAGGAAGCTTTTGCAAAATTCGCTACATCGAATGCGTATAGGGAAGATGACGGAGGCAGTATACACGAAACGGAAAAGTCGAATCGATACAGTGTTGGAAAAAAGAAAAATTGAACACGACTCCTTGGTGGAAGGCGCGCTGCAATTAGTTTCAAAGGCTATTGGGAAAAAAGATTTTAGAGTAAGTGTCGCACTACTTCCAACAACCGTTGGCGGGAAGAAGGTCTATGGAATCGGAAAGGATCTTGCGCAAATCCTTGTGGTTCGCCTTATTCAACGGGTTTTAAAAATTGTGTACAAGGTGAGTATGCCCCCTCGGGACATGTTAATAGGTCAGATAAAAGCGTTGGCATTAGACGGAATGCCAAAATATATTATTCGAGCAGACGTTGAGCAGTTTTACGAATCGGTTGCGCATGATCATCTACTCGACGCAATACATCAATCCCCCGAATTGTCTATCGTCGTGAAGCGAATTCTTACGCGACTTATTAAAGACTATGTTGCAGCTTCTGGCGACGAAAAAGGCCTCCCGCGTGGCATTGGAATAAGCGCGTATTTGTCCGAAATATATCTTGCCGGGATTGATCGAAAAATCAAGAGCCAAGAAGGAGTTTTTTATTACGCACGTTACGTTGACGACATAGTGCTAATGTATGCGCCGCAACGCAATGAGTTGGCCGATCATTATTTATCCAAGTTAAAAAGCATTTTCAGCGAAAAAGGATTGCTATTAAATAGCAAAACTAGGGAGTTGAACGTTTTGACCGAACAGAAAGGTAAATTTGAGTACTTAGGGTATGAATTCGACCTTTCTCCTGGCAAGCGAGGAATCAGACTCAGCACGAAAAAAGAGAAAAAATATAAAGCTAGGATTGAGAAATCGTTTTCCGACTACCAAAAAAAGCATACTTTCATTGTCGCAAAAGCGGCAGATGAACTCTTTGTGCGCTGCCTTTTTCTTACCGGGAATATGCGTTTATTCAATCGAAAAAGTAACGCGTTCATTGGAATTTACTTTAGCAATAGGTTTATAACTGACACCGCGCAACTCAATGGACTTGACAGCTTCTTTCAGCATAAGATAAGCACGTTGTTAGATGTTTCGTTGAAGCGAAAACTAGGTAAACTCTCTTTTGCGGCCGGCTTTAGAGATAAGATATTCAGGAATTTTGACTTGGAAAAATTATCGGAGATATCGCAGGGGTGGAATCATGCCTAAAAAAGCCCTATCTATCAATTTTCCTGTTCAAAGGGTAGTTTTGTCAGACATTCTTCCTTATGAAGTCCCAATTGTTTTTTCAAATAGATACTACTATAAATTTTTGTGTGATCATTCATTGAGATTTAACGATAACCGCATATCGTGGAAATCAAAGGATGATTCGTTAGACAATTTGATTAGAATGCTTGTAGGGGTGGAGCAAAAAACAACAGTCCTCAAGTCTGTTGTTGCTGGTATAGGCATTTCAACTCTAAAACTCGAAAAGAGCGAAACACCCACGATTCCGTTTGTTTTTACTACGTCGCATAAACAGGACCAATTGCGTCAGTTATCGCTGATGCATCCAAAAGGCCAGCTTATGGTGGTCGATTTTTATGATGAATATCAAGACTTGCTCATATATTATTGCGGTCGAAGCGCATTCAGTTTGCGGTCCCCTACTCGTGTGGCAGGGTGCACCTATATCGATGCAAAAGTACAAATAGAACTTGGTGACAAGGCCGACACACTAGTCGAAGTAGAGGGGGGAAATTACGAAAATTTGCGATCCTTTTTCGTTTATGAAAAGTTTAGCAATGTCTTTAAGTTTTACGAGTCCCAGGATCATCTCCGCAGTGAACGTGACTTTCAGTACTTGACGAAATTTGATATATCAAGTTGCTTTGATAGCATTTATACACATTCAATTGCTTGGGCTGTTTACGGAAAAGAATTTTCTAAGCGAAATTTGCCGGCCCTGAAGGACGCTTTTCCGGGAAAATTTGACGCTTTGATGCAACGAGTAAATTACAATGAAACGAACGGTATACTGATTGGACCGGAAGTTTCGCGGATATTTGCCGAGATCATACTTCAAGCTGTAGATTCGGACGTATGTTCAAAACTAAATTCTCACGGACTGGCACATGTCGACGATTTTAGAATCTACCGCTATGTAGACGATTTTTTTGTTTTTTATAACAAAGAAGAAACCTGTCACAAAATTCGAATGGCGTTACAAGAGTCGCTGAAACTTTACAAACTCACTTTAAATAAAGGAAAAGAAGAGACGATAGGTCGTCCGATCATCACTCCAATATCAATTGCGAAGAAAAGGCTGTCCGATCTTTTCAATCGAACACTCACTTACGAAATCTCGCCTTTAATAAACGATGGCGAAGACCTGCCGAGGGGCGCCATTTATATTGGTAGGTCTGCATTAATAACGGAGTTTAAATCTATCCTTTCTATTTCAGGGGCCGGATACGGTGATATTTTAAACTATGCACTTTCTATTGTGGAACGCAAAGTTGGTGCGCTTATAAGTGATTACGGTAAAATAGAAAAACATCGCGGGGCCGATAAGAATTTTTCGGATTCAATTATGACGCTGCTTGGCTTTGTCTTTTTTATCTATTCTGTCTCTCCTAAAGTGAACACCACAATAAAACTGTGCCGAATATGTCAGCGGATACTTACATTTTACAGAAGTGATCCAATTGGACTGGACTATGGGAGTGCGATTTCGCAAGTAATCTATGAGAGGTGTAGAGGAGTTATTGATAGTAGCTCTGATGGGGAAGGTGCCAAAATTGAAGTCATGTATTTGTTGGTGCTGATGCGTCAATTAGGCCGAAACTATCGCATTGATGAGGTAACATTAGGGAAGTGTTTTGGGTTCCACTTGCGCGATGATAGTTATATTGTCAGAAGAAATTTGGACTACTTTTCAATAGTTACGTTGCTATTTTATATGGAAGAAAAAACGAGATACGTTAGATTAAAGCGTGCACTAGAATTGCATATAATTGAAAAATTTAGACTTAAGAGAAACTCGCTAGTTGGTGATTCTGAAATGGTACACCTGGCGATGGACTTATTGGCTTGCCCATATATCGCGAAGTCGTTTAAGAACCAAATTCTGAAATTCTATGATGTTCCTACGAATAATCTCGGGCGAATTCAGAAATATAACACTCACTGGTTTACCAAATGGGCGCAGTTCGATTTTTCGAAAGAACTCGACGCGAAAGTCAGTCAAGAGGTATACTGACCTAGACGCGTCATGTTCTCTGAAGACCGTTTGCGGTCGCACACACCAGCGTCAGGGGCAAGTTGTTCTATGCACGAAAGCTTGCCCCCGGTAGGTCCACATGAGCCTGCCGGTCTCGACTCCTTTATGCCCTGAAAAGCATAGGCCTGAAAGGGTGTAAGGGAGTTTAGATCGCTACGCATGGCTTGGCAGGGTTTAACCGTTCCACTGCGCCTCAGACCCCAGATGCAAACGGAGTTTATCGGCCTATGAGCAACAGCATCGACCTCAACAGCCCTGGGCGCGTGCGCTTGTGGAGCTTGCGGCAATGTGATTTGCGAAAAATGGGCGTAGAGTGGCGTGAACGCCCGGATGGAATGTCAAATGACTAAGTTACTGCAAAGCATTATTTTCGAAGCTGAGTTTCAAGCAGCTGCGATTGAGGCCGTTGCCGAGGCCGTGCGCCAGGCTGACGCGGCAGGCTTGCCAAAAGCGTATGAACCCGATTTTTCGCTGAATCGCCAACTTGAAGGCAATCCTACTGCTTAAAAGCGTCAGAGGGCAATCATGAGCAAATCAAACAACGACTTGGACAACACCTTGAAACCAGGCACGAAGGAATTTCCACCGACGCCCACCGGCAAGCCACAGGACTTGCCCCAAACGTCCGCGAGCGACGCGATGATGGCCGACTTGTTGGACAGCATGAAGGTGCTGGCGACGGACGAAGCCAGGCGCAAAGAGGTAGCGAAAAACCTGGTTTAACCCAACTGGTGACGGAGCGCGCGTTGACCGCACCAGCTGCGCCGCCACTCCAAAACGCCCACGGTTCACGCCCTGGGCGTTGTTCCTTTGGCCTGGTCCTGGGCCAACTCCCAAACGACATGCACAGTGCCATCGGCGGCCACGTCGACAAGTTCCCGCCGGCCGTCTGGCCACTTGCGCACCAGCTCATCCGGGTACTCGTCATCGACGTAGGTGATTGGCCGGCCGGCCGCCAGGTGAGACTTGGCCGCCGCCGCCACATCGTCGGCCGCCAGGGCGCGGGTGAACACTTTCCAAAAGCGTTTTTCTTCCTCCGGCCCCAGCTGGTCCAGCTGCCCAACACTCTCAACAGTCATTTTTTCATAAGTCTTTCAATCAGATCACGCTTGCGCCTGGTATTCTGGCTCAAAATCGGGCCGTAGAGCCGTTTTGCAGAGCCGCTCGCGCCGGCACACCGGCCACCCCCGGCAAACTTCACCAGCGGCCATCCTGGGGCGTCTGTCCATGTTCGCGACGGGTGAGCTTCCCCAGTTGGTCGCAGATCGCGGAATTTCAGATCTGGCCAGTTTCGTTTTTGGCGTCAACCTGGCGGCCGTCGATCAGGTGACGGCGCTGGCCATCGTCGCTGCCCGATGCCCTCCCTTTCCCGGTACGGTACAGTGGCGGTACACACGTAGCGATCTCTTGACTTACGTAGATTTCGCTAACCCATTGATTCGTTGTATACTCTTACCTTCACCAACCCCTGCTTACTTTACGTCGATTTCCCTATGTGCACGGTTTCAACGGCAAACTCATAATCCGTTGGTGCCGTGTTCGACTCACGGGAGGCCCACCAATAAAATCAACGGCTTAGCCCAGTTCTTCGAACTGGGCTTTGTTGTTTTTACCCTATGTAAGGGCGGATGTAAGATGATTTTATCAACGCTGCCCCGTCTATACCAATCGTGCCGTAATTCCGGTATCAGATCGTGCTGGATAACACGTCAATGGCGCATGATCAGGTCGCGTCCGGTAGTATCCGTGGTGTAGGTGTTTTGATGCCGATTCCGGAGATTAAATCTCTTCGAACTAAGAGTTTTGCAAGTAGCTCACAATATTCGACATCTGAATGTGAAAAAATGCCTCGCAAGGGGCATCATTCATTTTGAAACCGCTTAGGTGCTGAGCAAGCGGCGGCGCAACATGGCTTCAAGATCGCGGCTCATATGACAAACTAGATGAATGTAGCATTTTTCATTT
>DMYQ01000288.1:12401-18351 GCA_003482555.1 Janthinobacterium sp. | reverse complement strand
TCTTTGAGAGTCGCAACTTCATCACGGATTTCTTTCGTAATTTTGATGGAAAATTGAAGAGATTCGGAATTCTTCAAGAAGTCACGAATGTCTATCACATCACTTTTAGCAGAATCAGTCCAAACGATTTTCATTTTTCTAAAGGCTTTTCATTGTCTTCAGCTTCAAGCTGAGCAAAGAAGTCATCATGATCAGTAACCTTACCTTCTTCAACTTGCTTTCTTCCATGCGCAAGTATACGAAGCATGGTTAACTGGTCTTGAGTCTTCTGATAGCTCAAAGGGTCTTGAACAATAGCTTGAACTTTGCCGTTCACCGTGATTGCGACAGGATCATGAGTTTCCTGAACCTGCTTCACCACGTCGCTAGTGTTCGTCTTCAAGTAGCTGATGGGTTGAATGTTTAAAAAGTTCATGCCGTCCTCCGTCAAGTTGCTAGGGATATCATAGCATTGCGCGACTAAATTAAGTGCTAAATTTAGTGCTATTCGCTGTTGTTGCTTCGTGCTAAGTTCGGCCAGTGGGTCGGGGAAGCTTGGCCCCATGTCTCCATAGGGGCGGCAACAGTATTTGTGCCTCGAAGGAGCTCTCCGGTCACGGCGGCGTGGCGCGCCATCCGCGCCGGCGCCAAGCGCGCATACCGCCGCCGGGATTCCCGGTACGAGACTTTCGGCGCCCCGCCTATGCATTTCCATCCCGAGAAAGTTTCGGTTTGCTTTTTAGCCATGCGCCTTAACCGGATGGGTACGCGGCGAGGACTGTCAGAAACGCCGGGGCGGCCACGCCCTCGGCTCGAAACATCGCGTTGATTGGGGATGCCAGGCGGGCGAGACCTTGCCTGTCAACAGTCCACACCGTTGACTGGCGTCCATCGTCATAGGTCAAGCGAAAAGATCCTCCCGGACTATCCATGCGTCGTGCCACCGCGAGCACAAGGCCGAACACCACTGGCTTGACATAGACGACGTCCCGCGAGAACGCGGTGGGCTGGCCAACTTCAATCGCGAACGGCCGTAGTCTCCCGTCCGCCTCCCCCGTTTGCTCAACGAACAAGCGAGCGCGCCGCGACGGTTCGGTTTTGGCGACCCCGACGCAAGCCAATACGGTCGCCAATACCATCGCCAGCACGAGCGCCAGCCTTCTCATGACCGCCTTGCCCGGCGTTGCAATTCCATCATGAACAACAGCCCGAGTGTGATGATCGCGACTGTGGAAGGCTCCGCCACCGTGCCAGTGGTAAATCCGCCGCTTGTCACATTTTCAAGACCAACTATCGTGAGTACGTAATTGGGCGACGAATTGAAGGGAGTCGACGAGAATGCGGAATCGGCGGGCCCGGTGCCCAAGGATGTGGAAGTGAGCGTGGCGCTTAACTCGGCCATGAGATCGACCGAAGCCATCGCCCCCTCCAGCACGTTAAAAGTAAATCCATAGTCGCCGATGGTAACGTAATCGGCGCTGGCAATCGGATCATCCGTGTTTATCGTATTCACGAGGCCGAGCTGAGTGGAAAGGGCGAAGTTTTTCTCGGGAACATTATCAAAATTTACATTTGTATTAAAGTCCACATTATTCGCATAATTGGTATTTGAACCGTTATAAAAAGTCAGTTTTCCCAAATCGAAGGCAATTCCGGGTTTCGCATCGAAAGTCTTCCCGGTAAACGTCAATGAACTTGGGTCGCCGTTCCCCCAGCTAAAGTTGTTGGTGCCGACTCCGCTAGTCGTGGCGCCTGCGGGTGTTGGATTGCTGAATGTCCCGGAAATATTGCCGACCATCGCTGGTTTCATTGTCCATCCCCAAGTCACGCCGTTTTCGACAGTGAGCGCCGTGCTGCCCGCGATGGTGATAACCGGATAAAGAGCGGCATTCCATGTTATGGGGTTGGTGCTTGAAAGCGTTGATGGACTGCGTGTCGAGTAATCGTAGAAATTGATCTGGTTGGCTGGAAGCGCGGGGTCTCGGTTTTCAGCGGTGTAACTGTAAAACGGCGTCGCCGGATTGGCGGCGTTGTCTAAGTTGGGTGAGACCGCGCCACCGAGCGGAACGTTGGTGTTGATGGTTTGTACCCAGTTCAGACTCTGATTGGTGGCCAAGGCATTGCCATTATTGTATAGGGCCTCAATCTGGGCGCCACCATTGGCACCCCTGAAACCCGCCGCATAGCTGGTGATGGCCGGGCTTGCGCCGCTTCCCGCCGTGACGGTGTAGCTGCCCGGCAGAGGCGTGCCGCCGAGAGTATTTGCGCTCACTGTTCCCTGCGGCGCCAACCGCACGACGGCCGCGCCATCGGGAGACAGCGCATAGGTCTGGGCAAATGCCGGCCCTCCCGAGGCCAGCGCAAACAGAGTCGCTACCATCAGCAACGTCCAATTGCTGCGCTTGAGCAAAAAACCAAGTGAATGACAGGAACGCATCATATTTCTCCTAAATTGGAAATCAACCCGATAACCAGTGGAAATTTCATTTTTCTCGAAGGCCGATGTGGCGCCCGCCAAGATCCAACGGTTCGAATAGGAGAGCAATAAACATGCCCTTTGTGACGGAAAATTAAAAAGTGCAATAGAATCATTGCTTTGCATTTTTTCCATGCAGATTCGAGTTTGTATCAGGAAAATTTTCAGTCCATGCTGTAAAAAATTCAGACACAAAAATATGATACGGCTGCGTGGCCAACGCCGAATTGCCTTGACGGATGGCGTACCGAATGATCGGATCCGGGTTGCGGCCAAGAGGGCGGAAATAGGTCAGAGAATAACTAGACGCAAAGTTCTAGAACTGTTATTCTAGACTCCATGTCAAAGAAAACAGCAACTCCCCACCCCACGCCCGCCGAATTGGATCTGCTGCGCATCCTCTGGCGTATCGGCCCCGCCGACGCCAAGAAAGTATTCGAAGCCTTGATTCCAGAGCGCGCGGACGCCAGTTACGCCACGGTACTGCGGCAACTTCAACTGATGCACGGCAAGGGCATGTTGACCCGCGATGAAAGCCAGCGGCCACAACTCTATGCCCCGGCGCAGGCACAAGAAAAGTTGCAAACCAGTTTGCTCAAGGATTTGATCGCCAAAGTGTTCGCCGGTTCGGGCAAGGCCCTGGTGCTTGCCGCACTCAGGGAACATGTCAGCGCGGAAGATCGCTCGGAGATCGAACAGATACTGCGTGGCAAACACGACTCCGAATCATGAGCTTGTTTTCCATTGAATCGGTCGTACCCGCGCTGGCTTGGGCCCTGCTGAACTTCGTTTGGCAAGGCTTGATCGTGGGCGCGGCGGCCGCCTTGCTGCTGAAACTGTTGCATGGCGCCAGCCCCCGCTGGCGTTACGCCGCATGCGCCCTGGCGCTCTTCCTGTGCCTGTGTATTCCGCTCATTCAACTGGTTTGCTCGTTCGATCAGGCCGGGGCGGCGCTGACACAAGCGCAAGCGCTCGAGCTGCCCGCCTGGCGCCGCCATCTGCTCGCGCGCATGCCAGCCCTGGTGTTGGCCTGGATCTCGGGCGTCGGCTTGATGAGCTTGCGCCTGAGCCTGGGGCTGGTGTGGGTGAGCAGACTGCGCCGCCACGCCGTGTTCGCGCCCGCCATCTGGCAAGATCGCCTCGACGCCTTGGCGCTGCGCATGGGCTTGCGCCGCCAAGTGGCGCTGAAATTGCACTCCGCTCTGTCCAGCCCCGTGACCGTGGGCTTTTGGCGGCCCATGGTGCTGTTGCCGGCGGCTTTGCTCACCGGCATGCCCGTGGACCTGCTGGAAGCCTTGCTGGCCCACGAACTGGCCCACGTTCGGCGCTGGGACTACCTGGCCAATCTGCTGCAAAGCCTGGTCGAGGCCCTGTTGTTTTTCCACCCGGTAGTCTGGTGGCTGTCGACGCGCATGCGCCACGAGCGCGAACAGGTGGCCGACGAATTGGCCGCGCAAGCTTTGCGCGATCCGCGCCGCCTGGCACTGGCTTTGCAGGCGCTATCGTCGCAGCCACCGTCGCCCCGCCAACCCGGCTTGATCTTGTCGGCCCGGGGCGGCCCTCTGCTCAAACGTATTGAAAGATTGATTGCGCCGGCGCCCGAAACAGCCAGCGGGAAACTCGCCTTGCCGGCCTTGCTCGTCGCCTGCGCCAGCATGCTGATCCAGACGCACGGCCCGTCGTCAAAGTCGCCGGCGCATCCAATGGAACAGGCCGCGTCCGGCGCGCGTCCGGCCGCCGATATTTCCTCCGCCAGCCCGCTGCAATTGCCGGTGAGCGCCAGGCATATGCTGGTGCTGGACGACCTTGACGGCAAGGTCTTGATGGCAAAAGACGCCGACGCCGTCGTGCCGATCGCTTCCCTCACCAAACTGATGACCGCCATGGTTGTGCTGGACGCCAAGCTCGACCCGAACGAAAAACTGCGCATCGTCCGCGCCGATTCCCCCGCGCAGAACCGCTCCCCGCTCGCCGACGGCGCCCAAGTGCCGCGCGCCGTGGCCCTGCAATTGGCCCTGATGTCTTCCGAGAACCGGGCCGCCGCCGCGCTCGCGCGCACCTATCCGGGCGGCGAGGGCGCCTTCGCGCTAGCCCTGCGGGCCAAGATACTCAGCCTCGGCTTGACCCGTACCACCATTATCGATCCGACCGGGCGCTCGCCGGCGAATACTTCCACCGCCACCGAGGTCGCCAAGATCGTGGCGGCGGCGGCCCGTTATCCCGACATTGCCCGCATCACCAGCCACCAGCAAGCCAGCGTCGCCGTCGATGGCCGCAGGCACGAATTTCATAACACCAACCCCCTGGTGGGCGGCAAGGGCTGGGATATCCGCCTGTCCAAGACCGGCAATTCCGCGCAAGCGGGCAGTTGCCTGAGCATGCGCATGCGCAGCGGCGACAGGGACGTCACCGTCGTGCTGCTCGATGCCGACGGCGCGCAGCGGCGCTCTCTCGATGCCGGCAAGATCCGCGATTCGCTGGCCGCTTCCAGCATGCGCATCCGTTGATCCAAGCCGATGATGCCCTACACATTCTTAACCCCGGAGACAAAAGTATGACAATGTTAGCCCACGTTTTGCTGGCACTGGCCGCCGTGGCGGGTGGCGCACAGGCGCACGACGCCGCCGTGAATTGCGATAATTGCGCGGCATGGAACAAGCCGGTCAAACCCTTCAATATTTACGGCAACACCTGGTACGTGGGGGTGGACGGCCTGTCCGCCGTGCTGCTGACCAGCCGCCGGGGCCACATCCTGCTCGACGGCGGGCTGCCGCAATCGGCGCCCTTGATCGCGGCGAACATCAAGGCGCTCGGCTTTCGCATCGAGGACGTGAAACTGATCCTCAATTCGCACGCCCACTGGGATCACGCGGGCGGCATCGCCGCGCTGCAACGCGCCAGCGGCGCCACCGTGGCGGCCAGCGCCTCGGGCGCGCGGGTGCTGCAAAGCGGCACCAACGGCGCCGACGACCCGCAGTTCCAGGCCGATCCGGTGGTACACGTCGCCAGGCTGGACAAGGTCAAACTGGTGGGCGAAGGCGATACCTTGACGGTCGGCCCGCTGGCCGTCACCGCCCATATGACGCCGGGCCACACGCCGGGCGGCACCACCTGGACCTGGACTTCTTGCGAGGAGCGGCGCTGCCTGAACGTGGTGTATGCCGACAGCCTCAACCCTTACGCCAGCGGCGACTTCAATTACACGGGCAAGGGCAAGACGCCGGACATCTCGGCCTCCTTCGCGGCGAGTATCGCCAAGGTCGCCGCCTTGCCATGCGACATAGTCATTTCAGATCATCCCGATGTGACCGACGTGATGGAAAAGGCCGCCGCGCGCACCGCCGCCAGCAATCCCTTTATCGATGCCAATGGCTGTCGCGCCTACGCGGCCGAAGCCGGCGCGAAGCTGGACGCGCGGCTCGCGCGCGAGCGCGGCCAGATGCAGCCAGGCGCAGCGCCAGTCGTGACCGACGCCGACTAATTGCTCATGGCGGC
>DMYQ01000288.1:4184-12253 GCA_003482555.1 Janthinobacterium sp. | reverse complement strand
GCGCGCCAAGGCGGTGCGCCAAGCGCCACGAACTCCTTCCCGCACTATCGGGAGCCATGATTGCCGGCGCGGGGGCGGGCAAGCCGTCCTGTCCCCGCGCCGGGCCCTCCGCGCGCCCTTCGCGCGCTTTTTTCTACGCCTTTTTTCGCGACCGTGCACGGCAAAAATAAGTCTTTCCGCTTTTCGCAACAGCTGTGTTTTTCGTGTCGAAATACGTACATGAAAAACACAAAAAAGCTTGTGACTAAAAGTTTTTAGATCTATCATCGACTTGAGTACTGGAAACTAGTTGCAAACTAGTCAAGTGCTTTGCGGCGGAGTGGAGAGTCAGCCGAGAGTGGTCTGGATATCTTTGCAGTCGCCCTTCCAAGGGTGCCTGAACCCCGTCGGTCGCTGGTCCAAGAATTTGAGTGAGGGTGTGAATGTCAGACAGCTTACAAAAATGGGTAGGACGCAATCGTCCACCACGTGTGCAAATCACGTACGACGTCGAGATCGGTGGGGCCACCGAGAAAAAAGAGTTGCCTCTGGTGGTGGGACTGTTGGCCGACCTGTCGGGTCAGCCACTGCTCAAACCGGACAAGCTCAAGAACCGACGACTGATCGACATCGATCGCGACAACTTCAATGAAGTCATGGGCAAGATCGCGCCCCGGCTCGATTTGTCGGTGCCGGACACCCTCAAGGGCCAGGGGAATTTGAAAATCGAACTCAATTTCACCGAGTTCGGCCATTTTCATCCCGAAGCGATCGTCAAACAGGTGCCGCGCCTGGCCAAGCTGCTCGAGGTGCGCCAGCAATTGCGCGACTTGCTGGGCAAACTGGACGGTAATGACGAGCTCGATGCGCTGCTGGAGAGCATCATTCAAAACACCGAAGAATTGAAAGTGCTCAAGGGAGACGGCGCCGCGCTGGCCGCTCCCGAGACCGCAGGTGAAGTTGAGGCTGCTCCATCCTGATCGTGCGCCGCGCGCTCACCATCCAACCGTTTACAGAGAGTTAAACCATGGCAACCAATAAGGCCGCTCAGGGCGGTGCTGGTACGTCCACCGAAGAAATCAGCTTGCTGGACCGTATCGTCCAGGAAGGAAAGATGGCGATCGAGCCTTCGCAGAACGCTTATGCGAAAACGCTGCTGGGGCAATTCGCCACCCAGATTCTCGATGAAGGCATGAAGGCGGCGCCCGACAAGGGTGTCATCGCGATGATCAACGAGCGCGTCGCGGAAATCGACAAGATCCTCAGCGATCAACTCAACGCCATCATGCACAACCCCGACTTCCAGAGCCTGGAATCGTCCTGGCGCGGCTTGCACGACATGGTCGACGGCACGGAAACGGGCACCAACTTGAAGTTGCGCCTGCTGAACGTGTCCAAGAAAGAGTTGCTGAAAGACTTGGAAGGCGCCGTCGACCACGATATGAGCGTGCTCTTCAAGAAAGTCTACGAAGAAGAATACGGCACCTTCGGCGGCAATCCCTATTCCTTGCTGATCGGCGACTTTTACTTTGGCCGCGATCCGCAAGACATGGCCTTGCTCGAGCGCCTCTCCAAGGTCGCCGCCGCCGCCCACGCGCCCTTCATTGCCGCCGCCGCCCCTTCGCTGTTCGACATGACCGAGTTCACCGACCTGGGCGTGCCGCGCGATATGTCGAAGATCTTTGAAAGCGCCGAAATGACATCCTGGCGCGCCTTCCGCGAGTCGGAAGATTCGCGCTACGTCGCCCTGGTGCTGCCCCGTTACGCGGCGCGCCTGCCCTACGGCGCCAAGACCAGCCCGGTCGAAAGCTTCAGCTTCGAAGAAAATGTCGACGGCAAGGATCACGGCAAATACCTGTGGTCGAACGCGGCCTATCAACTGGGTTTGCGCATCACCGATTCTTACGCCAAGCATAACTGGACCACGGCCATCCGCGGCGTCGAAGGCGGCGGCAAGATCGTCGGCATGGTGGCGCATACCTACAAGACGGACGAGGGCGACGTCGTGCTCAAGTGCCCGACCGAGGTCAGCATCACCGACCGCCGCGAAAAGGAACTCAACGACCTCGGCTTCATCGCCGTCGTCAACGCCAAGGGTTCCAACTACGCCGCCTTCTTCGGCGGCCAGACGGTGAACAAGCCGAAGACTTACAACCTCGATTCGGCCAACGCCAACGCGGCCCTGTCTTCGCGCCTGCCGTATGTGATGGCCGCTTCGCGCTTCGCGCACTACATCAAGGTCATCATGCGCGACAAGGTCGGCAGTTTCCAGACCCGTCAAGGGGTGGAAAACTACCTGAATTCCTGGCTCAGTTCTTACGTGCTGTTGAGCCCGAACGCGACGCAGGGCGAGAAAGCCCGCTTCCCGCTGGCCGAAGGCCGCGTCGACGTCACGGAAGTGGCGGGCAAGCCCGGCTCGTACTCGGCCACGGTGTTCCTGCGTCCGCACTTCCAGATGGAAGAGCTCACCACCTCGATCCGCCTGGTCGCCGAATTGCCGGCCGCCATAGGCTAGATTCGACGGTTTTTTCGCCTGACCCGACGCCGCGGCGTCGGGCCCACCACATTTGGAGCCAGCAATGTCAGACGTATTAATTTTGGATTTGGGCACCACGATCATCGGCAACTGCCAGATCACCGGCTATACCAGCAAGATCATCGTGCTGTCGTATTCCCACAGCGCATCGATTCCCTTGCAAATGGATTCCTCCAACACGGAGCGCACCGCGGGCCGCCCGGTATTTTCGGAAATCTCTTTCTCGAAAATGTCCGACCTTTCCACTACCGAGATGTACAAGGCTTGTACCCAGGGCTCGAAGATCGGCACCGCCACCCTGAACGTGGGCCGCGTCGAAAATGGCAAGTACATGAATTTCTTCAAGTACGAATTCACCAACGCCATGATTTCCAACATCAGTTCCTCGGGCGGGGGCGGCATTCCCTCGGACTCGTTCTCGCTCAGCTTCACCAAGATCAAGTGCGACTACACCCAGCAGTTGTCGGATTCGACGGCCAAGGGCACCGGCACCTGGAACTGGAATCTGGAGACGATGAAAGCCGATTGACGCGCGGGCGGGGCGCCCCGGCGTCCCGTCTTCCCTTCAGTCTTCAGCGCCAAGGTGACGCCACCGGCACCCATCGCGGCGCCGCGCCGCCACCTTGGCATTGGGGATTGCATCCTCCTTTGATGATTCCGAAATTATGTCAAAAGCCATCACGGCGGTGCCCCTGTTCGACCGGCTGAGCGGTGTGTTCCCCCCTTCCGCCGATGGCCGCCTGCTGGACGGGGTCGGCCTGCAACATTCGCTGCAACTCGACCTGGGGCGCCTGTTCAATGTGCGCAACGGGCTGACGGTGCGCGAGTTTCTCGACCGCGAGCCGTCGGTGCTGCACTACGGCTTGCCCGACACCCTGAGCCTGTCGCCGAATTCCGAGTTCGACCTGCAACTGTGGGCCGAGGTCTTGAGCCACTGTATCGCCGCCTTCGAGCCGCGCCTGTCGCGCGTGCAAGTGAGCGTGAGCGCCGACCCGGACAAGGCTTACGGCGCGCGCGCCAGCATCGCCGCCGCCGTCACCGTGGGCACGCAAGTGTGCCGCGTGAATTTCGACGTCGCACTCGACGCCAGCTCGGCCCTGCTGCGGGTGGCCGCGTGAGGGGCGCCACGCGCCCGGGGGCGCGCCGGTGAACGGACAAGACGACATCCTCGAATACTATCGACGCGAGCTGTCTTACCTGCGCACGCAGTCGGCCGACTTCGCCGGACGCTACCCCAAGGTGGCGCAGCGCCTGGCCCTGACCGGGGCCGAGTCGGCCGACCCGCACACCGAACGCTTGATCGAATCGGTCGCCTTCTTGACGGCCCGGGTGCACCGCGACCTCGACCGCGACTTTCCCACCATCGCTGGCGCCATGCTGGACAATCTCTGTCCCAGCCTGACCCAGCCCGTGCCGGCCATGACGGTGGTGCAAATGACGCTCGACTCGTCGCAGGGCAAGGTGACCTCGGGCATGCCGGTGGCGCGCGGCGCCATGCTGTCGACGACGGCGTCCAGCGGCGAGAATTGCCGCTTTCAAGTGGCCTGGAACACCACGCTGTGGCCGCTGCGCGTGGCCAGCACCCGGCTCGAAGACACGCGCACCCTGCGCCTGGACGTGCGCGGCGACGCCGGGGTCGACATCGCCGAACTCGAACTCGACACCCTGCGCCTGCACCTGTCCGGCGACCTCTTGACCACCATGCCGCTGCACGAATTGCTGATCAGCGCACTCGAGCGCATCGAGTTGCTGGCCGGCGACGGGCGCTTGCACCGCCTCAGCCCGAGCCAGTTGAGCGAAGTCGGTTTCGCGGAAAACGAAGCGCTCCTGATGCAGCCTACCCACGCCCATCCAGCCTATGGTTTGCTGCAAGAGTATTTCGCCTTTCCCCGCAAATTCCAGTTCTTCGACTTGAGCGGTTTGCGCGGCCTGCTGGGCAAGGGCGAGGTCTTTTCCGTGCGCTTCGTCTTCAACCGCGCCGCCCGCGTACTGTCACTGCTCAGCGCCGACAATTTCCTGCTCGGCTGCGTGCCGGCCGTGAACCTGTTCCCCCTGACGAGCGAGCCGATCCGCATGGACAGGCGCCGCTACGAATACCTCTTGGTGCCCGACTACCAGCGCGAAGCCGTCACCGAAGTCCATTCGGTGGTCTCGGTGACAGCCTCGGACCCGCGCGCCGACCGCCCCAGCGTCATTCCCAGCGTCTTTTCCGGTTCCGACGGCGAGGCGGCCGGCGCCGTGTTCTGGTCGCTGCGCCGCGAGATGAGCTTACGCAAGGACATCAGCGGCACCGACGTCTACCTCAGCTTCGTCGACCGCGGCGACGTCCACGCCACTCCCGATGAACCGGTCGTGTTCGCGCAACTGCTGTGCACCAACCGCATGCTGGCCGAACAGATCGCGCCCGGCACCGTGTTTTATGGCGAAGGCATTTCCACCTCCACCCGCATCCGCGCGCTGTACCAGCCCAGCTCCCAGCGCGCGCCGGTGCTGGCGGCCAAGGCCCAGTGGTCCCTGGTGTCGCTGCTGCGCCTGAACCACCGCTCCCTCGTCGACGGCACCAACGGCGTGCAAACCCTGCGCGAAATGCTGATGCTGTTCGCCGGCGACAGCGCGCGCGACCAGGCCCAGGTGCGCGGCATCAAGAGCCTGAGCGCCTCGGTGGCGACGGCCAGGCTGGGACGCGACGTCTGGCGCGGCCACTGCCGCGGCACCGACATCATCCTCGAATTCGAACCGGACGCCTTCGTCGGCACCTCGCCCCTGGTGCTGGCCGGCGTGCTGTCGCGCTTTTTCGCGCTTTACACGGCCGCCAATTCCTTCGTCCGCCTGTCCGTGTGGCGCAACGGCGAGCCATGGATGCAGTGGCCGGCCATGAGCGGGCGCCAATGTCTGATCTGATCTCGCTGCTGCGCGAAGAGCCGCACGCCTTCGACTTGTTCCAGGCGATCAGCATCCTCGAGCGCGCCGAAACGGGACGGGCCCCGGTCGGTACCTCGGTCGGCCTGGACGAGGCGCTGCGCTTCGCGGCCCAGGTCGAC
The DNA here is from genome assembly GCA_003482555.1 of Janthinobacterium sp. GTDB lineage: Bacteria > Pseudomonadota > Gammaproteobacteria > Burkholderiales > Burkholderiaceae_D > Janthinobacterium. The sequence goes on along the minus strand of DMYQ01000288.1, from coordinate 6,697 downwards.
CTCGCCTTCGCGCCCAGCGATATCGACGCGGTGGGCCCCAGCGGCCGGCCCGGCCCGGCGCTGACCCTGAAGTCCAGCCTGCTTTCCCTGGCCGGCGCGCAAGGGCCGCTGCCGATGCCGTTCACCGAACTGCTGATGGACAGGCGGCGCATGCGCGACCTGGCCGGCCTGGAATTTCTCGATATTTTCAACCAGCGCCTGATGGGATTTTTATACCGGGGCCGGCGCAAGCATCACCTGGCCCTGAGTGGGGGCGACCTGGCCCAGGCGCCGCTGGTGCGCAGCCTGGACGCGCTGTCCGGCCTGGGACGCACGGAAGGGGCGCGCGGCCCGGCCGGCGAGCAAGCCTGGTTGCGCCACGCCGGCGTGCAGGGCGCCGCGCCGCGCTCCATGGCTACCCTGCTGGCCGTGGTGCGCGACCGCCTCGGCGTGCATTTTTCGGGCACGCAATTCATCGGCGGCTGGCATGCGCTGGCGCCCGCCGACCGGGCCCGCCTGCATGACAAAAAGCTGCAGCCCGGGAATCAGGCGCGCCTCGGCATGGGCGCCAGCCTGGGCGCGCGCGCCTGGGATCAGGGCGCCGGCATGGCCTTGAGCACGCCGCCGCTGAAGCCGGCCATGTTTTCCAGCCTGCTGCCGGGCGGGCCGGCGAACGCCTTGCTGGGCTGGCTGGTGGCGCGCCATTTGCAGCGCGACATAGAAGTGGTGCTGGAACTGGAACTGGCGGGGACGCCGGCCACCCGCCTGGGCCCGACCCGGCCGCTGGCGCCGCGCCTGGGCTTGAGCGCCTGGTTGTGCGGCCCGGCGGGCCCGTCCACCAGTGTCGCCGCCGCCCCGGTGCGCCACCAGCGGCCCCGTTTCGTCTTGCCGGCCGACCCGGCCGCTCCGCACGATGCGGCGGCCGGCGCGCCAGAGAGGACTTGAGGGCATGGAAATCGATATCCGCACCCTGTTATCCAAGCTCAATCCCGAGTGCAAGCGCGCCATGACGCAGGCGGCCGAATTGTGCGTGAAGCACACGCAATTCAATGTCGAACTCGAGCACCTGCTGATCATGCTGATCGAGGCCAGGGCGCCGGATCTGATCCTGTTGCTGGAGCGCTTCGACATCAAGCCGGCTTTGGTGACGGCGCAGCTGCAAAAGAGCCTGGACGGCTTCAAGCGGGGCAATGGCCGCACGCCCGCGCTCTCGCCCCATTTCATCGCCCTGTTCCAGGAAGCCTGGCTGCTCAGTTCCATGCTGCTGGGCGACCAGCAAGTGCGCTCCGGCACCGTGCTGCTGGCCATGCTGGAAGTGGATAGCTTGCGCGGCATGCTGATCGAGACGGCGCCGGAATTGCTGAAGATCCCGCGCGACACGCTCAAGGGGGAACTGGCCGCCCTGCTGGGCGCGTCGGCCGAGGACGCCGGCGGCGCCGGCCGCGCCGCCGGCTCCACCAACTCCGCCAGCGTCGGCGGCGTGCGCGCGCCGGAGGCGGGCCGCATGCCGGAACCGGGCGCCGCCCGCGCCGGGGCGACGCCGGCGCTGGATCAATTCACCGTCGACATGACGGCGCTGGCGCGCGCCGGCGGCATCGACCCGATCCGCGGGCGCGATGCCGAAATCCGCCAGATCATCGATATCCTGCTGCGCCGGCGCCAGAACAATCCCATCCTCACCGGCGAGGCCGGCGTCGGCAAGACGGCCGTGGTGGAAGGCTTCGCCCAGCGCGTGGCCCTGGGCGCCGTGCCGCCCGCGCTGCGCAACGTTGCCGTGCGCACCCTCGACCTGGCCCTGCTGCAGGCCGGCGCCGGCATCAAGGGTGAATTCGAAAACCGCCTCAAGGCTGTCATCGCCGAAGTGCGGGCGGCGGCCACGCCCATCATCCTCTTCATCGACGAGGCGCACCAGTTGATCGGCGCCGGCGGCGCGGAAGGGCAGGGCGACGCCGCCAATCTGCTCAAGCCGGCCCTGGCGCGCGGCGAGCTGCGCACCATCGCCGCCACCACCTGGGCCGAATACAAGAAGTATGTGGAACGCGACCCGGCCCTGGCGCGCCGCTTCCAGGTGGTGAAGGTGGAAGAGCCGGCGCCCGAGGCGGCCGTCGGCATGTTGCGCGGCATGGTGGCGACCCTGGAGCGCCACCACGGCGTCGAAATCCTCGACGAGGCCGTGCTCGACGCGGTGCGCCTGTCGCACCGCTACATAACCGGGCGCCAATTGCCGGACAAGGCGATCAGCGTGCTCGACACCGCCTGCGCGCGGGTGGCGATCGGGCAGTCGGGCTTGCCTTCCCATATGGAGGCGCTGGAACACGAGGGCATGCTGGCGCGCGAAGAATTGCGCCTCCAGCGCCAGCGCCACGCGCGCGGCGACGACAGCGGCGCCGACATCGCGCGCCTGGAGGCGCAACTCAAGGCCCTGCTGGAGCGCCAGGCCAGGCTGAAGGAAAAATTCGACGAAGAACACCGCGCCGTCATGGAAATCCTCGCCCTGCGGCAAGAGATCGCCGCCTTGGTCAACGCCGGCGCCG
>DMYQ01000288.1:0-4113 GCA_003482555.1 Janthinobacterium sp. | reverse complement strand
GCCGGCGCCGCCGATCACGCCGACGACGAGGAGGGGGCGTCGCGCGCGGCGCGCCTGCAGCGCCTGCAAAAGGGACTCGAGGCGATACAGGACGATGAAGCCCTGGTGCCCCTGTGCGTCGATTCGAAGATCGTCGCCGGCGTCATTTCCGGCTGGACCGGCATCCCCGTGGGCAAGATGCTGGCCGATGAAATCCATACCGTGCTGCACCTGCGCGAACGGCTGTCGGAGCGCGTCGTCGGCCAGGACCAGGCCCTGGACGCCATCGCGCGCCGGGTGCGCACCTTCCGCGCCGAACTCGACGACCCGGGCAAGCCGGTCGGCGTCTTCATGCTGGTCGGGCCCAGCGGCGTGGGCAAGACGGAAACGGCCTTCGCGCTGGCCGACATGCTGTACGGCGGCGAACGCAATATGGTCACCATCAATATGTCGGAATTCCAGGAAGCCCATTCGATTTCCAGCCTGAAGGGGGCGCCGCCCGGCTATGTCGGTTACGGCAAGGGCGGCGTGCTGACCGAGGCCGTGCGCCGCCGGCCGTATTGCGTGGTCTTGCTCGATGAAATGGAAAAGGCCCATCCCGACGTGCTCGAGCTGTTTTTCCAGGTCTTCGACAAGGGCACCATGGAAGACGGCGAGGGCGTCTCGATCGACTTCAAGAATACCCTCATCTTGCTGACCTCGAACGCGGCCCAGGACGTCATCACCCAGGCTTGCGCCCAAGGCCGGCGGCCGGACGCGGACGCCCTGACGGAAAGGCTGCGCCCGGTGCTGCAACGCCAGTTCAGCCCGGCCTTCCTGGGTCGCCTGGTGCTGGTGCCCTACTATCCGCTGGGCGACGAGCAAATCCGCGAAATCGTCGACCTCAAGCTGGCCAAGCTGGCCCAGCGTTTCAGCCACAACCACCACGCCCGTTTCAGCTGGGACGACCGCGTCACCGACGTCGTCACGGCGCGCTGCACGGAGGGTGACAGCGGCGCCCGCAACATCGATTTTATTTTGACCCAGACCGTGCTGCCCCTGCTGTCGCAACTGGTGCTCGAGCGCATGGCCATGTGCCAGCCCTTCACGGCCATCCACATGGGCGTTTCCGCCGAGGAGCACTTCACCTACACCTTCCGCGACGACGCCAGCCGGGGGCGCGCATGAGAACGGGATTTTCCCAGCCGCCCGGGCTGATGACCCTGACCTCGCCCTTCGGCCCGGACGACTTGCTGCTCGATGCCATGGACGGCAGCGAAGGCATCTCGGAAATGTTCAAGTTCCACCTGCACATGCGCTCCGGCAGCACCAGCCTGGCGGCGGCCACCGTGGTCGGCAAGACCATGACGGTGGCGCTGGCCGTCGAAGGCGGCACCACGCGCTACGTCAGCGGCATGGTGTGCCGTTTCACGCAGAGCGGCTTCGACAGCGACTTCGCCAGTTACGAGGCCGAGCTGGTGCCGATGCTGTGGCTGCTGACCCTGTCGCGTGACCGCAAGATTTACCAGGCCAAGTCGGTGGCCGACATCATCAAGGCGGTGCTGGGCGATTTTGCCATCACCTTCGACGCCAAGCTGACGCAAACCTATGCGCCGCTCGACTATTGCGTGCAGTACGACGAAACCGCCTTCGACTTCATTTGCCGCTTGATGGAGCAGGCCGGCATCTTTTACTTTTTCACCTTCAGCGCCAGCGGCCACACCATGGTGCTGGGCGACGCCAGCTCCAACTTCGCCACTTGCACCGGCGGCGCCGCCGTGCGCTTCTTCGCGCGCACGGGCATGGAAAATGCGATCGACACGGTGTCCCGCTTCGCCCACGAAAACGGCATCGCCGTCAAGAAGGCGACCGTCAACGATTACGACTTCGTCAATCCCAGCACTTCGCTCGAGGGCACGTATTCGGCCCCGGCCGGCAGCGGCGCCCTGTATGAATTCGCCACCGGCCACCTGGCCGTCAGCGCGGCCACGGCGCTCGCCAAGCTGCGCGTGGAAGCGAGCCAGGTGGGCGCCGAAGTGCTGCGCGGCGACAGCTTTTGCTATCCCTTCACGGCCGGCACCCAGTTCACCCTGAGCGGGCATTTCGTCACCGGCTTGAACGCGGCCTTCGTGCTCAGGCGGGTGCACCACACGGCGCGCGACGACCTGTACACCAATTCCTTCGAAGCGTTTCCAGCCACGGTGCCGTTCCGCCCGCCCGTGCAGGCGGCCCGGCCGCGCGCCGTCGGTTGCGAGACGGCCCTGGTGGTCGGGCCCAGCGGCGAGGAAATCTGGACCGACCAGTACGGGCGCGTCAAGGTGCAGTTTCCCTGGGACCGGGATGGCGTCAAGGACGACAAGAGCTCGACCTGGTTGCGGGTCGCCCAATCCGTCGCCGGCAAGGGTTTCGGCGCCCTGTTCTTGCCGCGCGTGGGGCAGGAAGTGGTGATCAGCTATCTGAACGGCGACCCCGAGCGTCCGCTCGTCACCGGTTGCGTCTACAACGGCGAAAACGCGACCCCGGCCACCCTGCCGGCCAACCAGACCCAGACCATCTTCCGCAGCCGCTCGTCGAAGCAGGGCACGGCCGGCAACGAGATGCGCTTCGAAGACAAGAAAGACGCCGAAGAACTGTATCTGCACGCGCAAAAGGACATGCTCACCGAGATTGAAAACGCGCTCACGATGACGGTCAAGAAGGGCGCGGAAACGCACACGCTGCAAGAGGGCGACCGCACCGTCGACGTCCAGAAGGGCAAGGAAATCCACAACGTCAAAGGCACGCGCGCGCTCACCGTGACGGGCGACGAAACCCGCACCAACGGGGCCGGCTTCACCCAGACCGTCACGGGCGACTACGCCCTGACCATCGACGGCAAGTTGACCATCACGGTGACCGGCGCCATCAGCATCAAGTCGAGCGCGGCGGTGTCGCAGGAGGCCGGCACCACCTTCCTGGCCCAGGCCGGCACGGCCCTGACGGCCAAGGCGGGCACGGAGCTGCTCAGCCAGGCCGGCACCAATTTGACCAACAAGGCCGGCATGAAGCTGCTGAACCAGGCCGGGCTGCAAATGGATAACCTGGCGCCCATCATCAACAGCAAGGCCGACGCCACCCATTCGGTGGAAGCCGGCGCGATGTTGACGCTCAAGGGCGCGCTGGCGAAGGTGAACTGATGGCCAAGCCGCACCCCATCCCCGTCCCGACTCCGACTCCGACTCCGACCCGGAGCGCGGCGGCGGCAGCCCCGGCGGAACCGCTGCTGGTGGAAGAGCACGGCGCCGACGGCGGCCTGCTGCTGCGCTGCTGGATGCGCGAGGGCGTGCTGCACGGCCCGCTGGAACAATTCGGCGCGCGCGGACAGACGCTGATGAAGACCCATTTCGAAGCCGGCAAGATGCATGGCCCGATGGCGGCGTACACGGAGCAGGGCTTGCCGATCCAGCAGTCGCAATTTCGCCACGGCCTGGCCTGCGGCCCGATGAAAACCTATGTCAACGGGCGCTGCGTGTCGCACCAGGTCATGCTGGACGGGGTGCCGTCTGGGCCTTCCCTGTCCTTCGACGAGGCGGGCCAGTTGACGGCCCGGCTGCACTTTGTGGCCGGCCAGATCCAGGGGCCGGCGGAGTTTTTTCACGAGGGCCGGAAAGTGCGCGAAGCCGTCTACAAGGGCGGCTTGCTCGATGGCATCTCGATCGATTTCGATCCGCAGGGCGGCATCGTCCAGACTTGCGCTTACCGGGCGAATATCTTGCACGGCCCGGTGCGCCGCTTCTGGCCGAACGGCGAGCTGATGGAAGAAGTGCTGTACCGCGACGGCATTCCACTGGGGGCGCCGGCGCGCTACGACATCAAAGGCCAGCGCGGCGGCGCGGCGGCGGCGACACCGGACATTCTTGAACGTTTGCAGCGACTGGTGAGGGGAACTTGAATGGGACAGCAAGTCTGTATGGGCGCGATGCTCAAGTGTACTTTCGGCGTGGCGCCAGGCACTCTGATGGTGTTGCCGATGAATCTGGTACTCACGGCGGTGCCGGATGCCAACATCATGGATAACAAGCCCATGCTCAACATCCTGCCCTTCGGCATGTGCCAGTCGATGGCCAATCCGATGGTGGCGGCCGCTTCGGCGGCGGCGCTGGGCGTGCTCACGCC
>DMYQ01000289.1:17943-19050 GCA_003482555.1 Janthinobacterium sp. | reverse complement strand
CCCACGCCTTCGCCGGCAGCCTGTTCATGGTCGTCGCCCCTTCCGGCGCCGGCAAATCGACCCTGGTCAACGCACTGCTCGTGCAAGAGCCGGCCATCAAGTTATCGATTTCCACCACCACGCGCCCGCCCCGTCCGGGCGAGGTGCATGGCCGCGAATACTATTTTACGGAAGCGGCCGATTTCGTCGCCCGCGCCGCCGCCGGCGAATTTCTGGAATGGGCCGAAGTGCACGGCAACTATTACGGCACCTCGCGCATCCTGGTCGAAAAGGAAATGCAGACCGGCACCGATATCCTGCTCGAGATCGACTGGCAGGGCGCGCGCCAGGTGCGCAAACAGTTTCCGCAGGCGGCCGGCATCTTCATCTTGCCGCCCTCGATCGATGCCCTGGAAGAGCGCTTGAACAAGCGCGGCCAGGACAGCGCGCACGTCATCGCGCGCCGCCTGCTGGCGGCCGGCGGCGAAATCGCCCACGCTCCGGAGTTCGAATATGTTATTATCAATGAGGAGTTTACGGTCGCTTTGTCCGAACTGAGCGCGATCGTGAGAGCGACCCGTTGCCGGTTTGCGCAACAAGCGGCGCGCAACGCATCGCTTTTCGCCCAGTTGGGCATCCACGCGGAATAAGATTTACCGCCCGCCAAGGTCTCGCGCGCAGGTGTCACACAGTGATATCGCGCGGCGAGACTACTATATTAGGAGTTAAGATGGCCCGCATTACAATTGAAGATTGCCTCAAGCATATTCCGAACCGTTTTCAGCTGACCCTGGCCGCGACTTATCGCGCCCGTCAACTGTTGCAAGGCCATACACCGAAAGTGGACGCTAAAGACAAGCCTACCGTCGTCGCCCTGCGTGAAATCGCGGCCGGCAAGGTTGGTATCGAAATGTTGAAAAAGGTTCCCATGTAATTGGGAGCCCGCGTGCCCGACCAGTGCTGAGCCAGGTTCACCTGTATTTTTTTCTTCACTGAGACGTTACGCAACCCTTTATGAACCTGACACCAGCCGACACGACTTTATCAGGATCGCCGCCAGCCTCGCGCCAGGCGGCAAAAACGCCGGGCGCCACAGCGTCCGGCATTGTCGCGTCCGCACCATTGGCG
>DMYQ01000289.1:16955-17857 GCA_003482555.1 Janthinobacterium sp. | reverse complement strand
GCGTCCGCACCATTGGCGGCGCCCATCCTCGCGGCCGGCGTCGCCTCGGTCAGCCACCTGGCTGAAAAGCTGGGCGAATACCTCAGTCCCGCCGACCTGAAGAAGGTCAAGGAAGCCTACCGTTTTTCCGACGAAATGCACCTGGGCCAGGTGCGCCGCTCGGGCGAACCGTATATTTCGCATCCGATCGCCGTGGCCGAAATCTGCGCCGACTGGAAGCTCGACGCGCAAGCCATCATGGCGGCCCTGCTGCACGACGTGATGGAAGACCAGGACGTCAAGAAGGATGAGCTGATCGAGCGCTTCGGCGCCCCCGTCGCCAGCCTCGTCGACGGCCTCTCGAAGCTGGAAAAAATCGAATTCCAGAGCCAGATCGAAGCCCAGGCGGAAAACTTCCGCAAGATGCTGCTGGCCATGGCCAGCGACGTGCGCGTCATCCTCATCAAGCTGGCCGACCGCCTGCACAATATGCGCACCCTGGAAGTGATGGCGCCGGAAAAAAAGCGCCGCATCGCCAGCGAGACCATGGAAGTGTATGTGCCGATCGCGCACCGCCTCGGCTTGAACAATATCTACCGCGAGCTGCAAGACCTGTCCTTCTGCCACCTGTACCCGTTGCGCTACCGCACCCTGGCCAAGGCCGTCAAGGCGGCCCGCGGCAACCGCCGCGAAGTGGTCAAGAAGATCCTCGAATCGGTGAAGAACACTTTGGCGATGGCGGAAATCGAGGCCGAAGTCTACGGCCGCGAAAAGACCCTGTACGGCATCTACAAGAAAATGCGCGGCAAGCACCTGTCGTTTTCCCAGGTGCTCGACGTGTACGGCTTCCGCGTCGTCGTCGACAGTTTTCCCAACTGTTACGTGGCCCTGGGCACCCTGCACAGCCTGTACAAGCCGATGCC
>DMYQ01000289.1:16586-16901 GCA_003482555.1 Janthinobacterium sp. | reverse complement strand
GTGCTCGACGTGTACGGCTTCCGCGTCGTCGTCGACAGTTTTCCCAACTGTTACGTGGCCCTGGGCCACCCTGCACAGCCTGTACAAGCCGATGCCGGGCAAGTTCAAGGATTACATCGCGATCCGCAAGCTGAACGGCTACCAGTCGCTGCACACGACCCTGATCGGCCCCTACGGCACGCCGGTCGAATTCCAGATCCGCACCCAGGAAATGCACCGCACCGCCGAATCCGGCGTGGCCGCCCACTGGTTGTACAAGAATGGCGAATCGAACCTGTCCGACTTGCAGCAGCGCACCCACGCCTGGCTGCAATC
>DMYQ01000289.1:3060-16413 GCA_003482555.1 Janthinobacterium sp. | reverse complement strand
GTCAAGGTCGACCTGTTCCCCGATTCCGTCTACGTGTTCACGCCCAAGTCGAAGATCATCGCCCTGCCGCGCGGCGCCACCGCCATCGACTTCGCCTATTCCATCCACACGGGCATCGGCGACCATACCGTGGCCGTCAAGATCAACAATGAAACGGCGCCGCTGCGCACGGAACTGCGCAACGGCGACATCGTGGAAATCGTCACCGACTCGTCGTCGCGGCCGAGTCCGACCTGGCTCTCCTTCGTGCGCACCGGCAAGGCGCGCTCGGCCATCCGCCACCATTTGCGCACCATCAACCTGCCCGAATCGATCTTGCTCGGCCAGCAACTGCTGTCGCAAGCCCTGGTCAACCTGGGCATCGCGCCGGAACTGCCGGCGCCGCTGGTCGAACGCCTGCTCAACGAATCGAGCGCCAAATCGCTCGACGAGTTGCACGCCGACATAGGCATCGGCAAGCGCATGGCGGCCCTGGTGGCGCGCCACATCTTCGGCTTGATCGGCGGCGAGTCGGCCAGCGCGCCGATCGACCACAACAGCGCCTCCGAACTGGAGCCGGTCACCATTTGCGGCACCGAAGGGGTGTCGGTGCAACTGGCGCCGTGCTGCCTGCCGATCCCGGGCGACCAGATCGTCGGCCAGTTGCGGCGCGACCAGGGCTTGCTGGTGCATACCAGCGACTGCGGCGTGGCCAAGCGCCAGCGCGTCAAGGAACCGGATCGCTGGATCGCCGTCAAATGGGGCATGGAATTGAACCGCCGTTTCGAGACCCGCATCAAGCTCTTGATCAACAACGAAAAAGGCATCCTGGCGCGGGTGGCGGCGGAAATCGGCGAGTCCGACGCCAACATCACCTATGTCGGCATGGACGAGGACAAGGAACACGTGTTGCACCAGTTGCGCTTCACGGTACAGGTCAAGGATCGCGTGCACCTGGCCGGCTTGCTGCGCAATGTGCGCCGCGTCAACGGCGTCACCCGCATCCTGCGCGAGCGCAACTGACCGAAGCGACAGGGGCGGGAACGGCCCCTGTCGCTGAAAGACTGGCTCGCGGCGCCCCTCCGGTTTCGGGCGTCAGCGCACGTAGTAACCGACGCCCAGCAGCACGTCGCCGACGCGTTCGATCAGCGAGTGCTTGGCTTCGACGCCGTTGGTGGCCGGATTGCGCCACACATAGTCCACTTCCCCGCCGCCTTTTTCCTTTGCCAGCACGATCATGTCGCGCATCAGCGCCTTGCCGGCGGCGTCGTGCAATTCGCTCGCGTTTTGCCCCGTTTGCCGCGGGGACGCTCCCGAGGCGCGGTATTTTCCATCCTCCAGCCCGACCGCGAATACATACAGGTCGCCCTGGACGAAGCCGCCCCGCGGATCGTTGAAGGCCTTGAAGGCGGCGCCGCCACCCTCGCTCTTGAGCTTGGCGACCGCCCGCTCCAGCATCTCGCGCGCCTGTTCCGGCGTCGCGTGCGGCGTGTAATAGCCGACCACCACCACCTCTTTGCCAACCTTGCGGTAAGACGCGGTCTTGTCTTCGATGCGGTTGTCGGCCCGATTCAGCCAGCGGTATTCGATGCTGCCGCTATCCTTGGCGGCGGCAGCATCGAGCAGCGCGCGCACCAGCGGTTTGCCGGCCGCGTCGCGCAATTCCAGCGCATTGCTGCCGCTGAGCACGTCGGGCGCGCCGCCGTTGGCGAGCATGATGCCGTCCAGGCCGACCACATACACATAGTAGGGGCCGTGGACGAAGGCGCCGTCGCGCTTGTTGAAGGCGGCGTAAGCTTGTCGCTCGCCATGCCGCTTCAGGTAGGCGACCGCGCTCTCGAGCAGCGCGGCGGCGCTTTTCGCCTCGCCCCGCTCGATCGAACCGAGCGGCGTCGCGCCGCCGCCGGCCTGCGCGGCTGGGGCGATGGCGAAGGCGGCGGCCAGTATCCATGCGCCGTAGTGTGGTGTTTTCATGATTTATTCCATCGCGGTGAATGATCGGGCCGGTGCGGCCCGCGCGCGGGGCACCTTCCACGGGAAGGCGCATGCCGCAATGGATAAAGTAGCAAGGTATGTGCCAGCCACAAGGGCGCGCCAGCGCCCCTTCCCGCTTCGGCAAGTGCGCCAAAACACATCAGGTGGGACAAAATGGAACAGGGCCCGCGGCCCGCCGAGGAGACGCTAGCCCCGGCTTGGGCAGGGCGTCCGTTCCATCAGAACCCGCCCAGCTTGGGCGCGGTCCGTGTGGATTTCAGATGACCGACGGGTACCGATCCAAGCAGTTGTGACCGCCCGCAGGAATGAAGAGTTTGTATGCCAAGGAATGAAAGGAGGGCGGCAAGCCGCACAGAATTCGCGGGGCTGCCTACTTCATGGGCCGAGGAAGAAATTCCCCATGCGGACGGGGATCGATTATGAACGGAAGCGGTAGCTCCGGCGGGTAGCGCTGGAGGCAATGGCGTTAGCGCTTGGCATTCGAACTAGCCGCGCCGCTGATGCGCGTCAAACTTGAGTGCGCCCCGGCCACGGCTTGCAAGCGCTCTAGCAGGTAGTCGCTCAGGCGGGGATGCTGGCTAAAGGCGACGTTGAAACGGACGTGCCGGTCCGGTGTGTCGTTGGCCGAGAAGGCGGCGCCGCGCGTTAACAGGATCTTGTTGCGGTAGGCGTCTTGCACCAACAAGTCCACGTCCAGACCTTCTGGCATCGTGCCCCACAAAAAAATACCCGCGTCGCCAGGTTGCTCGAAAAGCACCCCCGCCGCGCTCAATTGGCGCGCGCTGGCGTTGCGCGCCACCATGATCTTACGTTGCAGGCGGTCCAGATGTTTGCGGAAGTTGCCGGCTCTGAGCACTTCCAGCAGCACATATTCATTCAGCGCCGGCATCGTCATGATGGAATGGATCTTGGTCCGCATCAGCACTTTGAGCAAGGCTGGCGCGGCGGCGAGATAGCCCATGCGCAAGGCGGGACTGAGCGCCTTGCAAAAGCTGGAGTAGTAAATCACGCCGTCGAGCCCCGACAAGGATGCCAGCCGCGTACTGTGGCCTTGCTGAAAATGGCCGTGCACGTCGTCTTCGGCGATCAAAAAACCATATTGCTGCGCCAATATCAAGACCTTGTGCAAATTGGCGGCGCTGCTGCTCCACCCTGTGGGGTTATGCAGCGCCGTTTGCACGAATAGCAGGCGTGGCCGGTGTTCGCGGCAGGCGGCCTCCAATGCTTCCAGATCGAGGCCATCGGGGCGGCGCTTGATGGACACCAGACGTATGCCGTCCTGGCGCAACCTGCCAAACATGAGGAAATAACCGGGATCTTCCACCAGCACGGTGTCGCCAGCTTGCAAAAAACTACGGCAAATCAAGTCGATCGCATGGGTGCCACCAAAGGTCGTGAGTATGTGGCAGGCGTCAAAGGCCGCACCGATGCCGCGCAACAGCAGCGCGATATGCTCCCGTAATTCCGGTAGTCCCTGGGGCGGACAGCGCGACGCCATTCCAGCGGCGCTGCGCGCCAAAGCCCTTTGCACGGCGGCGGCCGGAACCGCGTCTTGCAGCCAGGTCGGCGGCAACGCTCCACTGCTGGCCAGCAATATACCAGCGCGCTGGTCGTTTGCCTGCTGCGCCAACCAGACCGGTTCTTGCTCCTCGCCCGCTTCAAGTGCAACCTCATCGGGAATCGACCTGCAGGCGTCGTTCGCTGTGCACACAAAAAATCCCGCCGTGCCATGAGAATCGATGAGGCCTGCCGCAACCAGCCTGTCATACGCCACCACGACGGTATTCGTGCTGACTGCCAACTGGGTGGCGAGTTGGCGTATCGACAACAGTTTGGCGCCGCCAGGCAAGGCCCGGTTCTCGACCATGTGGCGCAACTTGGTCTCAATTTGCTTGGACAGGGCAATGGGGGAGGAGCGGTCGATGGCGAACATGATGAAATTTTAACGTAAAAACATCGCGGCCAGGACGAGCAAGATTGCGGCCATGGTCAAATTGAATACGCGTTGCTTGTACGGATCTTTCAGCAAGTGACGAATCGAGACGCCAAACAAAGCCCACATGGCATTGCAAGGCATTCCCACCAGGGCGCCGGTCACTGCCACCAGCAGCGCACTAGCGACCGTATTGTGTTCCGCAGGCATGAAAACCGATGCCACGGTAATCGCCTTTATCCAACTCTTTGGGTTAAGCGCTTGAAATGTCGCGGCCTCGACAAATGAGATCGCCTTGGGGGCATGCGTCGCAGCCACCGACGCCCCGCTGAGCTTCCATGCTAAAAACACCAGATACAAGGCTCCCGCGATACGCAGCACCTGTTGTGCCAATGGGTAAGCCATAAAAACACTTCCCAGGCCCGCGCACATGAGCATGGTTTGCACGAACAAGCCGGACTGGATGCCCAGAATCGCCGGCAGCGCGCCGCGACCACCAAAATTGGCGCCCGTGGTGGCAAGCATGACGTTGTTCGGCCCGGGTGTGACCGACATGACAAGGCAATAGCTGATCAAGGGTAATAGTTCGCTCATGGTATGCAATTCGTAGTGTGGAGTGACACCAGTCTAGGAGCGCGGCGCGGCCGGGACAAGGCACAAGACCAAGGCTACGGACCCATGCTGTATCAGTCGACCGACAGCTACAGTGTTTGCAAACAGGTCATTTGTAAGCGCGGCCGGCGCGCTCTGAACCTGCAAACAGCCAGTTTTTCTTGGCGACGGCGATCGGCCGGCTGGCGTTCTCGAGCGGAGCTGAACCGGCGAAAGCAAGGGTTGAGAATGGCCGCGCCCTTGAGATCATGTTCTTACGCCTGACAAAGGCACACTGAACATGGAGGCTGTATGCGAACCACAGTAACGCTGTCGCGCATCGTGCAAGTGTTGGCACCGACGCCAAACTAACCCAGGCGGCCGAGATTCCTTGAGCCATCTGAATGTGCCAGGGTTCAGGCTGCGTTTATGTCGACGGCAAAGCCAGCGCCAACCTGCCGTTCCGCCTTTGGTCGCTGCTACGCCGCCGCGGCCGGGAGGATGACTTCCCGGCGGGCCGAGCATGAGGGGCAGTGCCGCGCTCGACGGCATCAACGCCGCCGGCATGCCGACGCTGGCGCGCCTGCCCCGCCGCCGAGAACAGCGACCACGCCATGCCCGCAGCTTGGATAAGGCACTGGTCCAGCGCCTCCTTTGCGGCCACTAAATTGCTGGCCCTCGCGTATTCCAGCGCGGAGCGCGAGCGCGCCCGCGCGCAGGAGCTCGACCTCGTCGAACTGGTGCGCGACCGGCTCGCGCCGGCGGGCGACCTGGCCTGGCGGCGCGCCTTTGGCGCGGCCTTGGCCCGCGGCGAACGCGGAACGCAACAACGCCGCCGGCTCCAAACCTTACTCTGTGATTGGCACCAGCGCCGTCACCTTGCCGCCTGTGTCGAGCGCAATGCCAATCAGTAGCTGCTCGTTCTTTCCCCGCACAATATAGCGCGCCATCACCACGCCAGCGACGCTGCCCTGGTCAACATACGCGACCTCGTCGATGCTGCCCCACGGTTTGAAGAATTCGACAAAACCGGCAACCGCTTCGGGCACCAGTATTGCCTTGAGTTCCGGTGCGAAGCGATCGTCGACCGCGAGCCCGCCACGCTTGACTTCATCGATCAGGCTGCGCAGCAGTTCGCCGGTGGCAGGTTTTGGGTCGGCCGCGCCGATCCACGAAAGTTCTGGCTTGACGATGGCCGCGACCCCGGCGCCGATGCGCGTTGGCGCGGCGCGATTCAAATTGTCCAGCACGATCACCGACACACCTTCGCCGGTATGCCGTGCAATGCTGCTGCTGAATCCCTCCACCGCACCGTCATGCCAAGTGTAGGGCCGCTGGTTGATGGCATCGAGGACCCAGCCAAATCCATACGGCGCCGTGGTGCCATCATTGAGCCTGGCCGGTGTCCACATCTGGGCCAGGCTGGCCTTTGTCAATATGCGTTCGGTGAGCAAGGACGCGTCCCATTTGGCCAGGTCCAGCGCGTTCATTTGCAAGTTTCCCTCGGCCTCGATCAACCCTGGTGTGAGGAAATAGCCGGATGCCGCGCTATGCCCACTGCCGTCCCAGAGGTAGCCGGTGGCCATCGCAAACCCCGTTTTTTTGGTGCGAATCACGTCGGCGCTGGTCATTGCGAGCGGCGCAAAAACGCGCTGCCGCAGAAAATCGGCGAAGTACTGGCCGCTGACTTTTTCAATCACGAATCCGAGCAAGTGGTAGCCCGCATTGCTGTAGCTTTGCACTGCCCCGGTCTGGTTTTCAAGCGGAATCTGGCCGGCCATCGCGACCAGGTCGTCGATCGGCGGCAAGGCGTTGGGGTTGACCTGCGCAAGCGGCGCCGCGGGCAGGTCGCGCTGCAATCCGGACGTGTGCTGGAGCAGGTGGCGGATCGTAATGGCGTTCCAGCTCGCTGGCGCGGTAGGCAGGTAGCGGCTGACCTTGTCGTCCAGGCCGATGCGCCCGTCCTGCACCAGCAGCATGATGGCCGTGGCCGTGAACTGCTTGGTAATCGAACCGATCCGAAATACGGTCGCAGGGGTCGCAGGCGTCGACGCCGCGATATTGGCAACACCGTAGCTTTTCTCCAGCGCCGGCTGGCCGTTCATGTTGACCACCAGCGTGAGGCCGGGAATATGCTGGCTGGCCATCTGGGCCTGCACATAAGTGTCGATCTGGGCCAACTGGGCGGTACTGATCGGCCCCGTTGGCGCGGGCTGGACGTGAGCGGCGATGTTCGACGAATGCCCGCCGCCGCAGGCTGAGAGCAAGGCGAGGGAAAGTGACGCAAGAAGGATGTGGACGCGCATGGAGGAAGTGTTCCTATGGTTGACTATCGGGGACGCTTCTATGACAAGGCACAGCAGCGTCCGCATCTTTACAAAATAGAAAACATTGGGAAACTTGCTATCGAAAAGTACCATGTGGAGACACCAATCGTGGCGCCCGGCGGCACTTATCGCCAGGTTCAGGCGTAAAAAAGCCGGTCAGCTTTGGACTGAACTGAACGACATTTAAAGTATATGAGTCAGGTAGGCGACCGCGCTCCCGAGCGGCGCGGCGGCGCTTTTCTCCTCGCCCCGCTCGATCGAACCGAGCGGCGTCGCGCCGCCGGCGGCCTGCGCGGCTGTGCCAGCCACAACGGCACGCCGGCGCCCCTTCCCGCTTCGGGGAGTGCGCCAAAACACATCAGGTGGGACAAAATGGAAAAGGACCGGCGGCCCGCCAAGGAAGCGCGGGCCCCGGCTTGCGCAGGGCGCCTCAGCCTTCGGCGGGCGCCGGGTATCGCACTTCCAGCAATTCCAGCTCTTCCGCGCCGTGCGGCGTGTTCAAGGTGATCGAATCGCCCTCGCGCGCCTTGGTGATGGCGCGCGCCACCGGCGAGACCCAGCTGATCTTGCCGTTCAGCGGGTCGAGTTCGTCGATGCCGACGATGGTGATGGTGTGCGTCTCGCCGGCCTGGTTGCGGTAGGTGACGGTGGCGCCGAAAAACACCTGGTCGCCGCCGTGGTGCACGCTGGGGTCGACGATGGCCGCCAGATCCATGCGCTTGGTCAGGAAGCGGATGCGGCGGTCGATCTCGCGCAAGCGCCGTTTGCCGTAGATATAGTCGCCGTTTTCGGAGCGGTCGCCGTTCGACGCGGCCCAGTGCACGATCTTCACCACTTCCGGCCGGTCGACGTCTATCAGGTGCAGCAACTCGTCCTTGATGCGCTGGTAGCCGGCCGGCGTGATGTAGTTTTTCGCGCCGGCGGGAATGGCCAGCGCCAGCGCGGCGGCCTCTTCGTCGTCGTCGTTGTCCGACTCTTTGATAAATGCTTTATTCATGCCGCCTATTGTAGCGGGGCTGGCGCCATCCTGCCCGTGCGACCCCGCGTGCGCGGCAAGCCCGGCTTTTTGACGTATCATTCACCGACACACACTCGCGTCCGGTTTACGCCCTGGCTGTATCCCCCCACGCGCATGGAGGCCGATGAGACGACGATATAACAAGTTCAGCAAGTTCAGGCGTCGCCTGTTCGCGCCCCTGGTCTACGCCGCCGCGCTGTTTCTGCTGCTGGAAGAATTCCTGTGGCGAACGGGCGCCCGCGTGATGCAAACGCTGGCCCGCTTGCCGCCACTGCACGCGCTGGAAGACCGCATCCGCCGCCTGCCGCCGTATCCGGCCCTGGTCGCCTTCGTGCTGCCGGCCCTGCTGCTGTTTCCCGTCAAGGTGCTGGCCCTCATGGCCATCGCCGAGGGCCACGCTTGCGCCGGCGTGGCCGTGATCGTGCTGGCCAAGCTGGGCGGGGCCGCCGCAGTGGCGCGGCTGTACACGCTGACGCGGCCGAATTTGCTGTCCCTGGACTGGTTCGCCCGCTGGAACGGCAAGTTCCTCGTGCTCAAGAACCGCTGGACGGGCCGGCTGCGCGCCACGCGCGCCTGGCGCCGCCTGAACGCCTGGCGCGACGGGGCGACGCGGAACAAGCCGGCCCGGCGCCGGGCCCGCAGCCGCGGCGCGCGCGTGCTGCGCCGTTTTACCGCCCTGTGGCGGGCGCGGCGCACGCGCCCGTGACGGCCGCCCTCCCAGCTCTTACAATGGCTACATGACAAGCACCCAGCCCCCTTCCGCGCCCGACTGCCTGACGGCCGTGCTGCGCGCCTCGCCGTCCGAGATTTACCTGATCGACGCGGCCACCCTGCGTTTCGTCGACGTCAATCCGGCCGCCCGCCGCAACCTGCGCTACGGCGCCGCCGAGCTGCTGACGATGGGTCCGCTGGACCTGGCGCCGCAGCTGGAAGCGGCCCCCTTCGCGGCCCTGCTGGCCACCCTGGGCGGGGATGGCGCCGAGCTGGCCCTGCACACCGAACACCGCCGCGCCGACGGTTCCCACTACCCGATCGGCCTGCGCCTGCTGCGCGCCGACGCCGCCGGCCGCGCCCTGCTGCTGGCCATGGGCGAAGACTTGAGCGTGCCACAAGCGAGCGCCGCCGCGCTGGAACAGGTGCAGTCGCGCTTCAACGCCATCGTCTCGAACACGCCCGGCCTGGTGTATCAGTTTTTCCTGCACGGCGACGGCGCCGTCTCCTTTCCCTACCTGAGCGACGGTTGCCAGGCCTTGCTGGGACTGACGGCGGCGCAGTTGCACCAGCGCCCGGAACTGTTCCTCGAGCTGATCCTGATCGACGACCGCAAGTCTTACCTCGATTCCATGCAAGCGTCAAAAACGGCGCTGTGGAGCTGGAACTGGGAAGGCCGCATCTGGGTCGACGCCTGGAAGGACGTCAAGTGGATCAATCTGCGCTCGACCCCGCGCGCCCTGGCCGGCGGCGGCGTGCAGTGGGAAGGCATCATGACCAATATCACCGAGAGCCGCCTGGAGCAGCTGGAAGTGAAACACTCGCGCGCGCGCCTGGCCGAACTGACGGCCCACGTTGAAACCGTCAAGGAACAGGAACGCACCCGCATCGCGCGCGAAATTCACGACGACCTGGGCGGCAACCTGACGGCCATCAAGATGGCGCTGGCGATGCTGGCCAAGCGCCTGCCGCCCGAGTCCACCGCCCTGCTCGACAAAGCCGCCTACCTCGATGAACTGGTCGACCGCAGCATCGAGGCGGTGCACCGCATTTCGCTCGACTTGCGACCCTCGATGCTCGATCTGGGCATCGTCGCCGCCCTCGAATGGCAAAGCCAGGAATTCCAGACCCAGACCGGCGTGCCCTGCCACTTCGTCTCGAACCAGAAAGAGATCGAACTCGATCTGGACCAGGCCACCACCCTGTTCCGCATCTTCCAGGAAGCGCTGACGAATATCGCCAAGCACGCGCATGCGAGCCGGGTCACGGTGCGCCTGGCCCGCCTGCGCCACCACATCAGCCTGAAGATCACCGACAATGGCGCCGGCATCCGCCAAAGCGACCGCGCCAAGCCGAAATCGTTCGGCATCCGCGGCATGGCCGAGCGCGCCAACGCCCTGGGCGGCAGCCTGACCCTGAGCCACGCGGCCGGCGGCGGCACGGTGGTGGCCATCAAAATCAAGCTAGTCTCGCCCAGGGAGGCCATAATAGCGGCTGCCGCCGCCGCAGGCGCGGTCAGCCCCCAACCAAGCCACATGAAGAAGCAATGACAGAAAAAGCCACCATCAAGGTCTTCATCGCCGATGACCACGCGATCGTGCGCGAAGGCTTGAAGCAAATCCTGGCCGAGACCGGCGACATCGTGGTCGCCGGCGAGGCGGAAAACGGCCTCGATGCGATCAAGTTGTTCCGCAACGCCGAATGCCAGGTGATATTGCTCGATATTTCCATGCCGGACCGCAGCGGCATCGATGTCTTGAAACAGATCAAGAAGGAAAAACCAGAGGTGGCCGTGCTGATGCTGTCCATGCACCGCGAAGACCAGTACGCGATCCGCTCGCTGAAGGCAGGCGCGTCCGGCTACCTGACCAAGCAAAGCGCGCCGCGCGAACTGGTGACGGCGATACGCCAGGTCGCCGCTGGTTTAAAATACATCAGCGCGGCCCTGGCCCAGGAATTGGCGAACGCCGTCGGCGAAGACCACGACACGCCGCTGCACGACACCCTGTCCGACCGCGAGTACCAGACCCTAACCATGATCGCTTCCGGCAAGACGGTGGGGGCGATCGCCCAGGAACTGTCGCTGTCGGTGAAGACGGTGAGCGAGTACCGGGCCCGTTTGCTGCTGAAGATGAAGTTGAAAAACAGCGCGGAACTGACCCACTACGCGATCAAGAACCAGTTGATCGAATGAGGATCGGCAAAGGTGGCGGTCACGGTGGCGGTAAAGTAAGCTGCAAAGTAAGCTACTTTCGGGGCGCTAATTCAGGAATGGTCAAAGGCTGGCCTCGCTTATGATTGACTCATAGCAAAACCAAAAGAAGGCATTGCATCATGTCAAGCAAATCGTCCCCTCCGGCCCCCGCAAGCTCTTTGGCCGCCACCGGCGCCGCCGCGCAAAACCCGGCCGATATCGCCCGCGAAGCATTCCGGCGCCTGGCCACGCGCCGCATCGCGCCCACGCCGCACGCCTACCGCGACATCTACAATGAAATCGCCGGCATCGTCGAGCCGCCCGAAACGCCCGCCGTGCCGGCCGCCAGCGCCCCTGTCGACGATGGCGCCGAAAACGTGCTGGGCCAGTTTGCCGTCAGGATGACCGAGTCGGTGGGCGACCTGGCCGATTTCGGGCGCCGCTTCAACCGCGCCGTCAAGTCGCGCGACTGGGACGGTTACGCCAAGGCCCTGTCGCAACTGGTCGACAAGCATATTCGCAAGGGCGGCGGCATCGAAACGGCCGCCCAGCCCGATGGCGAGCAGACCCGGCTCTTGCGCGACTTGCTCAGCCGCACCCTGACCTTCGCCGTCGCCTCCCTGCTGGCCGGCAGCCCGACCCTGGTGGCCGAGTCCGAATCGCTGGGCAGCGCCGTCAAGCAAGCCCACTCCGAGGAAGCGCTGGGCGAGATCGCCCTGCGCCTGAAGCAATTGTGCTACCAGATCGAATTGAAGAGCGGCGACACGGCGGAACAGCAGGAATTGCTGCTGCGCCTGTTCAAGCTCTTGCTGGAAAACGTCAGCGAATTGCTCGACGAGGACAGCTGGCTGCGCGGCCAGATCGACGCCGTGCAAAACCTGATCTCCGGCCCGCTCGACCAGCGCGCCCTGGAAGACGCCACGCGCAGCCTGAAGGAAGTGATTTACAAGCAGAGCCAGCTCAAGCACAGCCTGGCGGACGTCAAGCTGACCGTCAAGAACATGATGATGACCTTCATCGACCGCCTCGGCCAGGTTGCCGCCAGCACCGGCGACTACCATGAAAAGATAGGCGGTTATTCCGCCAAGATCAGCAAGGCCGAGAATATTGGCGAGCTCAATAACGTGCTCGACGAAGTGCTGCGGGAAACCCGCCTGGTGCAGACCGAAGCGCTGCGGGCGCGCGACAAGATGGTGCTGGCGCGCCAGGAAGTGCAGGACGCGGAAGTGCGCATCCACACCCTGGAAGCGAAGCTCCAGCATATGAGCGAACTGGTGCGCGAAGACCAGTTGACGGGCAGCCTGAACCGGCGCGGCCTGGACGATGTGTTCGAGCGCGAGACGGCGCGCGCCGACCGCCGCGGCACGCCGCTGTGCGTGGCCATGCTCGACCTGGACGATTTCAAGCGCCTCAACGACACTTACGGCCACCTGGCCGGCGACGCCGCCCTCAAGCACCTGGTCAAGATCGTCAAGGACACCCTGCGCTCGATGGACGTGATCGCCCGCTTCGGCGGCGAGGAATTCCTCATTTTGCTGCCGGAAACCTCGGTCGACGCGGCGGCCCAGACCATGACGCGGCTGCAGCGCGAACTGACCAAGCACTTCTTCCTGCATGAAAACGAAAAAGTCTTGATCACCTTTTCCGCCGGGGTCGCCCTGCGCCTGCCCAATGAAGACCAGGCCGCCCTGGTCAAGCGCGCCGACCGCGCCATGTATCAAGCCAAGCAGACCGGCAAGAACCGGGTGGTGGTGGCCGACTGAAGTGGATGAAGTCGATGTAGTGGGTGTAGTATTGGCGGCGCGGGGGGCGCCGCCGCCAACCATGCCGCCCGGATAAGCTCCGGGCGGCATTTTGTTTTGTTCAATGGAACCGTCATCATGCTGCAAGCCGCCCTGCAACACCACCTCGCCGGCCGCCTGTCGGAAGCCGAAGCGCTCTACCTGCAATTGCTCGCCAACAATGCCTCGGTGCCGGACGCCTTGCACCTGCTGGGCGAAATCGCCTGCCAGCGGGGCCAATACGGGCGCGCGGCCGAATTGATCACGCAAGCCATCGCGGCCCAGCCGACGATCGCCGCCTACCACCTGAACCTGGGACGGGTCTACAAGCAGCAGGGCCGGCTGGACGATGCCATCGCCTGCTACCGGCAGGCGCTGGCCCTGCAACCGGGCGACGGCAAGACGCACAATAGCCTGGGCAACGCCCTGTTCGCGCTCGAGCGCCCCAATGAAGCCATCGCCGCCTACCGCGCGGCGCTGTCGTTCCAGCCTGGCTGGGCCGAAGTGCATTGCAACCTCGGCAATGCCCTGGCGGCCCACGGCAACCCCGCCGAAGCGGTCGAATGTTACCTAGCCGCGCTGGCCCTGACGCCGGACGACGTCGACCTGTACAACAAGCTGGGCAACGTGCTGCGCGCGCTCGGCAAACTCGACGAAGCCTGCGCCAGCTATGAAATCGGGCTGTCCCTGGCGCCCGACTTGGCGGAAACGCATTGCAACATCGGAAATATTTACCAGGAACAGGGCAAGCTGGACGCCGCCGGCGCCAGTTACCGCAAGGCCATCGAGCTGAAAGCCGACTTCCCCGCGCCGCACAACAACCT
>DMYQ01000289.1:2686-2865 GCA_003482555.1 Janthinobacterium sp. | reverse complement strand
GCCCTGGCCCTGGCTCCCGGCTTCGCCACGGCGCACTGCAACCTGGGCCACGCGCGCAAGGCCCAGGGCTTGCAGGCGCAAGCCATCGTCCATTACCGGCGCGCCATCGCCCTCGACGCGGACGCCCCCGAGCACCATTTCAGCCTGGGTCTGGCCCTGATGGAACAGGGCCGGCTCGA
>DMYQ01000289.1:1603-2420 GCA_003482555.1 Janthinobacterium sp. | reverse complement strand
CCCGGCGCCGCGCGCACCGTGCTGCTGCTGCTCGACGCCGGCAAGGGCAACATTCCCTTCACCGACTTGCTGCCGGCGGCCGACAACAATCTGCTCGAGTGGATGATCGAGTACGCCACCGAAGAGCAATTCCGCCAACTGCCCCCTTATGACGTGGTCTTCAACGCCATCGGCGAACCGGACGTGACGGCCCGCACGGCGCCGGCCGTGGCCCGCTTCCTGGCCGGCTGTAGCAAACCGGTACTGAACGCGCCGGCGGCGGTGGCGCGCACGGCCCGCCATTTGCTGCCGGATCTGCTGGCCGGCGTGGACGGCTTGCTGGTGCCGGCCGTGTGGCGCATCGAGGCGGGCGCCGGCTGGCGGGCGCGGCCGGAGTTCCGCTTCCCCGCGCTGCTGCGCCCGCCCGCCACCCACGGCGGCGAAGGCATGCGGCAAGTCGACAGCCGCGCCGCCCTCGACGCCATCGAGATCGCGCCCGGCGCCGCTCTCTATATGTGCGCGTATCACGACTACCGCTCGGCCGACGGCCACTTCCGCAAATACCGCATCATGTTTGTCGACCGCCAGCCCTACCCCTACCATCTGGCGATCAGCGAGCAGTGGATGGTGCACTACGCCAGCGCCGCCATGCTGTCGCCGTGGAAGCTGGACGAGGAACGCCGCTTCCTGGAAGATCCGGCCGCCATTCTGGGCGCGGCCGGCATGGCCGCCATCGCCGCCATCGGACGCCGCCTCGACCTCGACTACGCCGGCGTCGACTTTTCCCTGCTGCCCGACGGCAGGCTGCTGATCTTCGAGGCCAACGCCACCATGCTGG
>DMYQ01000289.1:0-1481 GCA_003482555.1 Janthinobacterium sp. | reverse complement strand
GACGCCTTCGACACCCTGCTGGGCCGGCCCGGCGCGGCGCGCCGCTGACAGGCGGCGCCTGGCGGCGGTGAACCGCCCCCAAGCGCCCGCCTGACGCTGGTTTTTTCACAACTTTTCACAACATTTCACCATCTTCACCCCGCGCCAGTCCCTCCCGCGCCCCTGGTCGCCGCCCGAATCACCCCTCTTTAGCCCGCAAATAAAATTATTTTCACCCTCAAGATTTACGCCGACCTGTCGTTTAGCGGGACGCTCCCCGGGAAATAGAGAGCCTGAAGTGAAAATTTAAACTGTTTTCGTCCATCAACTTTTTCGGTGGGCTACCGTTACCCTATATAACAGCGGTTTGATTGTCTCGGAACAGCGAGGCAGACCAAAGTAAAGAGCACATAGCCCAATCTTGAATTACCTGTCCGGAGAAACACCATGTCTATCTCAATCAACACAAACATCGCCTCCCTGAACTCCCAAGGCAATCTGTCGAAATCCCAAGCTGCGCTGGCCACCTCGCTGCAACGCCTGTCCTCCGGCTTGCGTATCAACAGCGCCAAGGACGATGCCGCCGGCATGGCGATTTCGGCACGCTTCACTTCGCAAATCAACGGTAACATCCAGGCGGCCCGCAACGCCAACGACGGTATCTCGCTGGCTCAAACGGCCGAGGGTGGCCTGGCTACCGCAGGCGACCTCTTGCAACGTGTCCGCGAACTGGCAGTCCAGTCCGCCAACGGCAGTAACTCCGCATCCGATCGCAAATCGATCCAGAATGAAGTCTCGGCCCTGAGCTCGGAACTCGACCGCGTTGCCAACACGACCCAGTTCAACGGCCAAAACGTGCTCGACGGCAGCTTGACGAACACCCAGTTCCAGGTCGGCGCCAACGCCAACCAAACCATCTCGGTGGGTATCGCCAGCGCCAAAGCGGCCGACCTGGGTAACAACACCCTGGAATCGTCGAACGCCAACGGTGCTTTCAGCTCGCAAGCCATCACCGGCGCCGCCAATGCCGTTGCCGTGCAAACCTTGACGATCAAATCCGGTTCCGGCGCCTCGACCACGGTCGCCGTCGCCGCCGGCGACAGCGCCAAGGCGATCGCCGCCAACACCAACGCCCTGAGCTCGCACAGCGGCGTCACGGCCCACGCCAGCACCGTGGCCACCATCGCCTCGATCGGCAGCGGCGCGGTGCAATTCCAATTGCGCGGTTCCAACTCGCTCGCCAATGACACCAACTCGCAACCGGTGACCATCTCGGCCGCCGTCGTCAACGGCGACCTGTCCGCCCTGGCCCAGGCCGTGAATGCCCAGACCGGCTCCACCAACATCACGGCCAGTATCAAAACCAGCGCCGCCGGCGCCAAGGAATTGCAACTGAACGAGAGCGCCGGTAACGACATCCAGATCCAGGACGTCGGCACCAGCGCCGGCCTGGTCACCGCCACCGTGCGCGGCGCCGACACCACGGCCGCCATCGGCAACAC
>DMYQ01000333.1:7779-18245 GCA_003482555.1 Janthinobacterium sp. | reverse complement strand
GCAAGAAACCGGCCAGGAAAACACGATTCATCAGAATGCCTCTGCTCGCTTACGTTTGTTCGGATGTCCGGAGCGTCATGGTGCTTGGCACCTTGCCGTGAAAGTTAAAATAATAACATTATTTTAACTTTCGGATACGGCGGTCTCTTGATGGCCGAAAGCGGCCAATCCGCAACTTGCTGTCATTTCCAGGATGGTGATGAAAGACCTCGCCGGCGCCCGCGTCACGCCCGACAGCCAGGTTCTCGTCTGCAGCAGCATGAGCGCGCCATGGCTGGCCGGGCCGGGCCGATCCGGGCCGGGCCGATCCACAGGGTGGCGATATTCTCGCCGGGGATGGCACCCGGCGCCAGCGCGGGCGCGAAGGTGCCGCCGGCCGGCGACGGCAGGGTCGCGGCCAGCTTGGACGTGCCTGGTTTATTTACCGTAGACGATGTCGTCGCGCCGATTTTCAGCCCATGCCGCTTCATTCTCGCCTTCGGCTTTCGGCTTTTCCTTGCCATACGATACCGCTTCCAGCTGCGACTCGGGCACGCCCAGGGTCACCATCGCATGGCGTACCGCTTCGGCGCGCTTCTGGCCCAGCGCCAGATTGTATTCGCTGCCGCCACGATCGTCGGTGTTGCCCTGGATGCGGATATGGCGCGGGTTCTTCGCCAGATAGGTGGCGTGGGCCACCACCAGCGGCGTCGCTTCCGGCTTCACCGAGTAGTCGTCAAACCCAAAATACACGCTGCGCTTGGCCAGGATGCTGCTCGGATCGTTGAGCGCGTCGACGCCGGCCGGCGCCACGCCGCGGGCGTCGGCACCGACGGCCGTGACCGGCTTGGACGGCGCTTGCGCCACCGCTTCGTTTCCCTTCGGGGCGCTGGCGCAAGCGGCCAACAATAGCGAGAAAGAGGCGCCGATGGCGATTGTTTTTATTGAATGCATGAAATTTTCCTGATGGGTTAAGGGTAACAAACTCACTACGGCGCTACAAAATCGGTGTGTCAGGGCCGCTCGCGCCTGACGGTTTCGCCACAGTCGGCGGCGGAGGCGGCGCCATGTTCTCGGCCAGTTTTTGATACAGGGCCGTCGGGCAGATCAGCTTCGAGACGGCGCTGGCGATGACGGAGGCGCTCATCAGCGGCAACAGCATTTGATGGTCGTTCGTCATTTCCAGCATGATGATGAAGGACGTGGCCGGCGCCCGCGTCACGCCCGACAGGTAGGCCGCCATCACCAGCAGCATGATCGCGCCGTGATTGGCCAGGCCGGGCCACAGGGTGGCGATGTTGTCGCCGAGGCCGGCGCCCACCGCCAGCGAGGGCGCGAAGATGCCGCCGGCGATGCCGCTGGCCGAGGACAGCAGGGTCGCGGCCAGCTTGGCAGGGCCGAAATACCAGGGCAGCGCGCCGCTACCCTCCAGAGTCAAGCGGGTCGCTTCATAGCCGGTGCCGAACACCAGGCCGCCGGTTTGCATGCCGATGATGGCGATCAGCAGCCCGCACAGGGCGGCGAACACCAGGCGGCGGCGCGCCAACAAGCCCGCCAGGCGGGGCGGCAAATGGAAGCTGACGCCGATCAGCATGCGGCTGAAGGCGCCGCCGGCGGCGCCGCCGACCACGCCGCACAGCAAGACGGCGCCGACGCCCAGCGGCCAGGCCAGCGAGGCGCCGCTGGAGCCGAAATACGTATAGTTGCCCAGCACGGCCAGCGAAATCAGGCCCGACACGATGACCGTCACCAGGGTCGAACTGTTGGCCTTGAAAGCGTGCTTCTTGCTCAGTTCCTCGATGGCAAACATGATGCCGGCCAGCGGCGTGTTGAAGGCGGCGGCGATGCCGGCCGCGCCGCCGGCCAGGATCAGGATGCGCCGCATGGCCGCGCCGCGAAACGGCCCGCGGCCGTAAAAGGCGTGCATGATGGAGGCGCCGATCTGCACCGTCGGGCCTTCGCGCCCGATCGAGGCGCCGATGGCCAGCCCGCCCAGGGTCAGGAAAATCTTGCCGAGCGCGATGCGCGGCGACAGGAAGTGCCCCTTTTTGTCGCCATCCATGGTATCGATCGCGGCGATGGTCTGTGGAATGCCGCTGCCTTGCGAACCGGGCGCGTAGCGCTGGCCCAGGAAGACCAGCAGCGCCATGCCGGCCGGCAAGACCAGCAGGGGCGCCAGCGGCACGGTCTTGAACAGCCAGACGTTGAAGCGCCCCGCCCGCTCGCTGCCCAGCGCCAGCCCGACCGCCATCGCGCCCACCAGCAACGGGCCGAGTATCCAGGCTGCGCCGCGGTGCCACATGTTTTGCGCGCGCGCCAGCCACAGGGCGGCGGCCGCGGCCCGCCGCGCCGGTGGATAGTGCGAATCGAAAAATGACATGGGTGCCTTTGTTCGAGCATGCGGCGCCGTCCGGGACGCGGAATGAACCATGCTCAGGTGCAAATTATATTCCCAAACATTATATTTAGGCAAATGTAATTCCTGTTCTGCTAAGATGTGATTCATTTGGCAATGGAAAAAGTGATGAGTCCACCGAAATCCGACCCGGCCCCGTCTTCCGACGTCGTCCTGCGTCAGGCGATCCTGCAAAAACTGCGCATCGTCATCCGCGCCGCGCAGCAACATTCTTCCTGGATCGAGAAGCAGTGCGGCGTCAGCGGCGCCCAGTTGTGGCTGATGCATGAACTGCACGAAGCCGACGGCTTGCGGGTCGGCGAGCTGGCCAACAAGCTGGCCATCCACCAGACCACCACCAGCAACCTGCTCGACGGCCTCGGCAAGCGCGGCTACATCGCCAAGTCGCGCGACCCGCTCGACCAGCGCGCCGTCAAGGTCAGCCTGTCGGACGCCGGCCGCCACCTGCTCGAGAGCGCACCCAAGCCGGCGCGCGGCTTGCTGGCGACAGCGCTGACGCGGCTCGACCCGCTGGCGCTGGGCCAGCTCGACGACGGGCTGCAGGGACTGCTCGATTGCATAGAGGGACTCGACGACGGCTTCGGCATGCTGCCGCTGCCGTTCATGATGTAGCGGCAAGACGCATGGGCGCACACATGCTCGCCGCGCGGCATAGTAGAGTGGGGATTTTAAACGGACGATGACATGCGCGCAGTCGTCCCCAACGGCCGTCCCGCCTATCCAGGAGTATTCCCATGAAAACCAGCGCCCGCAACCAGTTTCCCGGCACCGTAGGCAAGATCAAGACCGGCGCCGTCAACGATGAAATCGAACTGGAAATCGGCGGCGGCCAGACCATCGTCGCCATCATCACCCACGACAGCGCCGTCAGGCTGGGCCTGCAAACCGGCGCCCCGGCCTTCGCGCTGATCAAGGCCTCGTCCATCGTCATCGTCACGGACGACCAAGGCGCGAAATTTTCGACCCGCAATCGCCTCGGCGGCATCGTCTCCAGCCTGCACGCGGGCGCCGTCAACAGCGAAGTGGTGATCGACCTGGCCGGCGGCGGCCAGGTCGCCGCCATCGTCACCAATGTCGGCAGCGCCAAGCTGGGGCTGGCCGTCGTTCAGGTCGCCGCCGCCATCTTCGAGGCATCCAGCGTGATTCTGGGCGTGGCCGCTTAAGGTGAAAGAGAGGCCTACGTAGGCGCTCGAGCCACTGTCGCTGAAACGATAATTGGCGGCGTTGAAATCGGCGTCGCCGAAGGCCATCGTGCTGGCCACCAGGCGGGCCGTGTTGACGCTGGCGCCGTGCTTGAACAAGACGCCCTTCGAATTGAGCAAGATTGAGCAAGAACGCCTGGCCGTTGGCGCTCGGTACGCCGTCGATGAGCGACCGCGCAGGGGCGCCGGCCGGCCGGGACGGCGCCCGCCGGCAACTGCTAAACTGTGGCCACACCGCCACACCACCACCGGAGAAACAGATGCCACACCCAGCGAACCACGCATCCACCGCGCCCGCCATTGCGCTCCAGCACCTGCGCCGCGTCGAGGAACTGCTGCGCCCGGGCGGGCGCGTCATTCTCGGCATCGTTGGCGCCCCCGGCGCCGGCAAGTCGACTTTCGCACAGGCCCTGCAACTGGCTTTCCCGCAACTGTCCCAGGTCGTGCCCATGGATGGTTTTCACCTGGCCAACAGCGAATTGGCCCGCCTCGGCCGCGCCGGCCGCAAGGGTGCGCCCGACACCTTCGACGATGCCGGTTATTGCGCGCTGTTGCGGCGCCTGCGCGCCCAGGGGCCAAGCGAAGTCGTCTACGCCCCCGAATACCGGCGCGATATCGAGGAAGGGGTGGCCGGCGCCATCGCGATCCATCCGCACACCCGCCTGATCATCACCGAAGGCAATTACCTCTTGCTCGACGAGGGACACTGGCCGGCGGCCGCGGCTCTGCTCGATCAAGCCTGGTTCCTCGACGTCGACCAGGACTTGCGCACCTCCCGCCTGCTGCGGCGCCACCAGCGCTTCGGCCGCACGCCACAGGCGGCGCTGGACTGGGTCGCCGGCACCGACGAGCCCAACGCCCGCCTGATCGCGGCGACCAGGGTGCGGGCCGGCCTGGTCGTCGGCTGGAACGAGGAGTGAGGGCGACGAGTGCGACGAGTGAAAGCGACGAGTGAAGCCGATATTGGCGGTTCAGGCAGCCTGCTTTCCCGCGCGCCTTGATATGGATCAATGAACCCGGCATAAGCCCTCCTACACTGGATCAAGGAAAGTCGATTTAGTGAGTGAAAGGAGAGCATGATGCCTACCCTTTTGATGTTATTGACGGCCGCGATCTTGCTGGCAGGCTGTGCGACGCCGGCCCAACAGGCGGCATATAAGCAGCAAGACATGGATCGCAGGATCGCCATTTACGGTCCCGCCTGCAACAAGCTGGGCTTCAATCCCAACACGGATCAATGGCGCAATTGCATGCTGCAACTGAACTTCCAGGACGAGGCCAGCGCCTATGCGAACTATCCGCCTTATTACCATCCACATTGGGGCTACCGGGGCCGCTTTTAATGTAGCGGACGCGGCCGGTCGCGGCCCCGCTTCGGGGCGCGACCGGTGCCGACCCGCCGGCCGGTCGGCGGGCCCTTCGCCATCGCGCTGGTGGCGCCAAATCCGCGCAAATCGAAGCCCGGCGCTTGCTCGGCCGGATAAATCGCCCCAGCCTGCCATTTCCCCCACATTTAGCTGTTGCGCCCACAGCAAATAGCTGCAGGATGGGACAGGCATGCTGTAAGGTAGAGCCTGTCCGTCCGGCAGCCCGCCCCCGCACTTCGACGGCCCGCGCGCGCAGTTCGATCCACCCCGAAAAAAGCGTCACCACATGAACGATTCCACCCTGCTGGAGCGCGGCCAGGCCGCGCGCCATTCCGACATACTGTACGGGCCGGTTCAACCGGACTTGTTGCGCGAAGAAATACTGGCCGACCTGCTTGAGACGAGCGCCCGCCGCCACCCCGAGCAGACGGCGCTGATCTTCGGCGAGCGCCGCCTCAGTTACCGGGAACTCGACCAGCAGGCCGACCTGGTCGCCTCGCGCCTGATCGACGCCGGCGTGCGGCCCGGGCAGATCGTCGGACTGTGGCTGGCGCGCGGCATCGACTTACTGGTGCTGCAAGCGGGCGTGGCCAAGGCTGGCGCCGCCTGGCTGCCGGTGGATGAAGACACCCCGGTGGAACGCCTGCAAGTGTGCCTGGACGACGCCGACGCGGCCGGCGTGCTCACCAGCGCGCAATTCGCGCCGCGCCTGGACGGCCTGGGGCGCCCCGTGTGGAGCGCCGCGACCCTGCTGGCGCCCGCGCCGGCCGGCTACGCGCTCACGCGCCGCGCCGACGTTCTGCCCGATCACCCCGCCTATGTCATCTACACGTCCGGCTCGACCGGCAAGCCGAAGGGCATCCTGATTTCCCAGCGCAGCATATGCCACTTCTTGCGCAGCGAAAACGCCATGCTGGGCATAGGCGGCGACGACCGCGTCTACCAGGGCTTTTCGGTCGCCTTCGACATGTCCTTCGAAGAAATCTGGATTTCCTACCTGGTCGGCGCCACCCTGTGGATAGGCCCGAAAGAAGTGAGCGGCGACCCGGAAATCTTGCCGCGCATGCTCGGCGCCAACCAGGTCACCGTGCTGCACGCCGTGCCCACCCTGCTGTCCCTGTTCAGCGAAGACGTGCCCGGCCTGCGCTTGATCAACCTGGGCGGCGAAATGTGCCCGGAAGCCCTGGTCGAGCGCTGGAGCGCGCCCGGCCGGCAAATCTTCAACACGTACGGCCCCACCGAGGCGACCGTGTCGGCCAGCCTGGCGCGCCTTCACGCCGGCCAGCCGGTGACGATAGGCACGCCGCTGCCCAACTATGGCTTGCTGGTGATCGCGCCGCAAGAGGACGCGGCCGGTCCCTTGAGCCTGCTGCCCCGGGGCCAGACGGGCGAGCTGTGCATCACCGGCCCCGGCCTGGCGCAAGGTTACCTGGGCCGGCCCGACTTGACGGCGGAAAAATTCCTCGTCAATCCCTGGAGCATCGGCGACCACGACGCCCGCCTGTACCGCAGCGGCGACCTGGCCCGCATCGATGCCGACGGCCAGGTGCAGTGCCTGGGCCGGGCCGACGACCAGGTGAAAATCCGCGGCTTCCGGGTCGAACTGGGTGAAATCGAAACCCTGCTGGCGCAACAGCCGGGCGTCGGCACGGTGGCCGTGCTGCTGCGCCAGAACGAGGGCATCGACCTGTTGCTGGCCTACCTGGTGGCCGAGGCCGGCGCCGCCCCGCAGGCGGTCGGCGCCGCCACCCTGCGGCGCGCCTTGAACGCCGTGCTGCCGCCGTACATGGTGCCGAGCCGTTTCGAGTTGCTGGCGGAAATGCCGCGCCTGACCTCCGGCAAGATCGACCGCAAGGCCCTCAAGGCGCGCGCGCTGGACGCCGTGCCGGCCGGCGCCGCGCCCGCTTCCGACCTGGCCGAAACGCCGGCCGAGGCGGCCCTGTTCGCGGCCCTGGCCACCCTGTTCCCGGGCCAGGCCATCGTGCGCGAAGCGGATTTCTTCAGCGACCTGGGCGGCCACTCCTTCTTTGCCGCGCGGCTGGCCTCGGCCCTGCGCCAGGATCCCCGCTACGCCCACGTGACGGTGCGCGACATTTACCACAACCGGCAAGTGGGGCGCATCGCCGCCGCCCTGGCCGAGGCCCCGGCGGCGCTGGCGCCGCAGGGCGAATGGACGGCGCCGCCGGCCGCGCGGCGCTGGCTGTGCGGGCTGGCCCAGGCCGCCGCCATGCCGGGCTTGATCACCCTGCGCATGGCGCAGTGGCTGGCGCCGTTTTTCACTTACCATTTCTTTACCGGCGACCCGGGCGACTCGGTGCCGCGGGCGATCGCCGCCTCGCTCGGCGTGTTCCTGCTGGCCACGCTGATGGAATTTCTCTTCGCCATCGCCGGCAAGTGGCTGATCGCCGGCCGCCTGAAGCCCGGCGTGTATCCGCTGTGGGGCTTCACCTACTACCGCTGGTGGTTGTCCGACCGCCTGGTCGAGTCGGCGCCAGCCTATCTGCTGGCCGGCTCTTCCCTGTTTTCCTGGTGGTTGCGAGCCCTCGGCGCCACCGTCGGGCACGACGTCATCATCGGCTCGATCACCCTGCGCACGCCGGACTTGCTCTACATCGGCGACGGCGTGAGCATCGGCAACGCCGTGAACTTCGAAAACGCCCGCGTCGAGCGCGGCTATCTGCACCTGGGCCCGATCCGCCTCGACGACGACGCCTGCGTCAGCTCGTACGCCATCCTGGAAGGCAACACCAGCGTCGGCCAGGCCGGCCACATGGAAGGCCAGTGCGCGCTGGCCGAAGGCCGCGCCGTGCCGGCCGGCCGCGTCTGGGGCGGCTCGCCCGCGCGCGACCTGGGCGCCTTCGACCCGGCCCGCCTGCCGCCGCGGCCCGCCGTCGGCTCGCGTCGCTTGACCGGTGAAGCCCTGTTTTTCGTCTTCGGCATCATCCTCATCGCCACCCTCTTCTTCATGCCGGTCTTCCCCGCCTTCGTGCTGATCGACTGGTTCGACGAACACGAGCTGCTGCCCTGGTTGCAGGGCGACGCTGTGCGCATCCAGCTGGCGCGCTACTTCGTGCTGGCCTTCCCCGCCAGCGCCGTGCTGATCGTGCTCACGGCGCTGGTCTCGGCCGGCATCCGCTGGAGCGCGCTGCCGCGCCTGAAGCCGGGCCGTTCGGCCGTGCACAGCAATATCTATTGCGCCAAATGGCTGGTCAGCCACATCCAGGAATCGAGCTTGAACGTGCTGCACGGGATTTACGCCACCATTTATGCGCCCTACTGGTATCGTCTGCTGGGCGCCAAGGTCGGGCGCGGCGCCGAAATCTCGACCGCGCTGGGGGTGGTGCCGGACATGCTGACGCTGGGCGATGAAACCTTCATCGCCGACGCCGTCATGCTGGGCGACGAGGAAATCGACGGCGGCTGGATGACGATGCAAGAAACCGTGATTTCGCACCGCAGCTTCGTCGGCAACGGCAGTTATATCCCGGACGGCACGGTATTGCCGGAGCATGTGCTGATCGGCGTCCATTCGCACGCGCCGGACAACGCCCAGATGCACAGCGGCGACACCTGGCTCGGCGCGCCCCCCATCCACCTGCCGGCGCGCGAAACGGTCAGCGGTTATCCCGAATCGCTGACCTTCCGCCCTACGCCGCTGCGGCGCCTGGGGCGCGGCTTGATCGAAGCGTTCCGCATCGTCACCCCGCACGCGGCCGTGATCGCGGTCGGCTACACCCTGGTGCTGAACATGATGCCGCTGGCCGGCGCCGGCCGCTGGTCAGCGGTGGCGCGCGACTTGGCGCTGGCCGGCCTGGCTTACGGCGTCGGCAATTACCTGTTCGTGCTGACCTTCAAGTGGTTGCTGCTGGGCCGCTACCGCAAGCGCGCCGATCCGATGTGGACGCCCTTCGTCTGGCTTTCCGAAGGCGTCACGAATATGTACGAGGGCATCGCCGTGCCCAACTTCATGCGTTACCTGCGCGGCACACCGTGGCTGCCGCTGGCCTTCAACCTGCTCGGCTGCAAGATCGGCCGCGGCGTCTACCTGGACACCACCGACATCACGGAATTCGATTGCGTCAGCATCGGCGAGTACAGCGAGTTGAACGCCCTGGCTTGCCCGCAAACCCATCTGTTCGAAGACCGGGTGATGAAGATCGACCACGTCGACATCGGCGCGCGCGTCTACATGGGGCCGCGCAGCGCCGTGCTGTACAGCGCGCGCGTGGGCGACAACGCCCGCCTCGGCCCCCTGACTCTGGTGATGAAGGGCGAACACATTCCAGCGGCCAGCAGTTGGGCCGGCTGTCCGGCGGCGCCGGCGCGGCCGTGAACGGAGCCACGGCGCCCGCGCCGGCCGCCATGGCCGTGCATATGTGGTCGAACGGGCCGGGCCCGGCTTTGGTGCCGCGCGATGGCGTGCTCGTCATCGGCGTCGCCACCGCGGCCGGTGCCGGGCGCGACCTGGCGCGGCGCGCCATCCGCCTGGCCCTGCCGCAAGCGATGGCGCACTGCTCCGGCCTGGCGCCGGAACGCATCGCGCTGCGTTGCGCGCCGGGGCGGGCGCCGCGCCTGCTGCTCGGCGGCGAGGGCGGCGCCGAAGCGGGCCTGTCGATCAGCCACGAAGACGGGCTCTCGCTGGCGGCCGTGAATCTGCATGGCGCCGTCGGCGTCGACTTGATGCGCGCGCAAGACTTGCACGATTTGCCCGACTGGCGGCAACTGGCGATCGATTATCTGGGAATGGCGGTGGCCAAAGCGCTGGCGGACGTCGCCCCGGGGGGGCGCGCGCTGGCGTTCGCGCGCGCCTGGACGGCGCGCGAAGCGGAATTGAAATGCCGGGGACTGGCGCTGAGCGAATGGACACCCCTGGCGCCGGCTTGCCGCCGCATCGGGCTGGCGCTGCCGGCCGGGCTGAGCGGAACGCTGGCCCTGCCCGCCTGAATACCGGCGGACGCTGGCTCGCGGCGCCCCTTCTACTTACACTTTCTTGACGAACTCCGTTTTCAGGCTCATGGCGCCGAAACCGTCGATCTTGCAATCGATGTCGTGGTCGCTGTCGACCAGGCGAATATTCTTGACCTTGGTGCCCATCTTGACGGTGCCGCCCGAACCTTTCAACTTCAAGTCCTTGATCACGGAAACCGTGTCGCCGTCCTGCAGCACGGTGCCGGCCGAGTCCCGGTACACTTTTGGCCCTTCTTCGACGGCGGCGGCGGCGCCGGCCTGCGCCGACCATTCATGGGCGCACTCCGGGCAGATGTACTGGCCGCCGTCCTCGTAGGTATATTCGGAATTACATTTTGGGCAAGCTGGAAGTGCGCTCATCGGGGGTGGTCCTTTCGGGTCAGGCTGTCGCCAAAGAAAGCAGTATACTCCCCCCTGAAGTCTTTCCTTGAAGATAGACCGGCGTATTTGCCCGCCGCCACCCCTTGTGTGCGCTAGCAAACAGAGCCGTGGCGCGCCTCCGCGCGGCCAGCACTGGGTGCGAACGGGCGGCGA
>DMYQ01000333.1:0-7605 GCA_003482555.1 Janthinobacterium sp. | reverse complement strand
CAAGCGGCAAGCGGCAAGCGGCATCCGGCGCCGGCGTCGTCGCCACGCCCTGCTCGCCGGCCGCGCGCTCCTGCGCCCGCAGGGCACTTTGATAGGCGGGCCGCGCGCTCAGGCGCGACCAGTAGTCCAGCACGGCCGGCGTGAAACGGGGCGTCAATTCCAGATGCCGCGCCCGACCGACACATGCGCCGCTCTCGAAAGATGGCCGGGACCCGGGGGAAACGGGAGAAACGGCGGGCGCCTCAGGTGCGGCCGGCCGACACCAGCATCACCAGGCCCAGCAAGGGCCACTGCAATACGCGTTTCAGCGGTTCCATCATGGGAATCGGCTTGATCAGCATTTTCACCGCCATCTTGTACGGATAGTAGCGCCGCGCCAGGCGCTTGACGGTGCGGTTATAGGCCTGCCAGTCCTCTTCGACGAAGGGTTTTTCCGGATGGCGCTGCCCATACACATGCTTGAAGGCGATGTAGACATCTTCGCCGCGGGCGTCGCGCAGGCGGCGCCACATGGTGGCCAGCACTTCGCGCACGCCATGCCGCTCGACCTTGTTGTAGGCGGCGAAATGGCGCCGAAAATGCGTATAGTGGGCCGCTTCGTCGGTGCGGATATTGTCGATCAGCTGACGCAGCACCGGTTCGCGCACGTAATCGTGCAGCGCCCGGTAAAAGGTCGAGGTGCCCGTTTCGACGACGCAGCGGGCCACCAGTTCCAGCCCCGGTTTCGATTCCAGTTGCTCCACGGTACAGACGGCGTTGTATTGCACCTTGAATTCATCGTGACCCCGGTCCCAGTCGAATTCCGGCCAGACGGCGCGCACATAGGCTTTCAGCGCTTTGCCGTGCTGCACTTCCTCGTGCTGCCAGGACTGATCCAGCCAAGCCGTGACCTTGGAATTGTCTTTGAAGAGCTCGACCAGATTGTCGCTATAGGTTTCGGACAGGATTTCCACGAACGAGGCCGATGCCAGCGTGAGGAATAAAAATTCATCGTCGCGGGCCAGAGAAACGTCGATTTTATCAAATTCTATGTCTTCGAGACGCCAGCGCGGGCGTTTGTGCTTGTCTGGCAAGGGCATGGCTACACTTTCTTATTCTTCGAAATACGACAGTGTAGCGTAAGAGGCAAGCTTGGCCTGTTCGCTAACACACTATGTTACCGATGGCGTCAAATTGATACGCCGCAAAGCCCGAAAATCGCTTTTTCCTATGTTGCTTACCGCACGGTAAGGCGGCCGCACCGCGAGTAAGGTGGTGCTGACCGGTAGCCACCAAGCTACCCCAACCGGGCCAGCACAGTCCGAGTCCATTTCAGCCACGCCACACAAGGAGATTGCCATGACCGACCACACCAGCGCCCCGCAACCAGCACCGGGCCACGCCCACCCGAACCCGGCCGAAGATGCAAAGAAACAAAAAGAGCTGGCAGAACAGCGGGAAGTGGCCGGCCGCCACAAGAATGATGGTCAAAAGGATCACAAGGGCGCGCGCTGACAGCGCTCAGAGCGTCCCTTATTCCCTCTGATGCGCCTTGGCGCGTCTTGGCTTTTTTTCGCCGGCACCAGCGTCACGACGGGTGCCCCGATTCGCCTCAGGGAATGCCATCGCGCTGGAAAACATGCCAGTGCCGCCGCGCGCCCGGCGCTCAAGGTGTCGCCATCGGCACAGCCGGCCTGGGCCGCGCCGGCAATCCGCCCGTGACACGGGTTTTCGTCGACTTATTTGATCCACATCAAGGAAACGATGGAAGGTAGCGCGCGAAAATGTGTTCCCTGTTCACGTTCCGAAAGATCAAGTGGAAACCATCGGCACCTATCTGGTCAACGACCATGCCCGCTGCGGCGCCCTGTTCAGCGAAGTTCAACAGGCGCTCGAAGATGGCCATTGGAAACAGACCGCGCAAGCCTTCGCCTGCTACGACGATGCCCTCGAACGCCATCTGCTGATCGAGGAGCGCATCGTCTTTCCCGCCTTCGAGAAGGCGGTGCATAGCCTGGCCACGCCCAGCATGGCGATGCGCACGGAACACCTTGGCATACGCGCCATCGTCCAGCGCCTGGCCAATGCCATCGCCGAACGCAGCGCCGCCGCGGCCAGCGCCCATGCCGCCGCCCTCGATCAGCTCATGCGGCGCCATCAGGCCAGCGAAGCGGGCTTACTGTATCCGATGATAGAGCGGGTGCTGGCGCTGCGCCAGGACAGCCTGCTGGCCGCGATGCGCATGTTCGGCGCCATGGACGTGGCGGCCCGTGCCGCGTGAAAATGGCGCCGCCGCCCTGACGGGTAGCGCCGCCCCTCCACGTCGGAATCAGGGCTGCAGGCGCTCGCGCTGCCAACTGCCATCGTCTTGCAGGTTGTACACCAGACGGTCGTGCAGGCGCGAGCTGCGGCCCTGCCAGAATTCGATGCGCAGCGGCGCCAGCCGGTAGCCGCCCCAGTGCGCGGGACGGGTCGGCTCTTGCTCGGCGTGGCGCGCCACGGCCTCGGCGTAATTGGCGTCGAGCTGGGCGCGCTCGGCGATCGGCGCGCTTTGCGCCGACACCAGCGCGCCCAGGCGGCTGGCGCGCGGCCGGCTCATGAAGTAGGCGTCGCTCTCGGCGGCGTCGATTTTCTCCACCCTGCCCTCGATGCTGACCTGGCGCTCCAGCTCCGCCCAGTAAAACAACAGGGCCGCGTGCGGATTCGCGTTCAGGTCGCGCCCCTTGCGACTGACGTAATTGGTGAACCAGGTGAAGCCGCGCCGGTCGAAACCCTTGAGCAGCAAGATGCGATTCGACGGCAAGCCGTGGGCGCCGACGGTGGCCACGCTCATCGCGTTCGGGTCTGGCAACTCGGCCCGCCTGGCGTCCTCGAACCACTTGCCAAATTGCTCGAGCGGGTCGGCGCTGGCGTCCTCTTCGGACAAACTGGCGCGGCTGTATTCCTGGCGCAATGAGGAGATTGGCATGTTTTCTTTCTAAAATGAGGGTGGTTTCGGCAGTGGGCGCGCCCGTCAGGCAAGCAGGGCCGTCACCTTGGACCAATCGAGCACCGTGATGCGCCGGCCGCTCACCTTGATCATGCCGTCCGCGCTAAAGTCGCGGAACAGCCGCGACAGCGTTTCCGGCGTCACGCACAGGCGCGAGGCGATCAGGCTTTTGTTGGCAATCAACTCGATTTCCGCGTTGGGCGTTTGCTCGCCCTGGCGCAGCAGGTAATCGGCCAGGCGCTGGTGGGCGCTCAGCGAATAGTTGCCGATGTCGCGCACCAGGCTGTAAAACTGGCGCCCGAGCCGCGTCATGACTTCGCGCGCGAAACCGGGATTCTCGTCCAGCACGGTCAAGATGGCGTCGCGCTCGGTATGCAGCAGCATCGAACTGGCGGTCGTCTTGACGCAGGCTTGATGTTCTTGCCCGAGCAGCATCTCGCTCAGGCCGAAGCATTTTCCCGCACCCAGCAGGGCAAGCATCCTGGCGCTGCCCTGCTTGCTGTGCACGGAAATATTCACCTGGCCGTAGACCACCCAGAAGGTGCCCGTGGCCGCTTCGCCCTGGCTGACGACGCTGACGTTCACCTCCAGCCGCCTGGGGCTGGTGTTGGCCGCGATCAAGTCAAGCTGGCGCGGCGTCAGCATCCGGTACAAGGGCGCGTTGGCGAGGATATTTTTCAGTTGCGGGGCAACGTCGTCGCACATGGCATTCCACTTATTTGAAATCAAGGAGTACATAATACAAATGTGGTACGAGATTTTTTATGATGTAGATCAAATTTGCCCGGATGAGGGAGATTTTTCGGTGTTACCCGGGCCATACGGGCCGGCAGGAAGCGAACGAGGCGAAAAAGGGAGTCGGCAATGGAGTGCCAGGAATGCCGATACATGGTCGTCGACTCGCCCGTGGGCAAGCTGACATTGCTTGCCAGGGGAAGCGGTCTGTGCGCCATCCTGTGGCCGGATGACAAGCCCGGGCGCGTGCGGATCGGCGCGCCGGTTCCGCACGCGGGCAGCGCCATCCTGATCGAGACGGCCCGGCAACTGGCGGAGTATTTCGCCGGCAGCAGAACCCGCTTCGCGCTGGAACTGGACTTACCGGCACGGCGTTTCAAAAAGAGGTATGGCAAGCCTTGCTGACCCCTGTCACCGCGTGATAGGGGCGTCCGGCGCGCTGACGGGCTTTGCCGGCGGCCTCGCGGCGAAACAGACGCTGCTGACCTTGGAAGGATGGCCGGCCAGCGGCTTCGGCGCGAAAGCCGGCCGGGCCAAGTCGCACGGCCACGCCGCGCAGGGATCGCTGTTCCCGGACGGGGCTGGCGTTTGATGCCCGTTCCAGGCGCGCAATGGATGGAAGCTGGCGCGACTGTTTGTACCGTCCGGCAAGCCGGCCTACTCGCCCAGCAAGGCCAGCGATTCCAGCCACGCGTCTTTCCATTCGCGTAGCAAGGGATGGGTGGCGAAGGTTTTTTTCAGATACGGCATCGGTACCCTATGCACGTCGTTCAAGCCCAAGGCCAGTGTCACGGGGTTCCACAGATGGCTATTCTTGCCGCCACGTGAATTTTTCCTGACCCTGGCGCCATCGTCGCCAAAGATACCGACGGCGCCGCTCAGGGCTTGCTCCAGATTAAACTTGAGCATGCCGCCAAAGATCTCCAGCACATGTTCCTTGCTGATGCCCTTGTTGCTCTCCGTGGCCATGGCGACCGGTGGGATCACGACTTCCTTCGGATGCAGCAGCTCCTGCGCCAGGCGGGCGATATCCCTTTGGAAAAAGCGCAAGGCTTCGAGCGGCATGCGTATGCCGGGTGGCTTGAGCGCGATGGCGAGCCGGTCCGAATCGCGCGTAAAGCGTATCCAGACGTCGTCGCTGCCGGCCGCCAGCCTTTGCGTGTCTTCGACATAGACGACGGGCGCGGCGTAGGCGGTAATGCCTTCGGCAAACAGTTCGGCGCGCTCGGCGCTGTACTCGAGCCAGACGTAGGGTGTCACGCCATGCTCGATCAGGCGCGTCAGATTCCAGGGCGTGCCCGTTTGTCCGGCCAGCCAGAGGCAGGTTTCCTCCGTCGTTGCACGGTTCGCTAGCGTTGCTGTCATGCCTGATTCCCCACGATTGCCAATGTTCATAAGACAGCAGGGACGATCCTTGCCGAAGCGCGCAGTTTATCATGGCGCCGGCCCGGTCCCGGGGGATCGCGGCGCACCGCCCTGCCCTGCCGGCGCGCCGCGCGACATTCCGCAATCGGGCCGCCGTTGGATGCCGCCGCGGCACGAAAATGTACCCGATTTGCAGTCGGAAAATGCCGTCTTGTCGGCCGCTACAGTACAGCTCAGAAATTTTTCTGAGATAATCTCTGTTTAGATTCCACTTGTCGGGCAAAAATCGCCTTGCGCGGCCGGGGAATTGCCATCTTTCCCATAGAGTAGGACTACCGACCATGAGCACAATGAACGAAGAGCGCGTACTGAGCGTGCACCACTGGACCGACCGCCTCTTTTCCTTCACCACCACGCGCGACCCGGCCCTGCGCTTTAGCAACGGCCACTTCACGATGATCGGCTTGAAGATCAACGGCAAGCCCTTGCTGCGCGCCTACAGCATCGCCAGCGCCAACTACGAAGACCACCTCGAATTCCTCAGCATCAAGGTCGACGGCGGCCCGCTGACCTCGCACCTCAAGGATATCAAGATCGGCGACGCCGTCATCGTCGGCCGCAAGCCGACCGGCACCCTGGTGGCCGACTACCTGCTGCCCGGCAAGCGCCTGTACATGCTGTCGACCGGCACCGGCCTGGCGCCGTTCATGAGCATCGTGCGCGACCCGGAAACGTATGAGAAATTCGACCAGTTGATCCTGGTGCACGGCGTGCGCCAAGTCGATGAACTGGCCTACCACGACTTGCTGGTCGAGCATTTGCCGAACCACGAATTCCTCGGCGACATGGTCACGAGCAAGTTGCGCTACTACCCCACCGTCACGCGCGAGGCATACCGCAACACGGGCCGGGTCACCGACTTGATCGAAAGCGGCAAGCTGTTCGAGGATTTGCAAGTACCGCCGCTGGATCCGGCCACTGACCGCGTGATGATTTGCGGCAGCGCCGACATGCTGCGCGACATCAAACACCTGCTGGAAGTGCGCGGCTTCAAGGAAGGCAACACCTCGACGCCGGGCGACTTCGTCATCGAGCGGGCGTTCGCGGAAAAATAAGGGACGGGGCCGCCTCGCGCTCATCGCGGGGCTGGCCCGACCTGACAACGTTGATGGCACCGACGCGCATGACGTCGGCTCCACAGTCGCCGGCGCATAGTTGGCATTTAGGCGCCGCCAGTTGCCTTTGCGGTGCGCTTGGCGCGACCGACACGCTTGGTCTCCTCTGGGTCCCACGCGACAGCAGGTCCACTATCGAGGCCATCCTGAATTTTCTGACGAAGTTGACCAAGATTAGCCATTCGTAATCGGTCCTTCTCGTCCATCAGGCGCAAAGCCTCGCAGACTACCTCGCTCGCCGATGTGTACAAGCCGGATGTCACTTTTTGCCGCACCATTTGTTCAAGTTGCGGTGTCAAATTTATGTTCATTCCCATGCAATCCCCCCGAAAAATGTCGCGATACGATCGACATACTCTATCAATCTTGGACATATATTGACATAAACAATTCAGCGTGTGATGACGGACGAATGCCAAAGCCAACACCGTTTTTGCTCCGCATACCGCTCCGCTCACCGGCAAGGTTGCCGAACGGGTCGTGCGCCTCCAAAAATCTTATCCACTTATTCAAGACGTCCTGTACGTTCCCCGATGACGCCCTATGGAATAGGTGTAGTATTGTGACGATCACTTATTCATCCTTTATTCATATTCGTTGACTATGCCAAGCGCCCGCCTTCANNAAAACCACACCAGCGAAACATGGCGAGCGCAGAAAGAAATTCCCGTTTATCGATCTCCAGATGGCGATTCCCAAGAGGAGGTTTTCCGACTGGCTCCGGGTGACGTTTGTTACCCAGGCAAGGTGGTTACGGAAAAAGCATTCCAGTATACGGCGGTGCACTGCCCGCCNNCGGTTACGCGTGGCTACTTAGGCTGCGTTCACCCGGGGGAAGCGACGCTCGAATATTTTATCCACTTTCTTTATTCAAAATATACTCCACGCGCTTAGATTATGCTCTATTGACTAGGTGTAGTATTGTGTCGTTTACTTATTCATCCTTTATTCAACATCGTCAACTATGCCAAGCGCCCGCCTTCAGTTCCTCCTCTCTGAATCGGACAAATCCGCAAAGGATCTGTGTGCGGCGCTCGGCATCAGTCAGCCTACGTTTTCACGGCTCGTCGCCAAAACCCCGACGGTTGTCGCCTACGGCCCGAAATCGGCGACCATGTACACGCTATCAAGCGCGCATCAAGGCATCGCCGCATGCCCGATGTACAGGGTAGGCCAGGATGGCATGGTGGCGCCCGCAGGGACGCTCGTACCCGTTCTACGCGATCGATTCGTGGTCGTCGGCGAGGATGGCGCCAAAGAACTGCACCGTGGCCTGCCCTGGCACATCCAGGATGTACGCCCGCAAGGCTTTCTTGGCGCCCGTTTCGCCCGCAACAACGCCGACCTGCACCTGCCCGATTC
>DMYQ01000181.1:7051-12009 GCA_003482555.1 Janthinobacterium sp. | reverse complement strand
CCGGTCCCGGCGGCCAGCGCGCATCGTTCGGACGGTGCCGCTTAGCGGTCGGACGTCAGCACGCCGTCATTGACGCGCACTTTGTCACCGACGCGCAAGCTCGGTTCGTTCTCATAGGTGACCGTCTGCGTGCCACCGTTCGCATAGCGGACGATCACTTCGTAGTGCTGGGTATGGTTTGCATTGCGTTCGACATTGCGGCCCGCATAAGCGCCGCCCAGAGCGCCGACGACTTCCGCCGCGGTGCGTCCATTGCCCTTGCCGACCTGACTGCCCAGCAGTCCGCCGATCAAGCCGCCGCCTATCGTTCCCAGATAGTTGCCTTCTCCGTTGACCTGAACCACATTGATGGCCTCCACGCTGGCGCAATTGCCGCAGTAGCGCTCAGGCGCGGAGATAGCCGCGGCGGCCATTTGCAAAGGCTTGCCGAGCGTTGCCGTCGCGACCCGGTCGCCGATGCGCAAATTGGCCGTCACGGCACTGTTCGATCTCACTTGGTCATGGTGACGGATGGTGTAGGAACCGGCATATTCGCCGGACCGTACTTCCGTCAAGAAAAACCGGCCCCGCGTGCCGGCGATGGTCATATCGACTTTGGCCCCGGGTGTACCGAACAAGGTAAATGCCAACTCGCTGCCGGGGCTCAAGTCGCCGTTGGCGCGCACATCAAACCGGTCGACGTGCACGGCAGCCGCTGTGGCGGCTCCGGAATTGCCGGCGTAGTGACGGCCCACGCCCCTCAACAAGGATTCGCTCAGAATCGCGCTGCTGACCTGATTGCCGACCCGCAAAT
Source organism: Janthinobacterium sp. (assembly GCA_003482555.1). Lineage (GTDB taxonomy): Bacteria > Pseudomonadota > Gammaproteobacteria > Burkholderiales > Burkholderiaceae_D > Janthinobacterium. The sequence goes on along the minus strand of DMYQ01000181.1, from coordinate 11,216 downwards.
TGGCGCTCACGGCGCTGTCGCCCCGGATACGGTCCCGCGTACTGATCGTATATACGCCTTCATACTGTCCGGCATCGCCTTCCACCAGATTCAAGTTGCGCCGCGCGCCCGCTATATGCAAGGTGGCGCGTCCGCCCGGCGTGCCGTAGACTTGAAAGCTGAGCTCAACCCCGGGGTCGAGGCGCGCCACTTCATCGACATTGAAACCTTCGATGCGTGGATTCGCGGAACGCGATAATGACTGGGACTGTTGCGCCTGCGCGGGCGCCGCGCACAGCATCATCGACATGAGCGGCAGGGATACGAGCAGCCCGGCGCAAATTGTTTTAGTTTTTTTGATAATATTCTCCCGATTCACTTGCAGCGCCGACGACGCCAGCACCGCAATCGAGAATAATTGCCACGCGGCCGGCGGTCGGTTCGTCAGCGAACACAGTGTCCAGGGAGATTTTCAAAGCCCGGCAGTCGGGATGGAGCGGTGCGGCGCTTACAACTGCTTACTCGAGATACAGCTTTGGTCTGGCGTACGGCCCCCGGAAGCTTTACTCTGTGTCTGTCGAAGCGCACGCATCCATGGGAGTCCACATTGAAAAAGCACCTGACATTCAAATGCAACTACCCGCTGATGGCGGGCGCGCTGGTCTTGGCCGGCCTGGGCAGCTTGCTGCTTGCCGCCAACAGGGAAAATCCGCCCCATTCGCCTGCCCGCCATGCGCAAACCAGCCATGTCGCGCAACGCGCGGCGTCCACGACGCCGACCGGCCACACCGGCGGCACGGCAGTGAGCGCTTCGGACGCGGCGAAAAAAACAGCGTCGCGGCGCGCGTTTGCCGAATTCTATCAACATCAGGCGGCGGCGCGGCAATCCAGGCTGGCGCAAATGGCACTTGCCGAGCCCGCCCCAGCCCAGCCCAAGGCGGCCGAAGATCAAGCTCCAGCCCCTTCGCCTCCTTCACCCCAGGCGGCGGGGTCGGAAGGCGGCAGCGATGGCGTCAAATACCAACCCCTGGCGGCCCTTCCCGGCGCCGCCGCTGAGCCGGACCTGTAGCGCCAGCGGCCGTCCGGCCGCTTGTCTTGGCCGGGGCCGGCAGACTCAGACCGCAGCGGCGCCACGCGCCAGCGCGGCCGTCCGGGGCTGCGGACGGCGCGCCAGCAGCACGACGGCGACCAGCACCATGGCGCCGCCCAGCAACTGGCTGGCGCTGACGCTTTCATGCAGCATGGCCACGCCGATGCCCAGGGTCACCACCGGCTCCAGCGTCGACAGGATGGAGCTTTGCGCGGCGCCGATGATTTTCACGCCGGACAGGAAGCAGGCGATCGCCATCGCGGTGCAAAACAGGGCGATGGCGGCCACCGCCAGCCAGCCCTGGGCGCTGCCCGGCAGGGCGACGCCGCGCCACAGCGCCAGCAGCGTATTGGCGGCGGCCGCCGTCGCCAGGATGACGACGCAGGCCGCCAGCGGATGCGGGTCCTGGCGGACACGCGCCAGCCGGTTGCCCAGTAAGATATACACGGCGTAAATGCCGGCCGCCAGCAAGGCCAGCACGATCCCGGCCGGCCGCCCCTGCAGTTGCCCGCCCAGGGTGACGGCCATGCCGCAGGTGGCCAGCAGCATCAGCGCCAGGCGCCGGCCATCCATTTTTTCCCAACCCAGCAGCAGCGCCAGCACCGTCACCAGCACCGGATAGACATACAGGAGCATGCCGACCAGACCGCTGCTCGCGTACAGCAGGGCATTGAAATAACTTTGCGCCTGGGCCGTGTAAAGGCAACCCATGAGCACGTACCCTGCCAGGGCGCGCCCGCGCGGCAAGCGCCAGTCCTTGAGCCAGACCACCGGCGCCAGCAGCGCGCTGGCCAGCACGAAGCGCAAGGCCAGCAAGGTCGAGGGGTTGACACCGGAAGCATAGGCGGCCTTGGCGAACAGGGCCATGCTGCCGAAACCGACGGCTGATAATAAAACGAGCGCAACGGCGCGACGATGAGACATGGGATTCCTTGAAAAATGGCGGCCGGCGGCGACGGCGGGGAGCGCCCCTGCCGGCTTATATGCATTAATTAATTTATGGGTTCCGTGCGGGAATATAAACATGATATCCCCTTGCTTAATTGGGGGCAAAGCAATATTCTTCCCGCTGAGACTCAATAAAATGGAGGCAAACATGTCAGTGATATCGCGCCAACTGCCGCCCCTGAGCGCCCTGCACGCCTTCGAGGCGGCCGCCCGCCACCAGGGCTTCCAGCGCGCGGGCGAGGAATTGCACGTGTCGGCCGGCGCCATTGGACACCACGTCAAGCAACTCGAGGCCTGGCTGGGCCAGCCCCTGTTCCGGCGCATGGCGCGCGGCGTCAGCCTGACCGCCGCCGGCCAGCGCTACGCCGACGCGCTGCGGCCGTTGCTCGACAAGCTGGCCGACGTCTCGCAGGCGGCGCGGCGCCAGAGCGACGAGCGCGTCGTCACCGTCACCGCCACCACCTCGCTGGTGACGCGCTGGCTGATGCCGCGCCTGGGCCGCCTGCGCGAGTGCCACCCGGAAATCGACCTGCGCGTGCTGGCCTCGACCCACAGCGTCGATTTGCAGCGCGACGGGGTCGACGTGGCGATCCGCCTCGGGCCGGGCCACTATCCCGGGCTGAAGGTCGACGTCTTGATGGAAGAATGGTTCTCGGCCGTGTGCAGCCCGGCCTTCCGGGCGGGGGCGCCGCAACTGCGCGCGCCCGCCGACTTGCGCGGCGTCACCTTGCTGCACGACGAACCGGAAGCGCGCCTGCCCGATGAAATGAACTGGGCGCGCTGGTTGCACAGTTGCGGCGTGGCGCACGGCGGCGCCAGCGGCCCGCGCTTTTCACACACTTACCTGAGCCTGGAGGCGGCCGCCAGCGGCCAGGGCGTGGCCATCGCGTCCGGTCCGCTGATCGGCTTTGACTTGCAGGCGGGCCGGCTGGTGCAACTGTTTGCGCACCGGGTGCTGGGGCCTTACCGCTATCATTTGCTGCGCACGCCACAGGCGCAGGCGAATCCGCTGGTGCGGGCGTTTTGCGACTGGGTCATCGCCGAGGCGCGGGCCGAGGGCGACGCCGGCCCGCCCGCCTGAGATCAAGCCCGCAAGTTCAAGCCTTCAGGCCAAAGACTTCGCTCAGCATGGCGGCGCGTTCTTCCGGCGCCACCACGCGCTTCTCGACCCCGGCGCCGCTGACGGTCTTGAGCGTGTCGCCGACGAAGATGCTGCGCCCCTCCGCCCGGTGCAGCACGATCACCAGCTTTTGCACGAAAATCGCGTCCGGGTGGGTGGAATTGAGATAATTCGCCGGCACGAAGTCGATCCATTCCTGGGGCGACAGGTCGAAACCGTATTGATTTCCCCACTCGCCCTCGACCAGGGCCTTGAGCAGGTAGTCGCGCTCGCTCGTCTTGCTCAACATGAAGGTGTCGCCATCCTGCGCCACCTCGACGTCGAGCGCCCCCAGGCGCATGGGCGCGCGGATGCCGTAACTGCCAAAGCCCAGGTCGCACAGATAGTGCTCGCCGTCCAGGGTGAGCACGATGGCCATATGCGTCTTCGGCCGCTTGACGGGATAAAACATGGGCCGCGCCGCCACGAACTGGTAATCGATGCCGAGCGCCTGCAAGGCCATCGCGAACAGTCCATTAACTTCATAGCAATATCCGCCACGGTGGCGGCCGACAATCTTGTCGACGATTTCTTCCGGCACCAGGGAGATCACCTTGCCAGCCTGCACGTCGAGATTTTCAAACGGCACCGAAAACAATTGGCAACGCATGATGCCGGCGACGCTGGCCAGGTCGGCCTTTGCCGGCCCGGCAAAGGCCGACCTGGAAAAGCCGATCCGGTCCAGATACTGCTGCAATACGAAATTGTCGGCGTGCATATGCCCCGGCCTTGCAAGAAAAGTGGAAAAGACGCGCCGCCGCCGGAACGGGGCGGCGCGGTGGCCGTATTGACAGTTTTTACAGCTTGATGAAATGCTCGCGATAATACTTCAACTCTTCTATCGATTCGAGGATGTCGGCCAGCGCCGTGTGCTTTTGGTGCTTCTTGAAGCCGGTGGCGATTTCCGGCTTCCAGCGCTTGCACAACTCCTTCAGGGTCGACACGTCGACATTGCGATAGTGGAAAAACGCTTCCAGCTTCGGCATGCC
>DMYQ01000181.1:0-6899 GCA_003482555.1 Janthinobacterium sp. | reverse complement strand
GGCATGCCGCGCACCATGAAGCGGCGATCCTGGCCGATGGTATTGCCGCACATGGGCGATTTACCGGCCGGAACATACTTCTTCATGAAGGCGATCAACTCGGCTTCCGCTTCCGCTTCCGTCACCGTGGACGCCTTGACGCGCTCGATCAAGCCGGAGCGGCCATGGGTGCCCTTGTTCCAGGCGTCCATCTTGCCCATCGTCTCGTCGGACTGGTGGATCGCGAACACCGGGCCTTCGGCCAGGATGTTCAGATGCATGTCGGTGACCACGACGGCCACCTCGATGATGCGGTCCGTGTCCGGCTCCAGGCCGGTCATTTCCATGTCGACCCAGACCAAATTCATTTCATTTGGGCGGATTGGGGCTGCGGGTGCTGCTACATCGGTCGCTTGTGACATAATTCTCTCTTGGCCTAATCAATCCGCCATTTTCTCACAGGCATAGAATGTATTCACTCGCGTTTTCCATTTTGTTTGTATCTTTCCTGGTCTTGACGCTGATCGCGCGCTTCTGGCTCGCCTCGCGCCATATCCGCCACGTGCTGGCCCACCGCGCCGCCGTGCCGGCCGAATTCGCCGAAAAAATCCCCCTCGCCGCGCACCAGAAGGCGGCCGACTACACGGTCGCCAAGACCAAGTACGGCTTGCTGGCCCTGGTCGTCAACAGCGCGGTGCTGATCGGCTTCACCCTGCTGGGCGGCCTGCAATGGCTGTCGATCGAGGCCTTCCGCCTGACCGGCCCCGGCATGCCCTATCAACTGGCCCTGCTGCTCGCCTTCGCCCTGGTCTCCGGCCTGATCGACCTGCCCTTCGACTATTACAAGCAATTCGTGCTCGAGCAGCGCTTCGGCTTCAACAAGATGAGCCGCGGCTTGTTCTTCGCCGACATGCTCAAGAATACTCTGGTGGGCGCGGCCATCGGCCTGCCCCTGATCTGGGTGATCCTGACCCTGATGGACAAGACCGGCGGCCTGTGGTGGGTGTACGCCTGGCTGGTCTGGAGCGGTTTCCAGTTGCTGATGATGGTCTTGTTCCCGACCGTGATCGCGCCCCTGTTCAACAAGTTCACGCCGCTGGCCGACGCAGCTTTGAAAACCCGCATCGAAGGCTTGATGGGCCGCGTCGGCTTCGCCTCCAAGGGCTTGTTCGTGATGGACGGCTCCAAGCGCAGCGCCCACGGCAACGCCTATTTTTCCGGTTTCGGCGCCAACAAGCGCATCGTCTTTTTCGACACCCTGCTGGCGCGCCTGGCGCCGCAGGAAATCGAGGCGGTGCTGGCGCACGAACTGGGCCACTTCAAACTCAAGCACATCGTCAAGCGCATAGCCGTCATGTTTCTCGTCTCGCTGGCCTTCCTGGCGCTGCTGGGCTACCTGAAAACCCGGCTCTGGTTTTACACCGGACTGGGAGTCGACCCGCTGCTGCTGGCCGGCCAGCCGAACGACGCCATGGCGCTGATCCTGTTCTTGCTGGTGCTACCCGTGTTCACCTTCCTGCTGGCGCCGCTGACCTCGCTCAGCTCGCGCAAGCACGAATTCGAAGCCGACGCCTTCGCCGCCACCCACACCGACGCCCGCGACCTGGTGTCGGCCCTCGTCAAAATGTACGAAGACAATGCCTCGACCCTGACCCCGGACCCCCTGCACTCGGCTTTTTACGATTCGCACCCGCCGGCCAGCGTCCGCATCCGCCAGTTGAACCTGGCGCCACAATGAGCCTGGAGAACCGCATGACGATCACACTGAGCGAACAATACTGCGCCGCGCAAACGCGCGCCCTGAACCCGGCCGACATCGCCGCCCTGCTGCCCCAGGTGCCGGGCTGGACGATTGAAAACGGCAAGCTGTGCCACAGCTTCGCCTTCCGCAACTACTACCAGACCCTGGCCTACGTCAACGCGCTGGCCTTCATGACCCACGCCCAGGACCACCATCCCGAGCTGACCGTGTCCTACAATGGCTGCACCGTGCGCTACGATACCCATTCCGTCAACGAGGGCAAGGGCGGCCTGTCGCAAAACGACTTCATCTGCGCGGCCAAGGCCGACGCCCTGTACCGGGCCACCGGCCAGAGCGCGGCGGCCGCCGCATGAGCCAGTTGACCGGCACCATCATCGCGGCCCATGGGCGGCACTATCTGGCCGACGCCGACGGCGTCAAACTACAGTGCGTCACGCGCGGCAAAAAGACCAATGTGGCCGTGGGCGACGTCGTCAAGCTGACCCTGACCTCGGCCAACCAGGGCGTGATCGACGTCATCACCGAGCGCAAGACCCTGCTGTACCGCTCCGACCAGTACAAGTCCAAGCTGCTGGCCGCCAATCTGACGCAGTTGTTCATCGTCGTGGCGACCGAGCCGGGCTTCGCCGACGACTTGATCTCGCGTTCGCTGGTGGCGGCCGACGCGGCCGGCATCGAAGCCCACATCATCCTCAACAAGACCGACGTGACGGCCTCGCTGGCGCGCACGCGCGAGCGCCTGCAACCGTACGCCGCGCTCGGCTATCCCATCCACGAAGTGTCGGCGCGGGCCCTGCCCGAACACGCCGTCGCCACCCTGGGGCCGCTGCTGGCCGGGCAATCGTCGATCCTGATCGGCCAGTCCGGCATGGGCAAATCTTCGCTGATCAACCTGCTGGTGCCGGACGCCGACATCGCCGTGCGCGAAATCTCGGCCGCCCTCGACACCGGCAAGCACACCACCACCTTCACCCGCCTGTACACCCTGGGCGGGGAAGCTTCCATCATCGACTCGCCCGGCTTCCAGGAATTCGGCCTGTACCACCTGAGCGAAGGAATGCTCGAGCGCGCCTTCCGCGAATTCAAGCCCTACCTGGGCGGTTGCAAGTTCTACAATTGCCGCCACTTGATCGAGCCCCAGTGCGCCGTGCTGGACGCGGTCGCCGCCGGCCAGATCACGCGCATGCGCCATACCCTGTACGGCCAGCTTCTGCACGAGTCGGCGCAAACGCTGTACTGAGCGCTTGAGGATCTTTCGGTCACGCCCGAAAAGCTCTCAAGCTCTGCGGCCGGGAACCGCCCGCGTCGCCGCCGCTCTACCCTTCATACTCACTGTCTTGAAGCTGACATCATGAAGCGAACACTAATCGGTGCCCGCGCCGTCGCTTTGCCCGGTTTTTGCACGACGGCGAGCGCCGCCGACGCCAGCATCCGCGTGCAAGGCCGCTCGAACTACACTCCCGGCGTGAATGAAATGAGCGACTACGGGCCTTCGTATCGGCTCGACACGGGCCGTACCTTGGTGCTCAGGCGCCAGGTCAAGCGCTATTTCGCCCAGTTGAAGGGGCGGCCGGAAGTGGACGTCTTCGGTCGCGCGCCCGGCGTGTTCGAATCGGGCGCGGGCGCCCGCTTGGTCTTCCGCGACGACGGCGACGACGTCAGCATCATCGGTTACGAGCGCTTGCCGGGCGCCAGCGCCGACCTGGGCGCGCGCTCCGCCTCCCGCCAGCGCGGCGCGCATCCCCGCGTCCGCGCGCGAACTTCTCTTATCAAACCGGCACATGCCGGAAATGCAGCTTACAATGTTGCAAGACGCCGCTCCTCGCTACGGGCCGGTGCAATCACCTTGGCTCTGGGGACTGTTCGATGGAGATGTTCGCGCTTGACGCCGACGTGGCGCAATGGGAAATCGCCTTGCTGCCCTTGCGCGGCGTGGCGCGTCTGCCCGTGCTGGTGCCGCTGGCCTGGCATTTGCGCCAACGCGACAGCGCCCGCGCCGCCACCCTGGCGGACGCCGCGCTGAACTTGCTGCCCCAGGCCGCGCTGGCGCCCGCGCCGGCCGCCCTCATCACGGCCCGCCTGCTGCTGGTGCGGGCGGAAACGGACTGGTTATATGGCGCGCTCGACGCCGCCGAGGCGCGGGCGCGCGAGGCGGCAGAGATCCTGGAAGCCCAGGACGACGGCCCCGGCCGCGCCGACGCCCACTGGCTGCAAGCCTGGATCGCCGTCGACCGCGGCGACCACGAGCGCTGCGACGTGGAACTGCTGCGCGCCGCCGACGCCGCCCGCGCGGCCGGCGACGGGCGGCGCGTGGCCGTCAACGAAGCCGTCGCGGCGCGCTGGGCCGTGCTGCGCGACATGCGCGCGGCCGCGGCCCGCTGGGGCGGCCGCTTCGACGCCGAGGCGCCGTGCGGACCCGGCCTGGCGACCTGGATCAACGACTTTCTGGGCCTGGCGGCCAGCCAGTCGAGCGACTTGGGGGCGGCCGCCGGCCATTACATCCGCTGCTACGAAGCGGCCCTGGAGACGGGCCAACTGCGTCAAGCCATCACGGCCGCCACCAACATCGGCGGCTATTTCACCCGTCTCAACGACCACCAGGCGGCGCTCGAATGGAAGCAGCGCGCGCTCGACCTGGCGCGCCCGACCGCCTGGCCGCGCAGCATAGGCGCCTGCCTGATGCACACGGCCGAATCGATGCGCCACCTGGGCCGCCTGGACGCGGCCGAGGACATGCTGCGCGAATCGCTGCTCATCATGGCGCCGCTGGCGGGCGCCCGCAGCTACGCCATCGCGCTGCGCTACCTGGGCGACCTGAGCCTGGATCGCGGCGATTACGCGGGCGCGCTGGACGCCTTCCTGCGCCTGGGCCAACGCGCCGACGCCCTCGACCACGCCGACTTCCAGAGCTCGGCGCGCCGCGGCCAGGCGCACGCCCTGTCGCAGCTGGACCGGCCCGACGAGGCGCTGCTGGCGGCGCTGCCGGCGGTCGAACTGGCCGCGCGCCAGGGCCACGTCCACAACCATATCGCGGCGCTGCGCGTGCTGGCCATGATCCATGCCCGCCACCGTCTGCCGCCGCCCGCGCCGATGACGGAACTGAACGGGGCGCTGCACTATCTGCACCAGGCGCTGACGGTGGCCGGCACCGTGCCGGGCTATATCCTGCCGGGCGACTTGCTCGACGCGCTGGCGCGCGAATACGCCAGCGCCGGCCAGTACGCGCGCGCCTACGAGATCGCCCTCGAAGCGGGCGCCGCGCGCGAAAAAACCCACAATCAGGAAGCCACCAACCGCGCCATCGCCATGCAGGTGCACCACCAGACCGAGCATGCGCGCGCCGAAGGCTACCACCACCGCGAGCTGGCCGAATCCGAGGCGCGCCGCGCCGAACTGCTGCAACAGACCAGCGCCACCCTGGAGCGCCTGTCGGCGATCGGCCGGGAAATCACCACCCACCTGGACGCCGAAGCCGTCTTCCAGGTGCTCGACCGCCACGTCCACGCCCTGCTGCCGACCACCACCTTCGCCATTTACCTGCTCGACCCGGGCGGCGCCACGCTCAAGCGCGCCTACGGCGTCGAGGAGGGGCGGCCGCTGCCGACCAATACCATTTCCCTGAGCAATCCCTTGGCATACTCGGTGCGCTGCCTGCTGGAGCGGCGCGAAGTCTACGTCGAGCACATCCCCGGCGAAGCGCAGCGCTGCGTGCTGCCCGGCACCCTGTGCACCGAGAGCGCGCTCTATGTGCCGCTGCTGGTGGGCGAACGAAGCCTGGGCGTGATGACGGTGCAAGCCCTGCACGCCAAGGCATACGGCGAGCGCGAGCGGCTGATCTTCCGTAGCCTGTGCGCCTACAGCGCCATCGCGCTCGACAACGCCAACGCCTACCGCCAGTTGCAGGACGCGCAAACCCAGCTGGTATCGCAGGAAAAGCTGGCCGCGCTCGGTTCGCTGATGGCCGGCGTGGCGCACGAATTGAACACCCCGATCGGCAACAGCCTGCTGATCGCCAGCACCATGCAGCAAAAAACGGAAGATCTGGAGCGCCTGTTGCAGGGACCGGGCCTGCGCCGCTCCGACCTGGCCGCCTTTCTCGACGACGCCAGGAAGGCGGCCGGACTGGTGATGCGCGGCTTGAACAACGCGGCCGACCTGGTCAACAGCTTCAAGCAGGTGGCCGTCGACCGCACCACCGAACAGCGCCGCGTCTTCGACCTGCAACAGGTGGCGCACGAAATCATCGCCACGATGATGAACCGCATCCGCGGTTCTGGCCATCACATCGCCATCGCCATCGCCCCCGGCATCACGATGGACAGCTATCCCGGCCCCTTCGGCCAGATCGTCACAAACCTCATCAACAACGCCCTGCTGCACGCCTTCGACGGCATCGAGGGCGGGCACATGAGCCTGGCGGCCGAAGCGGCGCCGGACGGCCGCGTGCGCGTCGTCTTCCGCGACGACGGCCGCGGCATCGCGGCGGAAAACCGCGGCCGCATCTTCGACCCCTTCTTCACCACCAAGCTGGGACAGGGGGGCAGCGGACTGGGGCTGTCGATCAGCTACAACATCGTCACTTCCCTGCTGGGCGGCCAGATCGGCGTGAGCGGCGACGGCGCCGGCAGCGCCTTCAGCCTCGACCTGCCGCTGCAAGCGCCCCAGCACGACCCCGCGCGCCCGGCCCACATCTACTGACAAGCGCGGGCCCGGGTCTGTGTCGCTTTTCCCCGCTAAAGTTTCAAAAGAGGAATAATCGGCCGGGATTGTGCAAATGTCTAGACAGCTGCTTTGGCGACCAGGATAGCCGGCTCTCCCAATCCAAAAGCAAAACCCTTATAATTGATCCGCTTACCCGGCGGGAAAGGCGCGCCGCCGGCGGCCTCCGCATCTCAAGTGGTCTCTATGTCTACCAAAAAACCGATCCAGCATTACCTCCAGTTTTCCGATTTTACCTTGGCCGAATACGAGTATGTGATCGCGCGCGCGCATCTGATCAAGCGAAAATTCAAGAACTACGAGATCCATCATCCGCTGATCGACCGTACCCTGGTGATGGTATTTGAAAAGAATTCGACCCGCACCCGCCTCTCTTTCGAGGCCGGCATGCATCAGTTGGGCGGCGCCGCGATTTACCTGAACACGCGCGACAGCCAGC
>DMYQ01000210.1 GCA_003482555.1 Janthinobacterium sp. | reverse complement strand
GCCGGGCGCACCACAAAAAAAAAAAAAACCCGCGCTGGGCGCGGGCTTCTTGACGGAGCGGTCGGCGTATCAGGCCGGCTTGGCGGCGGCGGGCGCGAATTTCTTCGTGATCACCCACTGCTGTGCGATCGACAAGGTGTTGTTCACCACCCAGTAAAGCACCAGGCCGGACGGGAAGAAGAAGAACATCACCGAGAAGGCCAGCGGCATGAACATCATCATCTTCGCCTGCATCGGATCGGCCGGGGCCGGATTGAGCCTGGTGGTGATGAACATCGAAATCGCGTACAGCACCGGCAAGATGCAGTAAGGATCATGCTGGGCCAGGTTGGTGATCCAGCCTATCCACGGCGCGCCGCGGATCTCGACCGAAGCGCCCAGCACCCAGTACAGGGCGATGAAGACCGGCATCTGCACCAGGATCGGCAGGCAGCCGCCCAGCGGATTGATCTTCTCGGTCTTGTACAGTTCCATGGTGGCCTGGTTCATCTTGGCCGGGTCGCCCTTGTAGCGCTCGCGAATCGCCTGCATCTTCGGCGTCACGACTTTCATCTTGGCCATGCTGCGATAACCGGCCGCCGACAGCGGGAAGAACGCCAGCTTGATCAGGATGGTGAAGGCGATGATGGTCCAGCCCCAGTTGCCCAGCACGGCGTGGATATGTTCCATGACCCAGAAGATAGGCTTGGCGACGATGGTCAACCAGCCATAGTCCTTGACCAGTTCCAGCCCCTTCGCGACCGGTTCCAGCAGATTCGCTTCTTGCGGGCCGGAATACAGTTTCGCGTCGAGCGAGGTGCTGGCGCCCGGCGCCAGGGTAGGCAGCGGCAGCACGTTGCCGATCGCATAGACGTCGGGGCCGACCTTCTTGGTGAAGATATCGCGCGGCGCCTTGTCTTGCGGCACGAAAGCGGAAACGAAGAAATGCTGGGAAATGGCGAACCAGCCATTGTCGGCCTTGGTCGCATGATCCGGCGCCACCGGCTTGCCGGTCTTGATGGCTTCCGCGTCTTCCTTCTCGATCTTGTCGAAAGTCAGCTTCTTGTAGTGGTCGGCGGCCGTGTACAGGGTCGGACCGGTGAAGCTGCTCTGGAAGCGCTCGGTGACCGGCGGCCTGCCATCATGCACCAGTTGCATGTACAGCTCAGGCTTGACCGGCGTCGCGCCGACGTTGCTGACGTCGTGGCGCACGTCGATCACGTAATCGCCGCGCTTGAAGGTGAAGGTCTTGGTCAGCTTGACGCCGCCCTGCACCGCTTCCAGCACCAGTTGCACCTGGTTGCCGCCGTCGAGCACGCGCAAGCCCGGTTTCGCGACGAAGCCGGTATTGTGGTTCGGGAAGGCGACGCCGCCCGCGCCCATGCCGACCAGGCCCGTTTGCGCCACATACACATGGCCCGGACCTTCGTCGAACAACACTTCATTCTTTTCGCCCGCCAGATCCGGCTTGCACCATGGGAACAGGCCGAAACAGCCATTGAACCAGCCCGGATTGCCGCTGCCCTTGTACTTCAGCAACTCCAGACGCTTGACCTGGCCGCCGACGGTGTCGATGTCGGCTTTGATCACGTCGGTGGTGATGGTGATGCGCTCACCCTTGAAGGCGTCGGCGGACGCGCTCGCGCCCGGCAAGGCGCTGACGGCGGTGGCGGCCGGCAAGGTGGTCGCGACGGGCGCAACCGTTGCCTTGGCAAGCTGCTCCGGCGCCGGGGAAAACATGGACGGCTTGCCGTTCGAGATTTCCCAGTCGTTCCAGAGGATGACCAGCGCGACGGAAAAGACGATCCACAGGATGGTGCGTTTATTGATATCCATTAGGGTATATGTCAGGAGTGGTTGCAACCGCAAGCGGTCGTTGAAGAATGGGCATCGGCGGCCGGCGGAACCAGGTCGACCCCGCCCTCGTGCCACGGATGGCAGTGGCCCAGGCGCCTGGCGGCCAGCAGGCCGCCCTTGGCTGCCCCGTGCACGCGGATCGCCTCCAGCGCATAACTGGAACAACTGGGATAAAAGCGGCAATTCTGGCCCAGCATCGGGCTGATCGCCACCTGGTAGCCGCGCAGCAAGATCAGCAGCAGGCGTTTCATGGCGCTTTCCGGGCCTGCGAGGCGAACAGGCGTGTCAGTTCGACGCGCAGTTCCGCCTTCAGCTGGGCCGTCGTGGCCGGGCCGGCCTTGCTGTTGACCGCCTTCGACAGGCGTACCACGCAATCGATGGGCGGCAGGCTGCTGACGCGGAACAGCTCGCGCGTCACGCGCTTGATCGTGTTGCGGGTCGCCGCGCGCGGCGCGAAACGCTTCGCCACCACGACGCCCAGCCGCGCATGCGGCAACTCGTTCGGGGTGGTGTAGAGCACGAAGTGCGCAGTCTTTTGCGCCGGACGCAAACGAAAAACGGATGAAAATTCATCCGTTTTAACGATACGCCGAACGCGTGCGAAGTCGTGTGAACCTTCGCCTGAATTGCCGACTGTGCTAGTACAGCGCGTCACGCGATCAGCTGGCAACGACAAGCCTAGACAGCCAGGCGTTTGCGGCCTTTTGCGCGACGTGCATTGAGCACATCACGACCACCACGGGTTGCCATGCGGGCGCGGAAGCCGTGCGTGCGCTTGCGACGGACGACGGAAGGTTGGTAAGTACGTTTCATGTTGGTCTCGCTAAAAACAAAAAAAATGCAAAATCGGGTCTGACGTCCCGTCAGTTTTTGGTGCCAATGACAATCGCGCACTTATGCCAAGGCACAAGCTGGCCAGTCTCATCGCCCGCTTAATCCACGCTTACTCCATATTGTCGCTCAAGTGAATAAACACGGAATACGGGCGGGGAACCCTGGATTATTCAGCATATCACCCCCGCTTGTCAAGGATTGCCGCTAACGGGAAGAAATTCGACGTGGCCGGCGCGGGCTGGACACAAGCCGGACGCGGGGCCGGCGCCCGGGCGCGGCCCCCGTTTTGCCGGCCCCGGCGCCGCAAAATTTCAGTCGTGCCTGTGGATAACTTTGCCCGTCGAGAGTAGAATAGCGTGTTACGTGTGGCGAGCCCTCGCGCGATGACCACCGCGTACAGGGCAGTATCGATACGCCCTCCCACACCTTTTCACAAGACGATTCATGGACAATTTCTGGCAGGCCTGTTCCGCGCAGTTGGAACTGGAGCTGACGCCGCAACAATTCAGCGCGTGGATAAAACCGCTCATCCCCCTCGACCACGAGGAGGGGAAGTTGCGCATCGCCGCGCCCAATCGCTTCAAGCTGGACTGGGTCAAGACACAGTTCGCCAGCCGCATCACGGCGCTGGCGATCCAGTACTTCGAGGCGCCCACGGACGTGCTGTTCGTGCTCGACCCGCGCCTGGCGCTGCCGAAAAAGCCGGTCGCCACGACCAGCCCGCAAGCCGATTACAACGGCGGCGCGGCGCCCGCCAACCGCGCCGCCGACCCGGCCCAGAGCGTGCCCGAGCTGTTCAATATCGGCACCTCGCCGCGGCGCGAGCAAAGCCGCATCAACACCGACCTGACCTTCGACAGTTTCGTCACCGGTAAGGCGAATCAGCTGGCGCGCGCGGCCGCCATCCAGGTCGCCAACAATCCGGGCGTGTCTTACAACCCGCTGTTTTTCTACGGCGGCGTCGGCCTGGGTAAGACCCATCTGATCCACGCCATCGGCAATCAGGTGATGGCCGACCAGCCGGGCGCAAAGATCCGCTACATCCACGCCGAGCAGTATGTACGCGACGTCGTCACCGCTTACCAGCGCAAGGGTTTCGACGACTTCAAGCATTACTATCATTCGCTCGACATGCTCTTGATCGATGATATCCAGTTCTTCGGCGGCAAGAGCCGCACCCAGGAAGAGTTTTTCTACGCCTTCGAAGCCCTGATCGCGGCCAAGAAACAGATCATCATCACCAGCGACACCTATCCGAAAGAGATCACGGGCATGGACGACCGCCTGATCTCGCGCTTCGATTCCGGCCTGACGGTGGCCATCGAGCCGCCCGAGCTGGAAATGCGCGTCGCCATCCTGCTCAAGAAAGCCAAGCAGGAAGGGGTCACCTTTTCCGACGATGTCGCCTTCTTTGTCGCCAAGCACCTGCGCTCGAACGTGCGCGAACTGGAGGGGGCGCTGCGCAAGATCCTGGCCTACTCGCGCTTCCACGGCAAAGACATCACCATCGACATCGTCAAGGAAGCGCTGAAGGACTTGCTGTCGGTGCAGAACCGGCAAATTTCCGTGGAAAACATCCAAAAGACGGTGGCCGACTTCTTCAATATCAAGGTGGCGGACATGTATTCGAAGCGGCGGCCGGCGAATATCGCCCGCCCGCGCCAGATCGCCATGTATCTGGCCAAGGAATTGACGCAAAAGAGTTTGCCGGAAATCGGCGAGCTGTTCGGCGGACGCGACCACACCACGGTCTTGCACGCGGTGCGCAAGATCGCCCTGGACCGCACCAAGAATCCGGAGTGCAATCACGAGTTGCACGTGCTGGAACAGACCTTGAAGGGTTAGAACCCGCCCTTGGCGCCCGGGACTGGCCGGAAAC
>DMYQ01000090.1:37835-57852 GCA_003482555.1 Janthinobacterium sp. | reverse complement strand
CGGCGCAGTTCATCACTTGGGCCACGTCGAAAAACTACATCGATATGGTGGCCAAATACCACGGCTGGGCGGCAATCCCGCCCGGCACGCGCAAATCGACTTACCAGAACCCGCATTACCTGAAGGCGGCGCCGTTCTCCCAATTCGTGCTGAGCGCGATTGAAAGCGCGGACCTGCGCGACAGCACCGTCAAACCGGGCGCCTATCATGAAATGCAGTATGTCGGCATACCCGAGTTTCCAGCCATTGGCGACCAGGTCGGACTGGAAGTGGCGGCCACGCTGACCGGCAAGCAAAGCGTCAGGCAGGCGCTCGCCGCCGCGCAGGCGCTGGTACTGGAACAAATGAAGAACTCCGAGAACTCCGGCTATTTCAAGTAGGTGACGCGACCCCGGCAAGCCAATCGGCGCGCTCCAGCCGGTAGGTCGCGCACGGCCGCTCGTAATGGGTTTCAATGCCGACGTAGCGCATGCCGAGTCGCCGCATCACTGTGATCGAGGCCGCGTTGTCGGGGTCGGCGACGGCGCACACCTCGTCCGCGCCGACCACATGGAAGGCATGCCCGACAATCGCGCGCGCCGCCTCGCTGGCGTAACCCTTGCCCCAGCAGTCGCAACCCAGGCGCCAGCCGATCTCGCGCGGCTTGGCGGCGTCGCGACCCAAGTGCTGCAGGCAGGCCGCGCCGACCATCTGGCCGCCGTCGGTCAAGATCAAGGCCCACCACGAATAGCCCCACGCCGCCCACGCCGCTTTCACGCGCGCGATCATCGCGAGCGTGCCCTCCTCCGTTTCGGGAATGCCGCCATTCAGGAAACGCATCACGGCCGGATCGGAATTGAGCTTGCGCAGCTCCGCGTAATGCTGTTCGGTGATCGGCTCCAGGGTGAGCCGCGCGGTGTGCAAAATCGTCATATCGGATACAAAAAAATTATTCGAGCGGCAAGCTTATCATGCAAAGAGTTCGCCCACCAAGCCACCGGCGGCACGCTTGAATTTACTAAACCGCGTCCTTTGAATACGCGTAGGGCGCCGCTATTGGCGCGAATTAGCGGCAACTGGCGACGTGTTCATGCTCGCGTCGACTGCCAGGATCCCGATTTCCTTGAGCCAGTTTTCAACGAGCGATGGCCACGACGAAACCGGGTGTTCCTTGGCCCTAAGGCCGAAGGCATGCCCCCCCTTGGCAAAGAGATGGATCTCCGCCGGCACGCCCGCATGGTCAAGAGCCCGGGCGTAGAGCGTACTGTTGCAGATGGGGTCGACCGGGTCGTCCCAGGCTTGCGCCAGAAATGTTGGCGATGTTTGCTTTGTCACGTGAATGCTTGAGTCGAATGTGCCGCCAGAGCGACACAAGTGGCCGGGATACAGCGCAACGGCAAAGTCGGGACGGCTGCTCAACTTGTCAACCGCATCGACTGGCTTGTACGTCAGCGCGAAAATATTGCTGGTCTGCGCAACCAGATAGCCGCCTGCCGAAAAGCCGATCACGCCAATTTTGCTTGGGTCGAGATTCAGTGCCTTGGCCTTGGATCGGACAAGCTTGATTGTCCTTTGGGCATCCTGCAGCGCGCGCGGAACCTTTGGCGTAATGTGGCATTGGCATTTTTCATCCCAATGATGGTTACCATTGGGAACACGGTACTTGAGCAGTACGCAAGTGATGCCCCGTGATGTCATCCAGTCACAGATTTCAGTGCCTTCCAAATCCATGGCCAAGACCTTGAAACCTCCACCGGGAAATACCACAATCGCCGCGCCAGTGTTTTGCCCCTTGGCCGGATACACGGTCATGGTCGGTTGGCTGACATCGCCAACCTGCATCCATCCCCCGTGTCCGGCAACAGAACCGACAGTCTCTGCCTTCGGGGCGGATATCGCATCAGGTACCGCACCGGGCCAGATGGGAACCTGCACCTGAACTGGCGATGGCTGCCAAGCCTCAGCATGTGCCGGTATGCCGATCAATAGAAAAACCAACCCTAAAAGAAAACTCGTGTGCAAAGGCTCCCCCCGAACTGATTGTTGAATGACCGCTGTTGGCCGCATGCGGATCGCGATACAAAGAATACCATCTTGACTAGAAGGAAAATGCACACAATCTCACTCAGCGACTTCATTGACGATTCCGATGTCGGCCCCGTCAATGCCTTCACAAACACCTCGACGTCCGGCCCGAGGATTCATCGATTCGGACACGGCGACCGTCGCCGAGCGCGTCGGCGTTCTTGCCGGAGAAGGCCGGCGTCCGCCGCGCGGCACTCCCGCGCGCGCAATCGGGCGCGGCGTCGAACGGCGCCGCCACAACGAAAAATGGCGGCCAAACCGTTCAGGTTTGCCCGCCATCGTCCTCGAACACCTCGCCTCAAGCGGCCGTGTTGTCCTTCTTCAGCCACGCCGACAACTGGTGCGGACGCAGGCCGTCGTAATCCTCGAACGGTTGGTGGATCCACGGATTGTGCGGCAACTCTTCCATGCAGTAATCGGGACGGATGGACGAGCAACCCTTGGTCCAGATCACGGCCGAGCGCACTTCGGTGACGCCGGAAAAATTCGTTTCCAGGTGCTTCGTGACTTTTTCCAGGGTCACGCCGGAGTCGACCAGGTCGTCCACCAGCAAGATGCGGCCGGCCAGCGGGCCCTTGGTCATCGTCATGTACTTGGCGATGTCGAGGTCGCCGCGCACGGTGCCCGCTTCTTCGCGGTAAGAACTGGTCGACAGGATCGCCAGCGGCACGTCGAAGATGCGCGAAAACACGTCGCCGGGGCGCACGCCGCCGCGCGCCAGGCACAGCACCTGGTCGAATTTCCAGCCCGATTCGTACACCTTGAGCGCCAGGCGCTCGATCAGGCGGTGGTACTCGTCCCAGGAAACCCAGAGGTGCTTGTCGTTACTTTGTGGTGTCGTCATGCTGCTTCCTTATTCGAACGGATGACGCAGGACGATGGTCTCTTCGCGGTCGGGACCGGTCGACACCATGTCGATCGGCACGCCGACCAATTCTTCGATGCGCTTGATGTAGGCGCGCGCGGCGGCCGGCAAGGCGGCCAGCGATTTCGCGCCGACGGTGCTGTCTTTCCAGCCCGGCATTTCCTCATAGATGGGCACGCAACGCGAAGCGTCTTCGGCGCCGACCGGGAAGATATCGACAGTCTTGCCGTCGAGCTTGTATCCCGTGCACAGTTGCAGCGTTTCCAGGCCATCCAGCACGTCCAGCTTGGTCAGGCACATGCCCGAGACGCCGTTGATTTGCACGGAACGGCGCAGCAGGGCCGCGTCGAACCAGCCGCAGCGGCGGGCACGGCCCGTGACGGTGCCGAACTCATGGCCAACCGACGACAGGTGATAGCCGACGCCATCCACGGTCGGCAGTTCCGACGGGAACGGGCCGGAGCCGACGCGCGTCGTGTAAGCCTTGGTGATGCCTAGGATGTAGTGCAACATGTTCGGGCCGACACCGGAACCGGCGGCGGCATTGCCGGCCACGCAGTTCGACGACGTCACGAAAGGATAGGTGCCGTGGTCGACGTCGAGCAAGCTGCCCTGCGCGCCTTCGAACAGCAGGTTGGCGCCGGCCTTGTGCGCCGCGTACAGGGCGCTCGAGACGTCGGCCACCATCGGGCGCAGGCGCGGCACATAGGCCAGCGCGTCGTCCAGGGTCTTTTGATACTCGACCTTGGGCGCCTTCAGATAGTGTTCCAGCACGAAGTTGTGGTAATCGAGGTTTTCCGCCAGTTTTTCGGCGAAGCGTGTCTCGTTGAGCAAGTCGGCGATGCGGATGGCGCGCCGCGCCACCTTGTCTTCATAGGCCGGGCCGATGCCCTTGCCGGTGGTGCCGATCTTGGCGGCGCCGCGGGCCGCTTCGCGGGCCGCGTCCAGTGCCGAGTGGTAAGGCAGGATCACGGGCGAGGCTTCCGAGATCTTCAGGCGCGAAGCGACTTCGACGCCGACCGCTTGCAACTTGTCGATTTCGCGCAGCACGTCCGGCACCGACACCACCACACCGTTGCCGATGTAGCACGCCACGCCCGGGCGCATGATGCCCGACGGGATCAGTTGCAGCGCCGTCTTGACGCCGCCGATGACCAGCGTGTGGCCCGCGTTGTGGCCACCCTGAAAGCGCACCACGCCCTGTGCATGATCGGTCAACCAGTCGACGATCTTGCCCTTACCTTCATCGCCCCATTGGGTGCCGATGACAACAACGTTCTTTGCCATATTTTTCTTTGACATCGCTTAACCTAAGTTTTTAAGAATCCAGCTACTACCATTATCGTCAAGCACGAGGGCGCGATCGCACTCGAACTCGTCTTGCTCGGTACTGTGACCCGGAAGGCTCTGGATCACCACTTCGCCGTCCTTGCGCAGGGCGGCGATTTTCTCTTTCAGCTCCGGGGCGTTGCCCCAGGGCGCGCGGATCGAATGCTTGCGCTCGGCCGTCGGCAGCAGCCGCGCCAGCTCGCGCAAGTCGAGTGAAAAGCCGGTCGCGGGACGGGCCCGGCCGAACGCTTCGCCCACGTGGTCGTAACGGCCGCCGCGCGCCACCGCGTTCGGCAAGCCCGGCACGTACAGCGCGAACATGGCGCCGCTTTCATATTGGTAACCGCGCAAGTCGGCCAGGTCGATCGCCACGTCGGCGCGGCCGATGGCCGAACCGGCCAGCGCCGCCAGCTCGGCGAGCGCCTTGGCAATGCCGGGCACGGCCGGCAGCACTTCGCGCGCGCGCTTGAGCACGTCGATGTCGCCGTACAGGCCAGGCAGGGCCAGCAGGGCCGAGCGCGTCGTCGGCAGGTAATTCGCCGTCAAGGCTTCCAGGCCGGGCGTGTCCTTGGCGCGCAGCAGCGCGTACAGGGCCGCCTCGTCGCCGCCGGCGGCCGCATCGTCGGCGATGATGGCGCGCAGCACGCCCACGTGCGACAAGTCCAGGCGCACGTCGGTGAAGCCGGCCATGGCCAGCGAGGCCAGCGCCAGTTCCTGGATTTCGGCGTCCGCTTCCAGGCCGGCGTGGCCGTAGATTTCGGCGCCGATCTGCAGCGGCTCGCGCGTCGCGTGCAAGCCGGAGGGGCGCGTGTGCAGCACGCTGCCGGCATAGCACAGGCGCGTTACGCAAGCGCGGTTGAGCAGGTGGGCGTCGATGCGGGCGACCTGGATCGTCATGTCGGCGCGCAAGCCGAGCATGCGCCCGGACAACTGGTCGACCAGCTTGAAGGTGCGCAAGTCGGTATCCTTGCCGGCGCCGGTGAGCAGCGATTCCAGATATTCGAGCAGGGGCGGCATGACGAGTTCATAACCGTAGAGACGGAAATTATCGAGCATGAGCCGGCGCAGCTCTTCAATCTTGCGCGCTTCCGACGGCAATACATCGGCAATATTTTCGGGCAAAAGCCAATTCGGCATGAGGGAGCTGGATACGGAAGAAAGTTGAAAAATGCCAGGTGCATGACGACGCCGGGCGCGCCAAGCAGAAAGCCGAACCTGATATTTTACGCGAAAATGCGCAACAACAGAAATAAAGTCGCGCCCTGCCCGTACAAAAGACGGAAAAAGCGGCGGAAGGCTGGCGGATCAATGTGGGGTGGGCTTGCAAGCAAGCGGGGACTGGACCTTGCCGTCCAACCCCCGCTGTGCAAATCCGAACGAATTCAGCCTGATTGAGCCTGAGTCAAGCAAATTCAAGCGAATTCAGCCGACCCGGCGCTTACTTCTTGCCCGCGGCGGCGCCCGAGCTCTTGAAGTATTTGAAGAAGTCCGAATTGGCGTCGACCACCATGACGTCGCTGCGGTTCTTGAACGTGGCCCGGTAGGCTTCCAGGCTGCGGTAAAACTTGTAGAACTCCGGGTTCTTGCCGAAGGCGTCGGCGTAGGTCAGCGAAGCCTTGGCATCGCCCTCGCCGCGAATCTTCTCGGCTTCGCGGTATGCTTCGGCCATGATCACGGTGCGTTGCTTGTCGGCGTCGGCGCGGATCTTTTCCGAATCGGCCGAACCGGTCGAGCGCAGCTCGTTGGCCACCCGGACGCGTTCCGACTTCATGCGGTCGTACACCGAATTGTTGATCTGCTCGACATAATCGACGCGCTTCAGACGCACGTCGATGATTTCGACGCCGATCAGCTTGGCCTCGTCGATGACCTTGCCGCGTATGGCTTCCATCACCTTGCCGCGCTGGCCGGAAATGACTTCGCGCACGGTGCGCTTGGTGATTTCATCGTTCAGCGAAGCCTTGACGATTTGCGAGAGGCGGTCGCGGGCGCGGCTTTCATCGCCGCCAAAGCTGATGTAATAGACGCGCGGGTCGACGATGCGCCACTTGACGAAGGCATCGACCAGGATATTCATCTTCTCGGCCGTGATGAAGCGGTCCGCTTCCTGCGACTCGATGGTCAAGACGCGCTTGTCGAGGAAAAGCACGTTCTGGAACGGCGGCGGCAACTTGAAGTGCAGACCCGGTTCCTTGATGACACTGCCGACCCGGCCGAATTCGAACACGATGGCGTATTTGCGCTGGTCGACCACGAACATGGTCGAGGACAGTAGCATGAGCGCGATAAAGCCCGCGATCAAGGCTGTAACGATACGATTCATTAGCGACTCTCCCGATCACGTGACGATTCCCGGGAACGGCTGTCGCGGTGCGATTCCACTGTTTGCATGGTTTCCGGCGGCAACACGGCCGTGGCCGGCGGCGGCGGCGCGGCGCTGGCCCCGGCGGCGGCCTTGGCGGCGGCCGCGCTGGCGTCTTGCGCGGCAGCTTGCGCGATCAGCTTGTCGAGCGGCAGATACAGCAGATTGCTGCCGCTCTTGGCGTCGACCATGACCTTGCTCGCGCTGGAGAAAATCTGCTGCATCGTTTCCAGATACATGCGGTCGCGCGTGACGCCCGGCGCCTTCTGGTATTCGGTCAGCACTTGCTGGAAGCGGGAAGCGTTGCCGACCGCGTTTTCGGTGACCAGCGAGCGATACGCCTCGGCTTCCTGCAGCAAGCGGAAGGCGGCGCCGCGGGCTTTCGGAATGACGTCGTTGGCGTAAGCCTGGCCTTCATTCTTTTGCCGTTCGCGGTCCTGGCCGGCCTTGACGGCGTCGTCGAAGGCCGCTTGCACCTGCTCGGGCGGCTGCACGGCTTGCATCGTCACGTTGGTGACGATGGCGCCGACGGCGTAACGGTCGAGGATGTGCTGCATCAATTGCTGCACGTCGAAGGCGACCTTTTCGCGGCCCTCGTAGAGCACGAAGTCCATCTTGCTGCGGCCGACGATTTCGCGGATGGAAGTCTCGGCGACCTGGCGCAGCGTATCTTCCTGGTCGCGATTGTTGAACAGCCAGGCGGCCGGGTCCTTGAGCTTGTACTGCACCGCGAACTGGATGTCGATGATGTTTTCATCGTCGGTCAGCATCAGCGATTCCTTCGCCATCTTGTTCTTGACGTTGCCGCGATAGCCGATCTCGACGGTGCGTACCTGCTGCACGTTGACGGTTTCATCGGACTCGAAAGGGTAAGGCAAGCGCCAGTTGAAACCGGGTGGGGCCGAATGGTCGTATTTGCCGAATTTGAGCACCACCCCGGTCTGGCCTTCTTGCACGATGAAAGAACCGCTGGCGATCCAGATCAGCACGGCGGCCGCGGCCACCACGCCGACGGTGAGGCCGGCGCCCTTCATGTCGGGACGCAAGCCACCGCCCGTGCCGCCACCGCCCTCGGGGCGATTCTTTTGGCCGAAGAAGGCATTCAGGCGGGTATTGAAATCGCGCCACAGCTGATCCAGGTCCGGTGGACCCTCGCCGGGCTTCTTACCTTCTTGGGCCTTGTTGGCGTCGGCCTTGCGGTTGCCCCAACGGGCGGCCAGGGTCGACTTCAAGCCTATTTTTTTCTTTAGCGAGACAAGCATACTATCGTGTTCCGACTTGGGTGGTGGTGGAATTGCTATCGGCCCGTTCAGCATCGACATCCTGATCCGGGCCGTCCTGCCGATCGTCTTGCGCGTTTTCCGGTCGACCTTCCAACTGATCGTCCATGTGGTCTTGCCGCGCATCTTCCAGCGCCGCGTAGTACGGGGACGCGTCCCCGTTCAGGTAAAGGTGGGCCGCGCCGGGCGCTTCCCGGGCCGATTCGACGATCGCCGCGCGCAGCAGGTCGATGCCGATGCCCTTTTGGGCGCTGATGAAGACGCGGTGCGGCTTGTCGTCTTCATCGCGCTCGACGGACGGCTCCAGGCCGGCCGCGTCGATCTTGTTCCACACCAGGATCTGCGGAATGTGATCGGCGCCTATCTCTTTCAAGACCAGGTTGACCTGTTCGATCTGCTCCATGCGCACCGGCGACGAAGCGTCGACGACGTGCAGCAGCAGATCGGCGTGAATGGTTTCTTCCAGGGTGGCGCGGAAAGCGGCCACCAGTTGATGCGGCAACTCGCGCACGAAACCGACCGTGTCCGAGATCACCACATTGCCCACATCCTGCCCCAGGTAAACCCGGCGCGAGGTGGTGTCGAGCGTGGCGAACAACTGGTCGGCGACGTACACGCCGGCCTTGGTCAAGGCGTTGAACAGGGTCGACTTGCCGGCATTGGTATAGCCGACCAGGGACACTGAAAACGTGTGGCTGCGCCCGCGCGCGCGGCGCTGGGTTTCGCGTTGCTTGTGCAGTTTTTCGAGACGGGCGCGCAGCGCCTTGACGCGGTCGCCGATCAGGCGGCGGTCGGTCTCGAGCTGGGTTTCGCCGGGGCCACGCAAACCGATGCCGCCCTTTTGCCGTTCCAGATGGGTCCAGCCGCGTATCAGGCGGGTCGCCAGATGCTGCAACTGGGCCAGTTCGACCTGCAATTTACCCTCGTGGCTTTTGGCGCGCTGGGCAAAGATGTCGAGTATCAGGCTGGTGCGGTCGAGCACGCGCACGTTCAAGCGCTTTTCCAGATTGCGTTGCTGGGCCGGCGACAGGGCGTGGTTGAAGATGACGATTTCGAGCGCGTCGTTGAGAACGGCGTCGCCGATCTCGTCGGCCTTGCCGCTGCCGACAAAATACGCCGAGTCCGGACTGGAACGCTTGGCCGTGATGGTCGTGACCGGCTCCGCCCCGGCGGAACGCGACAGCAGCATCAATTCCTCGACGCTGGCGGCGAAATCGCCCTGGCCGAAATCGACGCCGACTAAGGCCGCGCGCATACGGGGGTCAAGCGTGTGGTTGGCGGGGAAGCTTGGCCCAATGCCTTATTCCGCTTCGGCTTCGATATTGAGATTGACGGCGCGCGCCGGCACCACGGTCGAGATGGCGTGCTTGTACACCATTTGCGTGACCGTATTGCGCAGCAAGACGACGTATTGGTCGAACGATTCGATATGGCCCTGCAGCTTGATGCCATTGACCAGGTAGATCGAGACAGGAACATGCTCTTTGCGTAATGCATTGAGGAATGGGTCTTGTAACAGTTGCCCTTTGTTGCTCATAACAGCTCCGTTAATGTTGTTGTAGATAAGAATTGGAGACGACTCGCTTGATTTCAAGTGCCGAGGCATCATTCTCTGTGAAGAGAACAATGCCATTAAGCTACTCTAACCTGTTTTCGCTTTTCCCGTCGTCCCGCGCGCCACTATTTCTGGTTTTTATTAAACGGATTCTTACCGGTACGCAGTTCAATGCGCAAAGGCGTGCCGACCAGCGAGAAGGTATCGCGGAAATGCTTTTCCAGGTAGCGCTTGTAGGGATCGCCCACCGCGTCCAGGGCATTGCCGTGGATGACGATGATGGGCGGGTTCATGCCGCCCTGATGCGCATAGCGCAGCTTCGGCCGGATCGAACCCTTGCGCCGCGGTTCTTGCTTTTCCACGGCTTCGATCAGGGCCCGCGTCAGCTTCGGCGTCGACAGGTCGCACATGGCGGCCGCGTAGGCCGCGTTGAGCGACTTCATCAGCGGTGCGATGCCGGAACCCTTCAAGGCCGAAATGAAATGGGTCTGGGCGAAGGACAGGAAGTCGAGCTTGCGGTCGATGTCGATCTTGATCTCGTCGCGCTGGTCCGACTGCAAGCCGTCCCACTTGTTCACCGCCACCACCAGGGCGCGCCCCGTTTCCAGCACGAAGCCGGCGATGTGCGCGTCTTGCTCGGAAATGTCTTGCTGCGCGTCGAGCAGCAGCACCACCACGTTCGCTTCCGAGATCGATTGCAGGGTCTTGACGACGGAGAATTTCTCGATCGCTTCAAACACCTTGCCGCGGCGGCGGATGCCGGCCGTGTCGATCAGGGTGTATTGCTGGCCGTCGCGTTCGAAAGGAATCTCGATCGAATCGCGGGTCGTGCCCGGCATGTCGAAGGCGATCACGCGCTCTTCGCCCAGCAGGGTGTTGACCAGGGTCGACTTGCCCACGTTGGGACGGCCGACGATGGCGATCTTGATGCCGCGCGCGACCGGCTCGGCTTCTTCGGTTTCCGGCGGACGCTGGGCGAAGGCGATATTCAGCGCCTCTTCCACCATGTCGTTGACGCCGTCGCCGTGGGCCGAGGAAATGGCGATCGGATCGCCCATGCCCAGCTCGTAGAACTCGGAGACCACGGCCGTGTAGCGCATGCCCTCGGCCTTGTTGACCACCAGGATCACCGGGCGCCCGCTCTTGCGCAGGAAATCGGTGATGGTCTTGTCGTGCGGCGTCAAGCCCTGGCGGCCGTCGACGATGAAGATGACGACGTCGGCTTCGGCCACGGCCTGCTTGGTCTGCAGCGCCATCTGGTGCATGATGCCTTCCTTGGCGACGGGCTCGAAACCGCCCGTATCGATGACCAGGAAGGGACGTTCGCCCACCCGACCTTCGCCATAGTGACGATCGCGCGTCAACCCAGGGAGATCGGCCACCAGCGCATCGCGCGAGCGGGTGAGACGATTGAATAAAGTCGATTTCCCAACATTGGGTCGACCTACTAGTGCAATTACCGGCTTCATTGTATTACTCGACCGCGAGAGCGGTCACTGTCCCTGATTGGGTTTGAAAAATCAAATTCGCGCCTGCCACGACGGGCACCGAAACTATCGGGCTGCCGTCGGTACTGACCCGACCTATTAATGCGCCATCTTCCCGTGACAGGAAGTGGATGTAACCTTCGAAATCGCCGACCGCCACCGCGCGTCCGTAAGAGACCGGGGTCGACAGACGACGGTAGCCGAGCGTGTCGTTCTTCCACGCGTTCTGGCCGCCTTCACGGCTGAAGGCGGCCACCGCGCCTTTTTCATCGGCCGTGAAGACGAAACGCTGATCGACCGCCACGCCCACGTCGGACGACAATTCCTTGGTCCAGCGCGCCACGCCCGTGGCGGAGTCGAAGCAGCCGACCCGGCCCTGGTAAGAGACGACGCAGATATCTTGCTCGAACAGCACAGGCGTGCCGGCGATGTCGGTCACCCGTTCCAGCTCGGTGGCGCCGCGCGGCTCGCCGACCGCGATTTCCCAGCGCGGCAGGCCGCTGGCCAGGGCCAGGGCCAGCAACTTGCCACCCGGCTGGGCCACGAAGACGTTGGCGCCGCCGGCCACCATGCCGGGCGCGCTGCGCAGGGTCAGGGCCGGCGTCGAGCGCTGCACCGTCCATTTCTTGGCGCCCGTCTTGGCGTCATAGCCGACGATGCGGTTGTCGACGCTGCGCACCACCACCATGCCTTCACCGACGACCGGCACCGACAGCACTTCGCTCGAGGCTTGCTGCTTCCACAATTGCTTGCCGTCGGCGTCGAAGGCCAGCACTTCGCCCTTGATGCCGCCGACCACGACAGTAGTGCCGTCGGTGCCGACGCCGGCCGTCAGTTCGGTGCCGGCCTTGACGCGCCACTTTTCGCGGCCAGTGGCCGCGTCCAGGCGCGCCAGGGCGCCGTCGTTGGCAGCGACATACAGGCTGTCGCCGGCCAGGGCCGGCGTGAAGGCGTACACGCCGCCCTTGCCGATCGATTGCTTCCAGACGCTGCGCACGGCCAGGCTGGATTTCAGCTCGACCAGTTTGGCCGGCGGCGTTTTCGTGCCCTTCGAGGCAAAGGGATTGAGTGAGGAGCACCCGGCCATCAAAGCCAGCAGGCTCAGACCGACAAGCTTTTCGGTGATACGCATAAATTTAACCTTGATCTCTACTGTCGATGCACGCTCCGCCGCGGCGAGAGCACCAGGCCCGGCGGCGCGAGCCGCGGGCCGCCTCAAAAAATCCGCGCTGTCAGGCGGCCGCCTTCGCCTCGGGGACGGTGCCGCCTATGGCTTCCAGCTTCGCTTCGATCAATTGGCGTCCAGGATTCTTCTTGTCGGACGCGGCCAGGGCCGCCAGGTAGGCGGCACGCGCTTCGGGCAGCTTGTTTTGCGCCGTCAAGATGTCGCCCTTGCGGTCGGCGGCGGCGCCGGCGAACTGGGTCGGCATTTCGCCGGCCAGGGCCGACAGCGCCGCGTCGTAGGCTTTTTCATCGAGCAGCACGCCGGCCAGGCGCAGCTTGGCGATCGCCTTGATCTCGTCGTCGCCGTGCTCGGCGGCCCACTGCAACTGGGTCTTGGCCGCTGCCAGGTCCTTGCCGTCGAAGGCGCTCTTGGCCGCGCCCAGGGCGCTCATGGGGGCGTAGGCGGTGCGACCGAAACGCGCTTCCATGTCGCCGGCGGCGCGCTGCACCTTGGCGTTGTCTTTCGCGACCAGGGCGTTTTCCAGCTCGCCGTACAACTGCGAAGCCTGGGTCGACTGCTGGCGCTGATAATAATTCCAACCGGTCCAGGCGCTGTAAGAACCCATGGCGGCGATCAGCACCCAGGACGTCAGGTTGCCGTACTGGTTCCACCACGCTTTAAGGGAAGCGAGTTGTTCTTGTTCTTCGAGATCGTATGCCATGTGTAGTGTATGTGAAGGTTAATTGTTCAAAAATTGGATACGGGCCCCGGGGTCGAACGGGGAGCAATCAGTGATGATAATGCACATGGTCGTGGCCATGGTCATGATCGTGCTCGCCCGAGCCGACGATCTGATCCACCAGATAGTCGACGACCGCGTCGAAGGGCACCGTGTTTTGCTGCTGGCCGGCGTCGTCGGAGCGCAGGGCCTTGACGGTGGCGACGTGTTTTTCCACTTCATCCTCGCCCAGGATGACGGCGAAGGCGGCGCCGCTGGCGTCGGCTTTCTTCATTTGCGTCTTGAAGCTGCCGCCGCCGTTGCTGGCCGCGCAATGCAGGACAACGTCGAGGCCGGCATCCCGGATGCGCTCGGCCAGCACGAAGGCTTGCAGTTGCGCGCCCTCGCCCTGGTGCACCATGTAGACGTCGCACTGGCCCGGCAGTTCCGGCTCGCCGGCCGCCTTCATCAGCAAGACCAGGCGCTCGATGCCCATGGCGAAGCCGACGGCCGGGGTCGGCTTGCCGCCGAACATTTCCACCATGCCGTCGTAGCGCCCGCCCGCGCACACGGTGCCCTGGGCGCCGAGGGTGTCGCTGACCCACTCGAAGACGGTGCGGTTGTAATAATCGAGGCCGCGCACCAGGCGCGGATTGATCGTGAACGGCACATTGTTATGGTTCAAGATCTTTTGCACGCCCTCGAAGTGGGCCAGCGATTCCGCACCCAGATAGTCGAGCAGCTTGGGGGCGCCGTTGACCATGGCTTGCATGGCCGGATTCTTGGTGTCGAGGATGCGCAGCGGATTGCTGTGCAGGCGGCGCTTGGCTTCTTCATCGAGCAGCTCGGCATGCCCTTCCAGGTAGGCGATCAGGTCGGCGCGGTGGCGCAGGCGCTCGCCGGCGTCGCCGATGGAATTGAGTTCCAGGCGGATGTTTTCCAGGCCCAGGTCGTCCCACAGGCGGCGGCACAGCATGATCAATTCGGCGTCGATATCCGGGCCCGTAAAGCCGATCGCTTCCGCGCCGAACTGGTAAAACTGGCGGTAGCGGCCCTTTTGCGGACGCTCGTGGCGGAACATCTGGCCCTTGTACCACAGCCGTTTCGGGCCTTCATACACCAGATTGTGCTCGACCACGGCGCGCACCACGCCGGCCGTGCCCTCGGGACGCAGGCTCAGCTCGTCGCCATTCATCGAATCGGTGAAGGAATACATTTCCTTTTCGACGATGTCGGTGACGGCGCCGATGGCGCGCTTGAACAGCTTGGTCTCTTCGACGATGGGCGTGCGGATCTGCTGAAAGCCGTAGCTTTGCATGATCGACTGGGCCGTGTTCTCAAACAGCTCCCACAGCGGCGCATCGGCCGGCAAGAGGTCGTTCATGCCTTTGACGGCGCTGATTTTTTCTGGCTTTTTATTCTCTGACATGGCGTTTTCTATTCTGTGAGACGGCGCGCGCTTGCGGGCCGGGCCTGGCGGCCCGCCCGGGCTCATCGGCCGTAATGGCTCTTGACGTAATCGAGCACGATTTCCTGGAACTGCACGACGATGTTCTCGCCGCGCAGCGTGACCGTTTTCTGGCCGTCGACGAAGACCGGCGCCGACGGCGATTCGCCGGTGCCGGGCAGGCTGATGCCGATGTTGGCGTGCTTCGACTCGCCCGGGCCGTTGACGATGCATCCCATCACGGCCACGTTCATGCCTTCCACGCCAGGATAGATTTTTTTCCATTCCGGCATCTGCTCGCGCAGATAGGTCTGGATATTGTCGGCCAGTTCCTGGAAAGTGGTCGAGGTGGTGCGGCCGCAACCGGGACAGGCGATCACCATGGGCGCGAACTTGCGCAAGCCCATGGTCTGCAAGATCTCCTGGCCGACGATGACTTCGCGCGTGCGGTCGCCGCCCGGCTCCGGCGTCAGGGAAATGCGGATGGTGTCGCCTATGCCTTCCTGCAGCAGCACGGCCAGCGCCGCCGTCGAAGCGACGATGCCCTTGCTGCCCATGCCCGCCTCGGTCAGGCCCAGGTGCAGCGGATAGTCGCAGCGGCGCGCCAGTTCGCGGTAGACGGCGATCAGGTCTTGCACGCCCGAGACCTTGCACGACAAGATGATCTTGTCGCGGCCCAGGCCCAGTTCTTCGGCGCGGATGGCGTTTTCGACGGCCGACGTCACCAGGGCTTCATACATGACCGACTGCGCCGCCCAAGGCTGGGCGCGGGCCGCGTTTTCATCCATGATGCGGGCCAGCAAAGCCTGGTCCAGGCTGCCCCAGTTGACGCCGATGCGCACCGGCTTGTCGTAGCGGCAGGCGGCCTCGATCATCTGCGCGAACTGGGTGTCGCGCTTGGCGCCCTGGCCCACATTGCCGGGATTGATGCGGTACTTCGAGAGCGCGCGGGCGCAGTCGGGATAGTCGCGCAACAGGGTGTGGCCGTTGTAATGGAAGTCGCCCACCAGCGGCACGTCGATGTCCATCTTGTCGAGCTGCTCGCGGATATACGGCACGGCGGCGGCGGCTTCGGGCCGGTCCACCGTCAGGCGCACCAGTTCCGAGCCGGCCCGCGCCAGTTCCTTGATCTGGATGGCGGTGCCGATGGCGTCGGCCGTGTCGGTGTTGGTCATCGACTGCACCACCACGGGCGCGCCGCCGCCGACCTGGATGCGGCGCTGGCCGTGTTCCACCAGCACGCCGCGGCTGTCGCGCCGGCCAGACGGGCCGGAACCGATCGCTGTATTCGAGGAAGCCATATTATTTGATATTCAAACGTGAAGTGGTGCCGCCCGCCGTCGGCGTCAGCGTCAGTTTGGCGCCGCGCAGGGTGGCGTCGACGCCGGCCGGCTTGCCGACGATCAGCAGCGCCGGTCCTTCGATGTCGAAGGTTTCCGTGCTGCCGGCCTTGACGACGCGCGAAATCAGGGGCGCTGCGCCGGGACGGCGAATCTCGATCCAGGAATCCTGGCTCAGGGTCAGCACCAGCGCGTTGGCGCCCGCCGCCACCGCGGCGGGCTTGAGCTCGGCCGGCTTGAGCTCGGCGGCCGTGCCCGGCTTGACCTCGGCGGCGGCGGCCGGCGCCGGTGTCGCCGTGGTGCCGGCGACCGGCGGCACGGAAATCAGGGGCACCGAGGTCGACTGCAGCGGCGTCAATTCCTGGCCCGGCTTGACCAGGGTGGTCTCGACCGCCGCGCTGACGCCGGCCGAAGCCGAAGCCGGGGTCGAAGCGGAAGCCGAAGCGGCGGCGCCGACGGCGCGCACATCCTTCTCGGCGTGGTTCAGCATGGCCGGCGAAATATAGCCGAGTTTGTAGGCGCCGGCGGCGGCCAGCAGCGCCACCAGAGCGGCGCCGATGATCCAGGCGCTGGCATTATTCGAGCGCTTGCTCATCATGGAGGGAAAGCGGGCTTCCGAAAACGTGGTGGAAATCTCGCGCCGGGCCGGCGTCGCTTCCGCGCTGGCGACCGGATTGACTTCGATCAGCGCCACCAGCGGCACCGGATCGAGCTTGAGCACCTTGGCGTAGGCGCGCACGAAACCGCGCACCACGGCCAGGTTCGGCAGGGAAGCGAAATCGCCCTCTTCCAGCGCGAGCACCTGGCGCGGCGCCAGCTTGAGCTGGTCGGCCACATGGTCTATGGTCCAGCCGCTCGCTTCGCGCGCCGCCTTCAACTGTGCTCCGGGCGCCCCTGGCTTACCCTGGGACTGCGGCTGTTCCGCCCACTCTGAATTCATTGGTACCCCTGTCTCACTCATCAAACGCCCCACGTTGATAAGCAGCATATTCGGGCGAGGCGGAATGGTGACGGCGCAATTGCGTCGCCAAGCCAGCTTCCGCGCCCACGTCGCCGAGCTTATGCTGCACCTTGATCGCGAGCCACAGCACGTCTGCCGTCAGGCTCTCCATTGTCGTTATTTTCATCAGCCGGCCGATGAAAAAACCGGCCCGCTCATAGTCGCGCCGCTGGTAATACACGCGCGCCAGATTGGCATTCGTCGCCGGCACGTCCGGCATGGTTTGCAGCGCGCGCAGCAGGTAGCTCTCGGCGCTGGCGTAATCCTTCATCTTCAGGCTGCAGGCACCCGCGTTATTCAAGGCTTTGCCGGGCGACTGGTAGGTTTTGTTTTTCAGCGCCACCTCGAAATACGCGATCGCTTGCGCCGGGTGCCCATTCTCGCACAGGAAAGAGCCGTAATTATTGCTCAGATCGGGATGATTCGGTGCCAGTTTCAACGCGCGCTGGAAATTATCCTCCGCCAGCGCCGTCTGGCCCATGGCCACATAGATCAGGGCGCGCATGCCGTAGGCGTCGGCGAAGTCCGGGTCGGCCTGCAGCGCCAGCTTGATTTCGTCCAGCGCCACTTCCTGCTGGCCCTGCTCGTAATAGCCGACCGCCAGTTGCATGCGGATGCCGGCGCGCTTTTGCGCCGACGTCTGATCCGAACTCGTCGTCAATTCGGACTGGCCGCTGCGGCCCGGCCCGGACGCGCAAGCGCTCAGCAGCGCGGCCAGGCCGCAAGCGGCCAGGGCGAGCGAGCAACGCTGGGCCAGGGCCCGCATCAGGAACGAATCTCCACGATCTTGCCGAAATTGGGTCCGAATTTTTCTTGATACTCAGCCATTTTTTCCATCCTTTGCTGTACCTTGGTGCGGTCCTGGACTTCGCCGGCCAACTGGCCGCAGGCGGCGTCGATGTCGTCGCCGCGCGTCTTGCGTACCGTCGTGACGATGCCGCCATCCATCAGGATTTGCGCGAACGCCTTGATGCGGGGATTTTTCGAACGCAGCAGGCCGGATTCCGTGAACGGGTTGAAGGGAATCAGGTTGAACTTGCAGGACACGCCCAGTTCGCGGTCTTGCACCAGCGCCAGCAGTTCGCGCGCGTTCTCGTCGCTGTCGTTGACCTCGTCGAGCATGCAGTATTCGAAGGTGATGAAGTCGCGCGGGGCGAATTCAAGATAGCGCTTGCAGGCCGCCATCAGCTCGGCCAGCGGGTATTTCTTGTTCAGGGGAATCAGGCTGTCGCGCAACTTGTCGTTCGAGGCGTGCAGCGAGACGGCCAGCGCCACCGGCACTTCCTGGGACAGCTTGTCCATCATCGGCACCACGCCCGAGGTCGACAGGGTGACGCGGCGGCGCGACAGGCCGTAGGCGTTATCGTCGAGCATCAGCTTGAGCGCCGTCACGGTCGGCTCGAAGTTCAGCAGGGGCTCGCCCATGCCCATCATCACCACGTTGGTGATCTGACGCTCGCCCTTCGGTCCCGGTTCGATGCCCTTGGTGCGGCGCAGTTCGAATTCCGCCATCCACAGCTGACCGATGATCTCGCCCACCGTCAGATTGCGGTTGAAGCCTTGCTTGCCGGTCGAGCAAAAGCGGCAATTGACGGCGCAGCCGGCCTGGGTCGAAATGCACAGGGTGCCGCGATTGTCTTCCGGGATGAACACGGTTTCGATGGCGTTGCCCTGGCCCACGTCGAGCAGCCACTTGCGCGTGCCGTCCGTCGACGTATGGTCGCTGATGACGGCCGGCGCGCGCACTTCGGCGCGGGTGGCCAGCTTGTCGCGCAGCGACTTGGCCAGGTCCGTCATGGCGTCGAAGTCGGCGGCGCCGAACTGGTGTATCCAGCGCTGCAATTGCTTGGCGCGGAACGGCTTCTCACCCAACTGGGCGCAGTAGGCGACGAGTTGCGCGGGATCGAAGTCCAGCAAATTGGTGAGAGTCGTCATAATCTGGTTCAAAACAATTCTAAAAAATCCGTTCCCGCGCGCGGGGCGCGACGGGAACGGTGTGCATCGACCAGGCGATCGATCAACGCGGATAAAACTTAAGCTGCGAAGCCTGGGAAGAAGTAAGCGATTTCGACCTTGGCGGCGTCGACGGCGTCGGAGCCGTGCACTGCGTTGGCGTCGATCGATTCAGCGAAATCGGCGCGGATCGTGCCTTTTTCAGCCTTCTTAGGATCCGTCGCGCCCATCAGGTCACGGTGGGCCAGGACGGCGTTTTCGCCTTCCAGGGCTTGGATCATGACAGGACCGGAAACCATGAAGTCAACCAGGTCCTTGAAGAAACCGCGTTCCTTGTGCGCCGCGTAGAAGCCTTCAGCTTCTTCGCGCGACAACTGGGTCATGCGTGCAGCGATGATCTTCAGGCCAGCGCCTTCAAAACGGCTGTAGATTTGGCCGATGACGTTTTTTGCTACTGCATCTGGTTTGATGATCGACAGGGTGCGTTCGATTGCCATTTGTGAAAACTCCAATAAAAAGAAAGGTTTAAAACAAGAAATTGATAACTCAATCAACCTTCGATTTTACCATATAACACCCCCCATGACCGAGAAGGGGGGCCCGGAAGGGCCGACCGAGAAGCTTTTTCCTGTTTTTAATTGATTCTTAAGGAGGTTTTTTTGCGAAAAAGCCGACACATGCTATGCTTTCATCAAGATTCACTCAGCCCAACGACCCGGAGGCATTATGAACCAAAACATGCAACAGACCTACGATATCAGCGGAGGCATGCGGCAAGTGCGCCACCGCGTACTGCGCAACACTTATTGGCTGCTGGCGCTGTCGATGATTCCGACCATCCTGGGCGCCGTCGTCGGCGTGCAGATGCACTTGCCGATGCTGCGCGGCGGCCTGGGCTTCCTGGTCTTCATGGCGATCGCCTTCGGCTTCATGTTCGCCATTGAAAAAACCAAGAATTCCGGCATCGGCGTGGCCGTGCTGCTCGGTTTCACCTTTTTCATGGGCCTGATGCTCACCCCGATCCTGACCCACACCCTCGGTTACGCGAACGGCGGCGCGCTGATCATGACGGCCTTCGGCGGCACGGCCAGCATCCTGGCCGTGATGGCCACCATCGCCACCGTTTCCAAGCGCGACTTTTCGGCCATGGGCAAGTGGTTGTTCGCCGGCGTGCTGGTGCTGATCCTGGCCTCGGTCGCCAACATCTTCCTCGGCCTGTCTTCGCTGCAAATCGTGGTCTCGCTGATGGCCGTCGCGATCTTCTCGGCCTATATCCTGTACGACGTGCAGCAGATCATCAACGGCGGCGAGACCAACTACATCTCGGCTACCCTGCGCATCTACCTCGACGTCTACAACATTTTCACCAGCCTGCTGTCCCTGCTGGGCATGGGCGGCGGCAACCGCAACTAAAGCGCAACTAAAGCACCACTAAAGCGCAAACAAGGCGCA
>DMYQ01000090.1:34766-37681 GCA_003482555.1 Janthinobacterium sp. | reverse complement strand
GCGCAAACAAGGCGCAGGCAAACTTGCTTCGCCACGCAAAAGCCGACCCCGGGGTCGGCTTTTTTTACGTCCCGGCCCAGCGCCGATGTCCTTATCGAATCGACCGGATCACGAATCGGATCACCGCGCCGCTTCCCCCTGCCGCCGCAGCTGCGACTGGCGCCGATGCGCCGAGACGGCGCCACCGGTGGCGGCTTTGAAGGCGCGCGCGAACGCGGCCGCGTCCGAATAGCTTAGTAACAGGGCGATATCGAGCACGCTCAAGTCCGGGTCTTCCAGGTATGGCAAGGCTTGCCGGCGGCGCATGTCCGACAGCAAGGCGTGAAATCCGCCGCCCTCTTCCCGCAAGCGGCGGCGCAGGGCGCTCGCTCACATGCAGCGCCAGCGCGCCCTGCGCCAGGCTTGTTGGGATGAAGGCGGCGACGCGGCGCGTGAAGCCCGCCTGCGCGTCGAGCCGCGCCAGGGTCTTCGGCGCCTGGCTGGGCTGGTTGCAAGGCGCTCAGAAATCGTGATTGGGGGGATACGGGGTGTAAAAATCGTTATCCCAGCGAAAATTGGTGAAAGCCACCGTCACGGACACGTCCAGCGCTTCGACGAAATGCCAGCAACCGACCGGCAGAAAGAGGATCTCGCCCGGTTCCAGCACGCACTCCAGCACCCGCGCCTTGGCCGCGTCCGGGAACCGCTCCAGGTCGATGTGGCGGCCGTCGAGGCGCGAAAAGCTGTGGCGCTGCTTATACACATTGGCCACTTCGCAGGCGGGAATGAGGCGCAGGCGCTTGCGCCCCGTCACCTGGGCCATGAAATTATTCGTCAAATCGTGGTGAAAGGGCGTCACCGTGCCGCCCGGGCCGAACCACAGGAAGCCGCGCCGCCGCGCGTCCTGGCTCAGATATTCGGGCACCTGGCCTATGTCTTCCCATAATTCCGTCAAGGCCAGGCGGTTCAGGGAATCGTTATTCGCCGTCATGTAAAAATCGTTGCTGGCGGCGCTGGCGCGCACCTGTTCAACATAGTCGCCGAAGGCCATCTTGCGCTTGTGGGCGATGCTGTTCAATTCATAGTCTTGGTCGGCGTCGCGGCCGTACTGCACTTCGACTTCGCGCTCGGCGTAGTGGCGGGCGAAATAATCGAGCGTCCATTTGCGCAGCGCCGGCCAGCCATCCATCCATCCATCATGCCGGTGATGATGACCGGCTGGTTGGTGCTGTAATAATCGGCCAGGAAGGCCTCGGCCGGGAGGCGGTGGCGGCGTTCGATGTGCGGCGCGCGCAGGCCGTTGAGCGTGCGCTGGATGTCGAGCACCCAGTCGCGCCTGGCGAGCCGGTTCTTGAGCCGGGCGGCGCCCTTGAGGTAGGGGCTGCGCAGGGCCAGTTCGAGTTCGGCCACGGCTTCGCGTTCGGCGATGCCGGCCCCCGTCAGGATGCGCAGCAGGCTGGCCGGCGCGCTGCCCAACAGCAGATTTTCGGCGATCCAGCGGCGCCATTCATGGCCCGGTTCAGCGGACGCCCGCGGCGTCGCAAGCATGCGATTCACTCTATTTTCCTCACGATAATGGCGCAGGGACGGCCACGCGACCGCCCCTGCACCGGACTCAATTTAGCCCTGTATCAATGCGCCTTCCACACCTCGGTGGCCAGCACGCCATTGGCGTCGCCGTCCAGTTCCCAGGAAAACGCGCCGCGCAAGCCCTGATCCTTGATGTACTGAACCTTGGTGCCGATCACGGTCGGATCGTCGTAGCTCCACCATTGGCCGCCCGCGCCCGTGAACAGGAACAATTGCTTGGTGACGGGATGGTAGTAGCGGGTGCCGGCTTTGCTCACCAGTATCTTGTAATCCTCGATACCGGTTTCGTAGGTGCCGGGCGCGCCACCGCTGCCGCTCTGGTACAGGCCATTGCCGCTCGGGCCGGCCGCGACGCCGGTCCAACCCCGTCCATAGAACGGTATGCCGAACATCAGCTTGGCGCGCGGCACGCCGGCGGCGATCAGGTATTGAATCGCCTTGTCACCCACGTATTCGCGCACCACGCCGGTCGAGATATCGGCCGGATCGGCGTACAGATTGGCGTTGAAGCTGGTCGTCGTTTCCCAGGCGCCATGGAAGTCGTAGGTCATCACATTGATCCAGTCCAGGTACTGGGAATACAGGGCCGGCTCGGTGTTGTCGATCTTGTCCTTGCCGGCGCCGATGGCCGCCGTCAGCAGATAGCGCTTGTTATCGCTGGCACCCTGGGCATCGAGCTGGCGACGGAATTCGGCCATCAGCAAGGTGTAGTTGTGCTTGTCGGCCGCGTTGTAGCCGTTATAGGGTTGACCGCCGGCGACCGGATATTCCCAGTCGATATCGATGCCGTCGAACACGCCTTTGGCCGCGCCCACCCCGCCGCGCCCTTCTTGCAGCGGCAGATTGCCTTTGACGTAGAGATTGATACAGGAACTCACCATTTGCTTGCGCAAGGCATCCGTCGCCGTCGCCGCCGAGAAATTCTTCGACCAGGTCCAGCCGCCCAGGGAAATGATGACCTTCAGCTTAGGATGCAGGGCCTTGAGCTTTTTCAACTGCGCGAAATTGCCGGACAAGGGAGCGTCCCAGGCGATGACCTGGCCGTCGACCGTGCGCTTCGGCGTGCGGATGTAATCGGCTTCGGCGTCGCCGCCCGTGCCGGCGTCCGGCGCGCCGGGATTGTTGGCGCCCGGCTCCGCCTTGGTGATCATGTCGCACTCGTAGCCGCCGTTTTTCGCGTACACATTGCCGAAGGCATAGTTGATGAATGTCAGCTTGTCGGCGACGCCGCTGGCCTGGATATTCGACACTTCGTAGTCGCGATCGTACACGCCCCACTGTGCGAAATAGGAACCGACTTCCCTGCCGCCGACCGGCGTTGGGGTTGGCGTTGGCGTCGGCGTCGG
>DMYQ01000090.1:25317-34559 GCA_003482555.1 Janthinobacterium sp. | reverse complement strand
GCCGGATTCCAGCCCGCGCCAACGTAGTCGGTTTGCGTGACCAGGGCGGTGTAGTTCGCGCCCAAGTAGCTGACAACCGTCCCCGCCGTGTATGTGCCGCCATCTTGCCAGACCGCGCAGGACGCCGCCACCGCCGCCAATAATTTCTGCTGCGCCGCCGGGGCCGCCGACTCGCCATCGCCGCCACAGGCGGCCAGGATGCCGCCGCTGGAAATGCAAAGCAGCATGTTCCGCATCGTGTGTCTGATGATTAAATTTTCCACTGCGTCTCCTTGAAATTTTCCCGACATATGATTTACTTTGCTTCCCACTCTTGTCGACGGGATTGCTGAAGCCGAGAATGATGCCTAAAGAATAAGCGGTCAAGTGGTTTTATAGTGGCATCATATCCATTGATACCAATTGAAAACGATAAAGTTCGCGCAGCAATCGGACGGAACTATTTTGGGGAATGTATACGCAGTGAGCAGGAAGAATCCCCAGGCATGAAGGGAATAATGAGGGGCGACAGCGGAAAACGATGCACCGCGGGATGGTCTACCCGCAGGGAATTACTCTTATTAAAATAGCCATACCAGTTCCAGCACTGTGGTGAAGTGGTATTAAATCCATGATGCCAAGAATTTTCAAGTCGCGGTGGCAAGCGCATGCTCCCCCTGCTGGCCCGAGCCAGGGGGGGGGCGCGCGACCGAGCCGCTTTAAACGAGGTCGAACACGGCCATCGATTCGACGTGCGAAGTGTGCGGGAACATGTTCACCACGCCCGCCTTCGACAGCGCGTAACCGGCTTCCAGGGTCAGGATGCCGGCGTCGCGCGCCAGGGTGGCCGGGCTGCAAGAGACGTAGACGATGCGTTTTGGCAGCATGTCGGGGCGGGTCAGGCGCAGGCCGGCCAGCGCCTGGCAGACCGCCATCGCGCCGTCGCGCGGAGGATCGATCAGCATGCGGTCGAATTTGCCCAGCGCGACCAGATCCTCGACCGTCACTTCGAACAGATTGCGGGTCGAGAACGAAGTCTTGGCCGACAAGCCGTTCGCCTTGGCGTTTTCCAGCGCCCGCTCGGTCAGACTGGTGCTGCCCTCGATGCCGACGACGGTGCTGCCCTGGGTCGCCAGCGGCAGGGTGAAATTGCCGAGGCCGCAGAACAGGTCGGCGACCCGGTCTTCCGGCCGCACCTCGAGCAGGCGCAGCGCCTTGGCCACCAGCACGCGGTTGATGTGGTGATTGACCTGGGTAAAATCGACCGGCTTGAACGGCATCTTGACGCCGAATTCCGGCAACAGGTAGTGCAACTGCTTGTCGAGCGGATAAAACGGCGCCGCCGTTTCCGGCCCCTTGGTCTGCAACCACCACTGCACGCCCCACTGGTCGGCGAAGGCTTTCAGCGTGGTTTCGTCGGCCTTGGTCAG
Source organism: Janthinobacterium sp. (assembly GCA_003482555.1). Classification (GTDB taxonomy): domain Bacteria; phylum Pseudomonadota; class Gammaproteobacteria; order Burkholderiales; family Burkholderiaceae_D; genus Janthinobacterium. Next base: position 33,150 of record DMYQ01000090.1, on the reverse strand, counting down.
CGGCGCCATGATGCGCAGCACCATGGCCGTGACGTCTTCGCCCACGGCCAGTTCGATCTGCGGCAATTGCTCGAAAATGGAGAGCGAGGCGATCAGCGCGCGCAGCGGCAGCAGCATGGCCGACACGTGCGGCGGCAGGATTTCGCAACTGCCGATGTCGGCCACGAAAGCCGATTTCTTTTCATGGAAGCCGACCAGCACCGTGTCTTTTTTCTTCACGTGGCGCACCGACAGGCGCGCCCGGTAACGGTAACCCCAGGTCGGGCCATACATGGGACGCATCACGTTGCCGGCCTTGACCTTGCCGATGTGCCACAGACTGTCTTCCAGCACGCGCTGCTTGATGGCGACCTGGGCCGACGGCTCCAGGTGCTGCATCGAACAACCGCCGCAAATCTCGTAATGCACGCACTTCGGCACCACCCGCATGGCCGACTCGCGGTGCAACTCCGTCATGCGGCCCACTTCCCAGTTCTTCTTTTTCTTGAGCGTGAGAAAACTCACGCGCTCGCCCGGCAGGGCACCCTCGACAAACACCACCTTGCCCGGCGTGCCGTCCTCATTTTGCAGGTGGCCGACGCCGCGGGCGTCCATGTCGAGCGATTCGATTTCGATGATATTTTCTTGCATAGCGATCAATATATAAAACGTGAGCCGGGAGGCCCGACAGCGGGCCGACAGCGGAACAGGGAATGGACGCGGACGCCGCTGGCAGGTGCGGGCGGGTCGTATGATAGCAGATGCGGGCGGGGCCGCTTACAGCAGGGAGTCGCGCACCACGCCGCGCGCCGCCATCGCCCGCTTCAGCTTGATCAGCGCCTCTTGCTGGATTTGCCGCACGCGTTCGCGCGTGACGCCCATTTCCTCGGCCAGGGTTTCCAGGGTGGCGGGGTCGTCGTTGTCGAGGCCGAAGCGGCGCATGATGACGATGCGCTGCTTGTCGGGCAGCCTGGTGAGCCAGTCGCGCACCAGCAGCGTCATTTCGTGGTGTTCCGCGCGCGCCTCCGGGCTGGCGTCGGCGTCGCCGGGCAGCATGTCCATCAGCGACGATTGCGGGTCGTTGTCGAGCGGGGCGTCGAGCGAGGTGGCGTGCTCGGACAGGGCCAGGATGTCTTGCACCTCTTCCACCGAGCGCCCCAGCAGGTGGGCGATGTCTTCGGCGCTGGCGTCCTTGCCGTTGTGCTGCTGGGCTTCCAGGTGGTATTTGCCGCGCAAAATCTGGTTCAGCTCGCGCACCATGTGCACCGGCAGGCGCACCGTGCGGGCCTGGTTCATGATGGCCCGCTCTATGCTCTGGCGTATCCACCAGGTGGCGTAGGTGGAAAAGCGGAAGCCCCGCTCGGGTTCGAACTTGTCGATCGCCCGCATCAGGCCGATATTGCCCTCCTCTATCATGTCGAGCAAGACGACGCCGCGGTTGATGTAGTGTTTGGCGATCGACACCACCAGGCGCAGATTGTGCTCGATCATGGTTTGCCGGGCTTCGAAATTGCCCTGCTTGGCCAAGGTGGCGTAATGCACTTCCTGGGGCGCCGTGAGCAGGGCCCGGCTGCCGATCTGGTTCAGATAATGCTGCGTGGTGTCGGTCGAGAGCTCGGCCGCCAGCACTTTTTTAAGCTCGTCCACGCTGGCCAGCAGGGCGCCCGGCTGGGCCGCCCCGGCGCCCCCGCCGTCGAGCGCCGCCTCGCCCGCCGGCACATCACCCATCTCATCGCCTTGCTCATCCGGAAACTCTTCCGGTGCCGAATCGTCTTCCAGTTCGTCGTGCGGCGCGTTTGTCATTGCGGTATCCGGCGTGTCTAACGGTTGGGCAGGAACTTCGACGGGTCGACCGGCTTGCCCTGCTGCCGGATCTCGAAGTGCAGCTTGACGGAATCGGTGTCGGAATCGCCCATCTCGGCGATCACCTGGCCCTTGCTCACGCTCTGGCCTTCCTTCACGACGATACTGCGGTTGTGCGCGTAAGCCGACAATAAACTATTACTGTGCTTCACAATGACGAGATTACCATATCCACGGATGCCGCTGCCGGCATACATGACTTTACCGGCGCCGGCCGCCAACACTTGCTGGCCGGACTTGCCGGCGATGTCGATGCCCTTGTTCTTGCCCTCGTCGAAGGTGGCCACCACCTTGCCCTCGGAAGGCCATATCCAGCTGAGTTTTTCATCGTCGGCGCTGGCGGCGGATACGGCGGCGGACGGCGGGATGACGGCTGCCACGGGCTCGGCCGCCGCGGCCTTGCTCTCGGCGCGCGTAGTCGCGGCGCCATCGGCTCTTTGCATCTCGGCCAGCGCGGCTTCCGAATAAGGGCGCTTGTCGCCGCGCGGCGTGTTTTTCCTGACCACGGGCGGGCTTGGCGGCGGCTTCGTTTCCATGCTCGGCGGCGCGATCACGGCCGAGGTCTGGGCGCCGGAACCGACGACGGCGCCCGCTTCCGGCGGCGCCACGCGCAACACCTGGTCGACCTTGATGTCGTTCGGATTCGACAGACTGTTCCAGCTCACCAGGTCGCGGTAGTTTTGTCCGAATTCAAGGGCGATGTGGATCAGGGTATCGCCCTTCTTGACGGTGTACATGCCCGGTTCGCGTTCCCTGGCGCCCTCGCCGAGGCCCTTGGTCGCCTCGACCGAAGTGCGGTCGACCACCGGCGCCCGGTTGGAGGTGGTGCTGCAGGCGCTCAACAGGCCCAGCGAAATGGAAATTACGGCTAAGTGGCTTTTTTTAGTCATTCTCATAATATGTGTCAATTCTAAACCTCCGGCTTTGTCTCTCAGCAAGCATCACACCGTTCCCGGGCGCAATGGAACGAAATGACAATCCTCCAGTGTTTCGCTGATCCATTCCTGTTTGGCGACGCGGGAAATTAATTGTAGATGTTGCAAGCGGGCGCCCACCGGCGCTACCAGTCGCCCGCCTATCGTGAGTTGTTCCAGCAAGGCTTGCGGCACCTCCAGACCGGCGGCGGCCAGAATGATGCCGTCGAAGGGTGCAGCCTGCGGCAGGCCTAGCATACCATCTCCGTAGTGCAAACGCAGATTCGGCACGCGCAGCGGGCGCAAATTGGCCTTCGCCAGTTCGTGCAGCGGCAGGATGCGCTCGACCGAAAACACTTCGGCCGCCACGCGGGCCAGCACGGCGGCCTGGTAACCGCAGCCGGTGCCGATTTCCAGCACCCGTTTCAGGCTGCCATTCGCGCGCAGCACCTCGATCATGCGCGCCACGATATAGGGCTGGGAAATGGTCTGGTGGTGGCCGATCGGCAGCGAGGCGTCGATATACGCCTGCGACGCGAGCGCCTCCTCCATGAACAGGTGGCGCGGCACGGCTTGCATCGCTTCCAGCACCAGCGCATCCTTGACGCCCTGTTTCGCCACGCGCGCCACCATGGCGCGCCGCACGGCGTCCGAGACCAGGGGATTTTGCCGCGGCGCGGCCGGCGTCGGCGCCTGCGCCCGCTCCAGCGCATACACGTGCGAGCGCGACGGCGCCGCCCGCCCCTGCGGGGCCGGCACCACCGCGACACCCCGGGCCGCGCTCTGGGCCGCGTTCTGGGTCGCCGTTTGCGGCGTGGCGACCCGGGCCGGCGCGAAGGCCTTGCCCGATTTGTCGGCCAGCGCCGACAGGGGCAGCGGGAAGGTGCGGGGTTTATCGCTCATCGTGATCTGACTCCGGTGCATGGCGCAAGAATGTGTGGCAAACAAGGTGACAAGTGCGGTCGCAAACAAGCTGGCAAACAAGGTGGCAAGCGCGCTGGCGCTGTCCGCCTGCCCGGCCGGGAGCGCGGGCGGCGCATCCCGGGGCGCCGCCGCCTAGTCCTTCCCGCCCAGGGCCGTCGCCAGCGCCGCCAGTTGGGTCTTGTGGGTGAGGTCGATTTGCAGCGGCGTGATCGACACTTGCCCTTGCGCGGTGGCGTGGAAATCCGTGCCTTCGCCGGCGTCCCTGGTGGCGCCGGGCGGCCCGATCCAGAAGATTTCGCGGCCGCGCGGGTCTTGCGCGCGTATCACCGGTTCGGCCGAATGGCGCCGGCCCAGGCGCGTGGCCAGCACCCGGTTCAATTGCTCATACGGCAAGTTGGGTATGTTCACATTCAAGAGATACGGTTGTTGCAACTCCTCGAAGCGGCGCAGCACGATGTCGCGCGCCAGGCGGGCGGCCGCGTCGATGTGGGCCCAGCCGTGTTCGACCTGCGAAAAGGCGATCGCCGGTATGCCGAACAAATACCCTTCCGTGGCCGCCGCCACCGTACCCGAATACAGGGTGTCGTCGCCCATGTTGGCGCCATTGTTAATGCCCGACACCACCAGGTCCGGCTTTTCCGCCAACATCCCGGTCAGGGCCACGTGGACGCAGTCGGTCGGCGTGCCGTTGACGAAATAAAAACCGTTGGCGGCCCGCTGCACCGACAAGGGCCGATCCAGCGATAGCGAGTTGGAGGCGCCGGAGCGGTTGCTGTCGGGCGCCACCACGACGATGTCGGCGATGGCCGCGAGCGCGTCGGCCAGCGCGGCGATGCCGGGTGCCAGGTAACCGTCGTCGTTGCTGATCAGGATTTTCATACGGGGATTTTACCCGAAGCGGGGCCCGGACTGCGCGATCCGGGGCCCTGGAACGCGCATTTATTTGCCTGCGGCAAAACTTTATCGGCCGGCCCGAGGCTAGCGGCCGGCCCCGCCCCGTTCAGCGGTTCAGTTCACGGGCCGCGAACAGCGCCCCTTCCAGCGCCGCCACCTCGTCTTCCTGCAAGGCCACCAGGGCATCCTTGTCGCCCTGGATCTTGTACACCTTCTTCAGCACCAGCATGCCGCGCTTGCGCAGTTTGCTGGCCACGCCGGCATGGAACAGGGGCGCGCGCACGCGCTCGGCCATTTCCTGCGCCTCACTGTATTGCTCGGTGTCCAGCAGCGCCTGCACCATATTGATCATATTCGCCAGCGGGTCCGGCCCCGCGCGCTCGCGCCCGCGGCTGTCGCCGGCGCCCGTCCCCTCGCGCGCGCCGCCCAGGGCGCTCTGGCGCGCCCCGCGCCGGGACGCATAAGCCGGCGCGCCCTCCGCGTCGCCGGCGCCCGGCACGGCGTCTTCCAGCGCCGGCGCGGCGCCGGGCGGCCACAGGCTGTCGGGCGGCGCGTGCCGGCGCGCCTCTTGGACGTCGCCGCGGCCCGGTTCGCGCGCCGCCCGCGCCGCTTCCCCTTCGCCGTGCCGCGGCAGCGCCGCCAGGCTGCGCCGACTCATGACCGTGTCCGGATGGTCGAGGCCGCGGGTGCGCTCGCGCACCGCCACCTGTCCCTCGTGCAGCGCCCGCACCGCTTCCCAGTCGCCCATCCGGGCCAGCACCTCGGCCAGACGGTCGCGCGCGGCCAGGGTGTGCGGATGGTCGGCGCCCAGGCGCCGCTCCTGGGCCGCGGCGACGCCCTCGAGCAGGCGGCGCGCGCCCGGTAGCTCGTTTTGCCGCGCCAGATTGCCCGCCAGCGCATTCTTGCTGCCCAAGGTATCGGGATGTTCCGCGCCCAGCAGGCGCTCGCGCGCCGCCACCACCGTTTCGAGCAGGGTGCGGGCTTGCTCCAGGCTGCCCATCTGCACCAGGGTCGCGGCGCGGCTGGCGAGCGCGTCCAGGGTCAATAAATGTTCACGGCCCAGGCCGCGCAGATAGGCGTCCAGCACCGTGTCCTGCAGGGCCAGCGCGGCCGCGCAATCGCCCTGCAGCGACAGGGTCGCGGCCAGCTGGGCCTTGGCCTCCAGGGTGTCGGCGTGTTCTTCGCCCAGCAGGCGTTCGCGCGCAATCACCACGGCCTCCTCCAGAAACTGGGCTTCGTCCAGGCGCCCCAGTTGCCGCAGCATGCGCGCCAGGCTGCTCTTGCTGTCGAGGGTGTCGGCATGTTCCTCGCCCAGCACGCGCGTGCGCATCTCCAGGCTCTTCTGAAAAAACTCGAGGGCCTGGGCCGGCTTGCCTTCGTGCCGGTACAGCTCACCCAGGCGGTTCAAGTCGCGCGCCATCGGCAAGGCCACGGTGCGCACGGCGCCGTCGTCCAGGCTGTGGCGGGCGTCTTCGATGGCCGACAGCAAGTGGATTTCCCGGTTCGACTGCCAGGGAAAGAAGCCGCCCGTCATCCAGTACAGGAAGGCTTCGAAGGTGCGCGTCAGCGAAAAGCGGTCGCCGCCCTGATCCAGGCGCACGGCCAGTTGCTCGCCGTAGGCGAAGGTCTTGGTCTGCTGCAATTGGACCTCGTCGAAATAACTGTCCAGGGACAGGTGCGACAGGCCATAGGAATGGCACAACAGGCGCTCGAACATGGGTTGGAAGCCGAAGATGCCTTTTTGCGGGTCGCCGCGGCGCCACTGGGCGCGCTGCTCGCCGTCGCCCATTTCTATGCGCGAGGGCAGCGGATACACCAGCAGCGGGCGCTGCTCGTCTTCGTGGCTGCGCCGGTATTCGGTGGCGCGGGTGACCAGGGCTTCGACCCCTTCCAGGCTCTGGCGGTTGGGCGTGAAGACCACCACCAGTTTTTTCGGCAGCAAGGTGGTGCAAATGCCGGCGCTGTCGGTGCGGCCGGTGCGCGAGTCGACCAGCACGTAGCGGAAATGGCGGGCCAGGTTTTCGGCGAAGCAGCGAAACAGGGCCGGACAGGCGTGAAACAGGCGATCCCAGTGCATTTCCGCCAGGCGATCGTTGTAACTGTCGTCGAAGCGCCCGGCGCGCATCAGGTAGAGCGGGCTGCTCTGGTCGACCCGCACCACGTATTGCTGCCAGTCGATGGCGTCCAGCACTTCGTAGGCCAGCTCCGTGTCGCCCAGGGCGGCGCCGCGCACGCTGTGGCCGATGCGCGCCAGTTGCTCGCGGCACGCCTCGAAAAATTCCAGCACGCCGGGCCCTTCCTCGCGCTGGCCGAAATAATGGTGCAAGCCGGGCGCTTCCATGTCCCAGTCGATCATCAGGATGGGCACGGTGGCGTTCTCGCGCTTGGCCAGCAGCACGGCGATGTTCGACAGGGCCATGGTGCGGCCCGTGCCGCCCTTGTAGGAATAAAAGGTGACGACTTCGCCGGGCGCGGTCAGCGGCGGCAGGAATAGACGGGTGGCTTCCATGGCGAGCCTTTAACGGGGGAAATGGGGGGGCGGAACGGCGCGCCATTCCGGCGGAATATCGGGCATGACGAAGCAGCCGCAATCGTGGCTGTGCGGCGTGCTGTTCTTGAGCAAGTGATAGTGCTTGGCGATGCGTTGCACGATCTTGGCGATGTCGGGCAGATAGTCCGGGTTCGCCTTCAAGTCGCAACTGGCCAGGGTGTAGCCGGAAAAATCGACGTACATGCCGGGCGCGGAAATCTGCAGCGGAAGGCCGGCCGGGTGGCGCGTCATGATGACCGGGATGATCAGGTGGCTGGGCAGGGTATACCAGGCCTTGCGTTCGTTTTCAATCAATTGCATGGCCGCGAACTCGCGCCGGGTATAGGCGTGGGCTTCGTATTTGGGGGTGTAGAGCACGATCATGCACACGCTTTCGCACAGCGCGCGGGCGATGCGGCCGTCGAGGTCGTCGCCGCCACCCAGTTGCTCGCTGTCGACGAAAAGCACGTCTTCCGTGTCGAAATGAGGTTCGAGGTAACACTGTAGCGCCTCGACCAGATCGTTCTTGAACTTGCTCATATACGCATAGTGACCGTGCGCATAACTGAAGAAACAGCCGTAGCGGATTTTCATATCATCCCCTGCTTCTCGCCTTCCCCGTTGTGCGGTTCTTTTGTCAACTTTAACTGCCCCGCCCACCAGCCCTTTGCGTTCGCGCAAAATCACATCAGGCTCATGTGCGAAGTCGCGCGCCCACGCGCTTGCGCC
>DMYQ01000090.1:20715-25150 GCA_003482555.1 Janthinobacterium sp. | reverse complement strand
CGGTCGTACTATTTCTTAACTAAAGGAGACGCATGAAAGCCATTGTTTGCAAAGCCTGGGGCATGCCGGACGAGCTGGTGCTCGAAGACTTGCCGGACTTGCTGCCCGGCGCGGGCCAGGTCGTGCTCGACGTCAAGGCGGCCGGGGTCAACTTTCCCGACGTCCTCATCATCCAGGGCAAGTACCAATTCAAGCCGGCGTTGCCGTTCACCCCGGGTAGCGAAGTGGCGGGCGTGGTGCGCGCCGTCGGCGAAGGCGTCAGTGCCTGGCGGGTGGGCGACCGGGTGATCGCCTTTAGCGCCCTGGGCGGCTTTGCCCAGCAACTGGCGGTGCCGGCGGCGGCCCTCATGCCCATGCCGGCGGGCATGGATTTCGACACGGCCGCCGCCATCACCCTCACCTACGGCACCTCCCACCACGCCGTGCTCGACCGGGCCGCCCTGAAAGCGGGCGAGACCATGCTGGTGCTGGGCGCGGCCGGCGGCGTCGGCCTGGCCGCCGTCGAGATCGGCAAGGCGGTGGGCGCGCGCGTGATCGCCGCCGCTTCCAGCGCGGACAAGCTGGCAGTCTGCCGCGCGCACGGGGCCGACGCCACCATCGATTACAGCAGCGGGGATTTGCGCGAGGCGATCAAGGCGGCCACCGACGGCAAGGGTCCGGACGTGATCTTCGACCCGGTCGGCGGCATCTACACGGAGGCGGCCTTTCGCGCCATCGGCTGGCGCGGGCGTTACCTGGTGGTCGGCTTCGCCAACGGCGAAATTCCCAGGCTGCCGCTGAACCTGACCCTGTTGAAGGGCGCGTCCCTGCTGGGCGTGTTCTGGGGCGAGTTCGCCAAGCGCGAACCGAAGGCGAACATGGCGGCCATGCGGCAATTGTTGCAGTGGCTGGCGGAAGGCAAGATCAAGCCGCGCATCTCGGCCCGTTACGCGCTGGCCGACACCGCGCAAGCGCTGAACGCCATGGCGGCGCGCCAGGTCACGGGGAAAGTGGTGATACTGCCAGGCTAAAAATGACGGGGGCGTGAGCGCGGGTGGATTGCGCGCCCCCGGTTTTCATGGCGCCGTTTCACCCGCGTCCGCCGCCTCTTCCGGCTTGTTCTGGAAGAAGGCGATCACTTCGGCGACGTCGCGCGTGCGCTTGAACGGCGGCAAGCTTTGCCAGATGCGCTTGCCGTACGGCTTGGAAATGAGGCGCGGGTCGCAGATCATCAGCACGCCGCGGTCGCCCTCGTCGCGGATCAGGCGCCCGGCGCCCTGCTTCAAGTTGATGATCGCTTCCGGCAGGGAATGGTGCATGAAGCCATTCATGCCCTGCTTTTCCATCACTTCGATGCGCGCCGCCAGCACCGGGTCGTCCGGCGGCGCGAACGGCAGCTTGTCGATGATGACCAGGGAAAGGGCTTCGCCGCGCACGTCCACCCCTTCCCAAAAGCTCTGGCTACCGATCAATACGCCATTCCCGGCGGCGCGGAACTGGTCCAGCAATTCGGTGCGGCCACGCTCGCCCTGCACGAACAGGGGATAGTTCAAGCCGCGCCTGGAAAATTCCTCGGCCAGGCGTTCGGCCGCCCGCTTCACGGCGCGCAAGGTGGTGCACAGCAAGAAGGTGCGCCCCCCGGCCGCCTCGATGATGGGGAGCGCGCAGTCGAGCACGGCGTCCGTGTAGCCGATCGAATTGGGCTGGGGCAGGTTTTGCGGCACGTACAGCAAGCCCTGGCGCACATAGTCGAAGGGGCTGGGCCAGGTCTTGGCCGGCTCGCCCGCCAGACCCATCTGCGAGGCGAAATGTTTGAAATCGTTTTTCACGGCCAGGGTGGCCGAGGTGAAGATCCAGCTGCGCGGCACCCCTTCGCGCTGGTTGTTGAAGATGGGCGCGATGGACAGCGGGGTCTGGTGCAATTGCAGGGAGCTGGAAAAAGCCTCGACCCAGAACACCGCTTCCGCGCCTTCGGCCACCTTGGCCTTGGGGTCGAACTTCCAGGCCGCCAGTTGCTGCCCCAGTTCGATGGCGCGGGTGCGGCACTGTTCCAGGGTTTCGGCCCGCTCGGCCTGGGTTTCCAGCACGGCCGTCAAGCCGGCCAGCTCGTCCTTGAGAGTTTCCAGCGCGGGAAAGAAGTCGCTCGACGGGGCGATCTGCGGCAGGGACAGGCGCACGATGTCTTGCGGGAAGGTCAGGCGCAAGTCGCGCGCCGCCTTTTCCACCACCATCACGGCCTTGCCCCAGTCGATGCCGCGGGCGTGCGACAAGCCTTCGGCCAGCACGTCGCGGCACAGTTCCAGCACTTGCGAAGTCGACACCGTGTTGCCAAAGAACAGGGTGGCCGTGTCCGGCAACTGGTGCGCTTCATCGAAGATGATGGTATTGGCCGACGGCAGCAGTTCGGCCACGCCCGTATCCTTCAAGGCCACGTCGGCAAAGAAGAGGTGATGGTTGACCACCACCACGTCGGCCTGCTGGGCTTCCTTGCGCGCCTTCATCACGAAGCAATCCTGGTAATACTGGCATTCGGCGCCCATGCAGGTGTCGCGCGTGGACGTCACCAGATTCCAGATCAGCGCGTTTTCCGGCACCTTCGTCAATTCCGCCTTGTCGCCCGAACTCGTCATCTTGATGAAACGGGAAATCTCGCGCAGGTGGCCGACGTCGTCGCGCGACGTCATGCGCCCGTTCTGCAGGGTGCGCTCGAGATGGTAATGGCAGACGTAGTTCGAACGCCCCTTGAGCAGGGCCACCGAGACGGGTGCCTGCAGGGCCGCGCGCACGGTGGGGATATCGCGCAAGAATAGTTGATCCTGCAAGTTCTTGGTGCCGGTCGAGACGATGGTCTTGCCGCCCCACAGCAGGGCCGGCACCAGATAGGCGAAGGTCTTGCCCGTGCCGGTGCCGGCCTCGGCGATCAAGGTGGTCTGGCCGTCGATGGCGGTCGCGATCGCCTTGGCCATCTCGGTTTGCGAGCGGCGCGGGCGATAACTGCCGACGGCGGGACTGAGCGGGCCGCCGGCGCCGAACAGGCGGTCGATTTCGGCGTCGTGTTTGCCCACCGGAGCTCCTGGAGCTCCGGGGGGAGCTCCTGGGGCAACGTCGGGAGCGTCGGGGGCGGCGTCGTGGGTGGCGTCAGAACGGGCGGTATGGTCGGTCAAATTATTCTTTGCTAAGGCTGGGGCGCTACTGGCGCCCGTCAGGCCGGGACATCGGGCACTAACTGCATTTTCAACAGGGTGATGTAATCCTTCAACTGGAGTTTGCGCTTCTTCAGGCGCCGCAACTGCAATTCATCGTGGTGGCCATCGAGTATCAACAACTCGATCACGGCATCCAGATCCCGATGTTCGACGTCGAGCTCCACCAGGCGCCGCTGTACTTCCTGTGTATCGGTCATGTGTCTCATTCTTGACAATTTTATACTGTTTATTCAGGGATCCCCGTACGGATATGAAGACGCTTGCAGACAGTTTCGCCTAAACAACAACCTTTGCTTGCAACAAAACTGCTTACAGGTGCATAGTTTAATCTACGGCGACGCTGTCGCCAACATTGATTAACATCCGAGCATCGGACGGCGCCCCGCCGGTCGCCGCCCGCCAGGAACACAAGGTTTCATGAGCGCATATAAAATACAGGCTGGCACCGCCCAGCACATCGGCAACCAGCCGCAACAGAACGACCGCACCGCGCTCTATTCGGGGGCGCGCGCGCCGGGCTACGTGATGGCGGTGCTGGCCGACGGCATGCAGGGCGGCGCCTTCGCGCCCGAACAGGTGTTGCATACCAGCAAACAATTATTCGATGAATTCGGTACCAGCGGCGGCGCCAGCCTGGAGCGCCTGGCCGACTTGTTGCGCGCCATAGCGCAGGAAGCGCACGCCGTCATCAAGATGAACCCCATCCTCGGCAAGCTCGAGCCGCAGTGCACCCTGCTCATTTTGATCTTGACACCGCAGGGCGAGGCCGTCTGGGCCCAGGTCGGCGATTCCCGCCTGTATCGTTTTGCGGGGAAAAATTGTGCCCAGCGCAGCGACGACGCCGACTACATCGAGCACTTGGTGCGGCACGACGGCTTGCCGCTCGGGGCTGCCCGCAAGCACCGCAATTCCAAATTGCTCAGCAATGTGCTGGGCAATACCTTGAAGGAACCCCACGTCACCATCGGCAGCCACACGGGTCTGGGCGCCGGCGACGCCTTCCTCCTGTGCTCCGACGGCCTGTGGCAATACTTCACCGACGCTGAACTGGCCGCCGTGCTGGCCAAGGAAACCCCGCGCCAGGCCGGCGAGCGCTTGATCAACAAGGCGCTGGAACGCTCGCTGGGCAAGGGTGACAATTGCAGCATGGCTATCATCAAGCTGGTCGCGCCGCCTCCGGTGGAAAAAAACTACACGGTGCAAAAGATGGTACGCGCCGTGTAAGCCTTGTTTCTTTGTTGTTTCTTTGT
>DMYQ01000090.1:11667-20531 GCA_003482555.1 Janthinobacterium sp. | reverse complement strand
GCCGCCGCCGCGTCCTGCCTGGTCTTTTCCTCTTTGGCGGCCAGCTTGGCCGCCACGCTGCGTTGACGCTCCAGTGCGGCGCGCTGCTTGGCTTCGAAGGCGTCGACATTGGCGGCCCGCTTGGCCGTTTCAGCCGCTTCCTGCGCCACGCGCTTTTGCTCCTTGGCGTCATGCTCGGCAGTGCGCTCGGCCGTGCTCTTCACGCCTTGCCTGGCGGCAGGCTCGGGCGGCACGGTTTTCGGCGCCGCCGCCACGCGCCCGCCCTCGTCCGCCTGCTTGCCCTGCTCGTGCTCGGCCAGCACCTGGTCGCGCTTGTCGACCGAATCGGCGCGCTTGAAATGATTCGCCTCGCCTTCGACGGGGCGCAAGGCCGCCAGCGCCGCGCGGCGGATTTCCTTCGCCTTGTCGAGGCAATGGTTGACGAAGAACTTGGTGTAGCAATCCCGCTCGCTGTCGGCGAAGTTCGCTTCGACGCTGGCGCGTTGCTTTTCGACGGAGGCCAGGGTGGCGTCGGCCTCCTCCACCGTATGGATCACCGGTGCCGGCACGGGCGCCGCTTCCCCGGTGGCGGCCGCGGCCGCCGCGCAGGCCGCCAGGGCCAGAATCAGGGCCGCCATCTTGCTGTAAGTTGTCATGTGCTTTCTCCTGTTCAAACGATGGCGTCGGCCGCGCCGCGCTGTTCCTTGTCCATATATTCGCGCGACTGCATCTCGACGATGCGCGAAACGGTGCGCTGAAATTCATTCGACAACATGCCGTTCGTGTACAACTGGTCCGGCGCCACCTCGGCCGACATCAAGAGCTTGACGCCCTGGTCGTAAAAAACGTCGATGAGCCAGGTGAAACGGCGCGCCTCGGACGACATCCCGGCCGACATGGCTGGAATCGACGACAATACCACCGTATGGAAGCGGCTGGCGATTTCCAGGTAATCGTTTTGCGAACGCGGGCCGCCGCACAGGGTGGCGAAATCAAACCAGATCAAGCCGCCGGCCCGGCGCAGGCAGCGGATTTCCCGGCCTTCGATCAAGATGCGCGGATCTTCGTCGGCCGTCTCGGCCACGCTGGCGTAGGCGTGGCGCAGGGCGGCGTCGGCCGGCGCGCCCAGCGGCGTGTAATAGGAATCGACCTGTTCCAGCGCCCGCCCGCGGTAGTCGACGCCGGCGTCGACGTTGATCACGTCCAGCCTGGACTTGAGCAGCGCGATGGTGGGCAGCATGCGGTCGCGGTGCAAGCCGTCCGGATACAGGTGGTCCGGGTCGTAGTTCGAGGTCATGATGAAGGACACGCCGTTGTCGAACAGGGCCGACAGCAGATTGTAGAGGATCATCGCGTCGGCGATGTCGGAGACGTGGAATTCGTCGAAGCAGATCAAGCGGTATTTCTTGGCGATGCGGCGCGCCACCTCGTCGAGCGGGTCGGCCACGCCTTTGAGCTCGTCGAGCTGGCGGTGGATGCTGCGCATGAATTCGTGGAAATGCAGGCGCGTCTTGCGCACCAGGGGCACCACGGAATAAAAGCTATCCATCAAAAACGACTTGCCGCGACCCACCCCGCCCCACATGTAGACGCCGCGCGGCACCTCGGGACGATTGATCAGGCGCTTGAAACGGTTCGAGCGGCTGGCCTTGAAGGCGATCCACTCTTCATAGCCGAGCTGCAGACGGTCGACGGCGCGGCGCTGCGCCGGGTCGGCCTTGAAATCGCGTTGCAGCAAGGCGCTCTGGTAAAACTCTTCAACATTCATGGGTTTCGATTCGGCATGCTGCGGCCGAACCGGACGGCGCTCGCCGTCCGGCCCGGCCGATGGAACGGGACGGGCTTAAAAGTTCAAGGTGCGCTTGTCGATGGCCAGGGCCGCTTCCTTGGTCGCTTCCGACAGCGAAGGATGGGCGTGGCAGATGCGCGCGATGTCTTCCGCCGAAGCCTTGAATTCCATCGCCACGACGGCTTCGGAAATGAGTTCGGAAGCCATCGGGCCGATGATGTGCACGCCCAGGATTTCATCGCTGACGGCATCGGCCAGGAACTTGACCATGCCCGCCGTGTCGCCCAGCGCGCGCGCGCGGCCGTTCGCCATGAAGGGAAAGCTGCCAGCCTTGTACTTGACGCCGGCCGCCTTCAATTGCTGCTCGGTCTGACCGACCCAGGCGATTTCCGGCGAGGTGTAGATCACCCAGGGAATGGTGTTGAAGTTGGTGTGGCCGTGCTGGCCGGCGATACGCTCGGCCACCGCGACGCCCTCTTCTTCCGCCTTGTGCGCCAGCATCGGGCCGCGCACCACGTCGCCCACCGCCCACACGTTCGGCAGGTTGGTCTTGCAGTCGCCGTCGACGGCGATGAAGCCCCGTTCGTCGAGCTTGAGGCCGGCCACGTCCGCGCCCAGGCCGGTGGTGTTCGGGGTGCGGCCGATCGAGATGATCAGCTTGTCGAACACGGCTTTCTGCGCTTCGCCCTTGCCATCCACGTATTCCACGCTGACGTCTTTCTTGCCGGCCTTGATGGTGCCGATCTTGCAGTCCAGGCTGATCTTCAAACCCTGCTTGGCGAACAGCTTGGCCGCTTCCTTGGCGATCTGTTCATCGACCGCGCCCAGGAACACGGGCAAGCCTTCCAGCACCGTCACGTCGGCGCCCAGGCGGCGCCAGACGCTGCCCATTTCCAGGCCGATGACGCCGGCGCCGATCACGCCCAGGCGGGCCGGCACGGCGTCTATCGTCAAGGCGCCCGTGTTCGACAAAATCATCTTTTCGTCAAACGGCGCGCCCGCCAGTTCGCGCGCGTTGGAGCCGGTGGCGATCACCACGTGCCTGGCGCTGAGCGACTCGGTGCTGCTGCCGCTGACGGCGATAGTATAGCCGTCGGCCGTGGCGGCGCCCGTGAAGGCGGCGCGGCCGTGGAAGAAGCTGATCTTGTTTTTCTTGAACAGGTACAGGATGCCGTCATTGTTTTGCTTGACGACGCCGTCCTTGCGCTTGAGCATCTGGCCCAGGTTCAGCTTCAAACCGGCGACATCGATGCCGTGCTCGGCAAAGCCGTGGCCGGCGTGCTCAAAATGCTCGGACGATTGCAGCAGGGCCTTGGACGGAATGCAACCGACGTTGGTGCAAGTGCCGCCCGGCGCCGGAGCACCCTTGGCGTTCGACCATTCGTCGACGCAAGCCACGGAAAAACCCAGTTGCGCGGCGCGAATGGCGGCGATATAGCCGCCGGGACCGGCGCCGATGACGACCACGTCAAATTGTTTACTAGAACTCATTGGTAATTTCCCATCTCTTCGTCTGGAACAAAAATCCACAATAAAATATACAGCACGGCGCCGAAACCGAACGAGCAGGTGAACAGCACGAACACCAGGCGCCAGATCCAGGACTCCATGCCCGACACCTGCCCCAGGCCGCCGCACACGCCACCGAGCCAGCGGTCGCGCCGCGAACGGCGCAAGCGGCTAAATTCCTGGCTCAGGTCGGAAGCGGCGCCGGCCGGGCCGGGCCGGGCGCCGTCCAGCAGCCTGGCCTTGGCCTGGGCGAATTCGGCGTCGCTCAAGGCGCCCGCCATGTGCAAGTCGTGCAAACGCTGGATTTCTTCAGAGATAATCATGGACTTCTCCTTTCAAAAAATGCGCCATGCCCGACCTGGGCCGGGGCGGTTCCGCGCGGCGCGAGGGCCGCGGCGGACAGGTCCGAGCCTTACAGGTCGAGCAGCAGGCGGGCCGGATCTTCCAGCGCTTCCTTCATCGCCACCAGACCGAGCACGGCTTCGCGGCCGTCGATGATGCGGTGATCGTAAGACATGGCCAGATAGTTCATCGGGCGCACCACGACCTGACCGTTTTCGACCACGGCGCGGTCCTTGGTCGCATGCACGCCCAGGATGGCCGATTGCGGCGGGTTGATGATCGGGGTCGACAGCATGGAGCCGAAGGTGCCGCCGTTCGAGATCGAGAAGGTGCCGCCGGTCAAATCGTCCAGGGTCAGCTTGCCTTCCTTGGCCTTGTTGCCGAATTCGCCGATTTTCTTTTCGATGTCGGCGATCGACAGCTGGTCGGCGTTGCGGATGATGGGCACGACCAGGCCGCGCGGCGAACCGACGGCGATACCGATGTCGAAGTAACCGTGGTAGACGATGTCGTTATTGTCGACCGACGCGTTGATGATCGGGTATTTCTTCAGCGCGGCGACGGCGGCCTTGACGAAGAAAGACATGAAGCCCAGCTTGACGCCGTGCTCTTTCTCGAACTTGTCCTTGTACTTGTTGCGCAGGTCGATCACCGGCTGCATGTTCACTTCATTGAACGTGGTCAGGATGGCGTTGGTCGATTGCGACTGCACCAGGCGCTCGGCGATGCGGGCGCGCAGGCGACTCATCGGCACGCGCTGTTCCGGACGGTCGCCCAGGTTGGCGGCGGCCGGGGCGGCCACTTGCTGCAGCAAAGGCTTGGCGGCGGCTGCCGGCGCGGCCGGAGCGGCCGGGGCGGCGACAGGAGCGGCCGGCTTGGCGGCGATCGCGCCCAGAACGTCGCCCTTGGTGACGCGACCATCCTTGCCGCTGCCGCTCACTTGCGAGGCCGTCATATTGTTTTCCGACAGCAGCTTGGCGGCGGCGGGCATGGCCACGTCACCCTTGCCGCCGCCGACGGAGACGGCCGGGCCGGTGCCCGAGGCTTCCGCTTCGGCGGCGGCGGCGGCCAGGGCCGGCGCGTGCACCATCGACACTTCCATCGGGCTGACCTTGGCCGAGCCGTCGGTGTCGATGATGGCGATGATTTCGCCGGCCACGACGGTGCTGCCGTCCGGCTTGATGATCTGGATGATGATACCGGCTTGCGGCGCCGGCAATTCCAACACGACTTTATCCGTTTCGATGTCGATCATGTTTTCGTCGCGGGCGACGGGCTCGCCGACTTTTTTATGCCATGTCAGCAGGGTCGCTTCCGCAACCGATTCCGATAATTGTGGAACCTTGACTTCGATTTGTGCCATTTATTACTCCGTGTATTTTTTTCATAGCGGCGCCGCGTCAAGCGCGCGGCGCCCAGTGTTTATTTGGTCAGGATAAAACCTTTTAACTTCGAGAATGCCGTTTCCAGCAGATCCTTTTGCTGCGCGTAGTGCTTGTCGTAGTAACCGACGGCGGGCGACGCGGAGGCGGGACGGCCGGCATACGCCAGGCGCTGGCCCGCTTCCAGGCTCTCGAAGATATTGTGTTGGATCTGGAACCATGGACCCTGGTTTTGCGGCTCGTCCTGCGCCCACACCACTTCATTCATGTTCGGGAACTTTTTCAGTTCCGCGGCGAACGATTTGTGCGGGAAAGGATACAGCTGCTCGACGCGGATGATGGCGGTGTCGAGTTGACCGCGGGTCTTGCGCGCGTTGACCAGGTCGTAGTACACCTTGCCCGAGCAGGCGATGACGCGCTTGATCTTCTTGGCGTCGATTTTTTCGTCGACTTCGCCGATCACGGTGTGGAACACGCCCTTCGCCAGTTCGCTCAGCGGCGAGCCGGCGTCCTTGTTGCGCAGCAGCGACTTCGGCGTCAGGATCACCAGCGGTTTGCGGAACTGGCGCACCATTTGACGGCGCAGCAAATGGAAGATCTGCGAAGCCGAAGTCGGCTGCACCACTTGCATATTGTTGTCCGCGCACAGTTGCAGGAAACGCTCGGGACGGGCCGAGGAATGCTCCGGGCCCTGGCCTTCGTAACCGTGCGGCAGCATCATCACCAGACCGCAGGCGCGGCCCCACTTCACTTCGCCGGAGCTGATGAACTGGTCGATGACGACCTGGGCGCCGTTGGCGAAGTCGCCGAACTGGGCTTCCCAGATGGTCAAGGTGTTCGGTTCGGCGCTCGAATAACCGTATTCGAAAGCCAGCACGGCTTCTTCGGAGAGCACGGAATCGATGACGGTGAACGGCGCCTGGTTGTCCGACACGTTCGCCAGCGGCACGTAGGAACCGGCATCCCAGCGTTCGCGGTTCTGGTCATGCAGCACGGCGTGGCGGTGGACGAAGGTGCCGCGGCCGGCATCCTGCCCGGTCAGGCGGATGGCGTAGCCGGACGAGACCAGCGAGGCGTAAGCCAGATGCTCGCCCATGCCCCAGTCCAGGTTCATTTCGCCGCGGCCCATGGTGGCGCGGTCGCCCAGGACTTTTTCGACCAGGGAGTGGACCTTGAAGTCTTCCGGCACGGTGGTGATGCGCACGGCCAGGCGTTTCAGTTCCGTCATCGGCACGGCGGTGTCGGCCGAGTCGGTCCATTTGCGGTTCAGGAAAGGCAGCCAGTCGACGGCGAACTTGTTCTTGAAGTTGGAGATGACCGGATCGACCGTGTGCTTGCCGGCGTCCATGGCGTCGCGGAAGGCCGTCACCATGGCGTCGCCGCCGTTGGCGGGAATCACGCCTTGCGCTTCCAGCCTGTCCGCGTACAGCTTGCGGGTGCCCGGATGCTGGCCGATCTTCTTGTACATCAGCGGCTGCGTCAGCGCCGGCGTGTCTTGTTCGTTGTGACCCAGTTTGCGGTAGCAAATGATGTCGACCACGATGTCCTTCTTGAACTCCATGCGGTAGTCGAGGGCGATCTGGGTGGCCAGCACGACGGCTTCGGGATCGTCGCCGTTGATGTGCAGCACGGGCGCTTCGATCATCTTGACGACGTCCGAGCAGTACAGGGTGGAACGGGAATCGCGCGGATCGGAGGTGGTGAAGCCGATCTGGTTGTTGATCACGATGTGCACCGTGCCGCCCGTGCCGTAGCCGCGGGTTTGCGCCAGATTCAGCGTTTCCATGACCACGCCCTGGCCGGCGAAAGCGGCGTCGCCGTGCACCAGGATAGGCAGCACCTGGGCGCCATCCTTGTCGCCGCGGCGATCCATGCGCGCCTTGACCGAACCTTCGACCACCGGGTTGACGATTTCCAGGTGCGATGGATTGAAGGCGAGCGACAGGTGGACCGGGCCGCCGGCGGTGGAAATATCGCTGGAAAAGCCCTGGTGATACTTGACGTCGCCGGACGGCAGGTCGTCGCCATGCTTGCCTTCGAATTCTTCGAACAGCTCTTGCGGGCTCTTGCCGAGGGTGTTGACCAGCACGTTCAGGCGGCCGCGGTGGGCCATGCCGATGACGATTTCCTGCACGCCTTTTTCACCGGCGCGCTGGATGGTTTCATCCATCGAGGCGATGAAGGTTTCGCTGCCTTCGAGCGAGAAGCGCTTCTGGCCCACGTATTTGGTGTGCAGATAGCGCTCCAGGCCTTCGGCGGCCGTCAGGCGGTCGAGGATGTGGATCTTCTTTTCATTCGTGAAGCTCGGCGTGGAACGGATCGATTCCAGCTTTTCCTGCAGCCAGCGCTTTTCGGCCGGGTCCGAGATGTACATGAACTCGGCGCCGATGGAGCGGGTGTAAGTGTCGCGCAGGAAGTTCAGCAAGTCGCGCAGGGACGCTGTTTCCGGGCCAAAATAGGTGTTGCTGATGTTGAAAACCGTGTCCAGATCGGCGTCCGTGAAACCGTAGAAGCTGGGCTCGAGTTCCGGGATCGTCGGGCGTTCCTGGCGCTGCAGCGGGTCCAGATTGGCCCAGTGCGTGCCGAGGTAGCGGTAAGCGGCGATCAGTTGCGTGGCGGCGACGCGCTTGCGACCCATTTCGGCGTCGAAGGAAGCGCTGACGACGCGGATCGGGCCGGCCTTGGCGCGTTCGGCGAAGGAAGCGACGACGGAAGCGTGCGCCACATCGGGCTTGTTGGTCCCATCGACGGCGGGCACATTTTGCATGGCGTCGAAATACGCGCGCCAGTTATCCGGCACCGAGCCTGGGTTGTTCAGGTACGCTTCGTACAGGTCTTCCACGTACGGGGCGTTCCCACCAAACAGGTAGGAGTTGGACGTAAATTGTTGCATCATATTGCTCACCTTTCTTCGCGTTTCGCGAGATTAGCGGGTTAATCTAACCTTCCGCGACACGGCCTGACCGGTTAGCGGATTGCACATCAAGTTGTGGGGAAGGGCTTTGTTACATCGGCATTCCGACAGCGCTTACTTGGAACGGCACCCGGCATTGTAACGCAACAAAGGCGAGCGCGAATAAATGCGTTCGAATAGTTTGCAAGGCGGTTTTCAGGGTGGACGGGCCGGCGCCGCCGTTTCAAGCCGTTTTTGCGCGCCGCTCCGCCGCCCCGCCCGGCCCCCTGCCCGGCGCTTTGGGCGCGCCCGCGGCGGCGCTGGCGGCCAGCCAGCCGGGGTCGCAGGCAAACCACTCGGCCAGGAAGTCGAGCAGCGCGCGCAGCGCCGGCGCCATGTGCTGGCGCGAGGTGTAGACGGCGTGGATGCCCATCTCTTGCGGCTGGCAGTCGGGCAGCAGCGCCACCAGCTGGCCGGCGGCGAGCAGGGGCGCGGCGGCAAACAGGGGTTGCAGCGAGATGCCGGCGCCCTGCGCCGTGGCCAGCATCAGCACCGTCGACTCGTTGGCCGACAGATTGCCGCCCACCGGCACCGACAGATCCGCGCCGGCGCGCGTGAATTGCCACAGGCTCTTGCCGAAGTAGTTATAGGTCAGGCAGTTGTGGGCCGCCAGATCCTCGGCCCGGCGCGGCGTGCCGTGCGCCGCCAGGTAGGCCGGCGCCGCGCACACGACCGAGGCGCAAGCGGCCAGGCGGCGCGCGATCAGGTTCGGCTCCAGCGCGTTGGTGATGCGCAGGGCCAGGTCGATGCGCTGCTCGACCAGGTTGACGGCCCGGCTGTCCACCTGCAGATCGACCTTTGTACGCGGGTAGCGCCGCAAAAATTGCGTGACGGCGGGCGCCAGCGCCGTCTGCGCCAGGGTTTGCGAACAGGTGATGCGCAGCAGTCCTTGCGGGCCGGCGGCGGCGCC
>DMYQ01000090.1:7899-11595 GCA_003482555.1 Janthinobacterium sp. | reverse complement strand
CGCCAGGTCCAGCATGTGGCGGCAGCGCAGCAGGGTGGCGTCGCCGGCGCCGGTCAGGCTCAGGCGCCGCGTCGTGCGGTGCAGCAGGCGCGCCCCGGCCCAGGCTTCCATCTCGGCCAGGTAGCGCGTCACCATCGCGCGCGACATTTGCAGGGCGTCGGCGGCGGCCACCATGCTGCCGCGCTCGACGATTGCCACGAACACTTGCGCCGCCGTGATGCGATCCATCATTCTTCCGTTTCGGGCAAAGCCGTAATTTACCCCAATTTCCTGGCCAACAATGGATTATTCAGGGCTGGCTGTTGACAGCTGCCGGCCGCGCGGCAAAGAAAGCATGGACGCGCCATATCGTCGATAGAATTATTCTCGCCAGCGCCAAATTCTCCGGAAGTTTGCGCGCCACGGGCCTTGGCGAGCGCCTGACCGAGGAATTTCTAGTTTCATATATGCAACGAAATCTCCCGCTGCGGCCGGTATGCATGGATAATCAGGGGAAAGCCGTGTGGGCGCCGCCAGCGGGCGCCAGGTCACAACCGGTCTTGGATCGGAGAATTACATTGAAGTCGGCATCGACGTCGCAATTCCGCCACAGCGCGCGCGCATTCCGGGGCGGCGGCCTGGCGCGCCTGATCGCGGCGCTGGTCTGCGCCTGGCTGCTCACGGCCGTCGCCCTGGCCGCGCCGGGCGCCGACGCGGCGCGCTGGCGCGCTCTCTCGGACACCCTGTTCAAGCACCATGCCGAGCCCGAGGTCGCCGGCGCCACTTGCTTCGCCCAGGACGGCAGCGGCTTCCTGTGGATAGGCACCCAGGCCGGGCTGCTGCGCTGGGACGGCTACCGCTTCCGCCGCTATGGCGCCGACCCGCGAACGCCGGGCGCGCTGGCCGACGGCTTCGTCCAGACCCTGCACGTCGATCCGCGCGGGCGCTTGTGGATCGGCACCAGCGCCGGCGGACTGGCGCGCTACGACGCCGCGCATGACCGCTTCGTCATGTACGGCGCCGGCGCCGGCGGCTTGAGCGACGCCAGCGTGTCGGCGCTGGCCGACGCCGCCGGCGGCGGCCTGTGGGTCGGCACCGGCGCCGGCCTCGACCAAATCGACGCGGCCGGCGTGCTGCGGCGCGCGCCAGCGGCGCTGCGCTTCAAGGGTGGCGTCGGCGCCCTGCTGGGCGGACGCGACGGCACGCTGTGGGTCGGCACCCGCGCCGGCCTGCTGCGGCGCCCGCCCGGCGCGACGGCGTTTCGCGCCGAGCCCCTGGCGACGGCGGACGGCGCGCCGTCCTCGATCACCAGGCTGACCGAGGACAGCGCCGGCCGGATCTGGGTTGGTACGCGCCTGCACGGCGTCTTCGTCATCGACCGCGCCGGCGCCGGCGCCCGCGCGCCGCCCGAGGATGGCGCCGCCGCCGGGCTGCGGCACGAGCGCGTGATGTCCCTGCTTGAGGCCAGCGACGGCGTGATGTGGATCGGCACCGAGGGCGGCGGCATCGTCGTGCTCGACACGCGCGATGGCAGCAGCCGGCGCATCCGCCACCACGCCGGCGTGCCGGCCAGCCTGAGCGACAACGACGCCGTCGCGCTGCACCGCGAGCGCAGCGGCCTGATCTGGGTGGCCAGCACCATGACCATCAGCCAGTACGACCCGCAGCAGAGCGGCATCACCTCGCTGTTTCTTCCGGCCGCCGCGGGCGCCGGCCTGAGCCAGGTCAACATTCCCGCCGTGCTGGCCGCCGCGGACGGCCGCATCTGGCTGGCCGTGGACGGCGGCGGCATCGACATCATCGACGCGCTGGCGGGCCGCACCGGCCAGTTGAAACCCGACCCGGCGGCGCCGGCGCGGGCGCTGCCGAAAGGCCGCGTGCTGGCGCTGGCGGCGGCGCCGGATGGCACGGTCTACATCGGCACGCAGCGCGGCCTGTACCGCAGCGATGCCGACGGGCGCCACCTGCTGAGGCTGCAGCCGGGGCGGCGCCCCATCGGCGCGCCGGTGCAGGCGCTGTGCTTTCACGCCGGCGTATTGTGGCTGGGCGGCGACGACGGCCTGTGGGCGCTGGCGCCGAGCCGGAGCGGGCGCCTGGCGGCGCTGCGCCACGACGAGGCGGCGCTGGGCGACAGCCGCGTCACCGCGATCGCGCCCGGCCGCGGCCCGGCGCTGTGGATAGGCACGCGCGCCGGGCTGGCCCGGCTGGACACGCGCTCGGGCGCGCTCGAACGCGTGCCCGCCGACGTCGCCGATCCAAGCCGGCTGCCGGTCGGCTTCATTTCCTCGCTACTGCTGGACGCGCGCGGGCGGCTGTGGGTGTCCATCTTCGGCGTCGGAATTTGCGTGCAAACCTCGCCGCCGGGTGAGTCCGGCGCGCATCTGCGCTGGCGCCTGCTCGGCCTGCGCGACGGCTTGCCCGACAGCGGCGTCGACATGCTGTTGCAAGACGCCGGCGGCGCGGTCTGGGCCAGCACCGACAACGGCCTGGCGCGCATCAACCCGAACAGCCTGAAGATCGACACGCTGCAACAGCCGCAGGGCGTGCAAACGATGTCGTACTGGACCGGCGCCGGCGCCGTCAGCGCCGCCGGCGAACTGCTGTTCGGCGGCCAGGGCGGACTCACCGTGGTGCGGCCCGAGCGCGTCGCCGCATGGCGCTACCGGCCGCCGGTGGTGGTCACCGACGCCCGCCTGGGCCAGATGGCGCTGGCGCCGCTGGGCCTCAACGAGCCCGGTGCGGCGCTCGAACTGGCGCCCGGTACGCGCAGCCTGTGGGTGGAATTCTCGGCGCTCGACTACTCGGCGCCGGAGCGCAACCGCTACGCCTACCGGCTGGACGGCTTCGACAGCGACTGGATCGCCGCCGAGCCGGGCTACCGGCGCGCCAATTACACCAATCTGCCGCCCGGCCAATACACGCTGCGGCTACGCGGCTCGAACCGCGACGGCGTCTGGTCGCCGGAACTGGCGCTGCCGCTGCGGGTGCTGCCAGCCTGGCACCAGAGCGCCTGGTTCCACGCCGCCGCCACCCTGGCGACGCTGGCCGTCCTGGCCACGCTGCTGCAAGCCCGCACCGGCTATCTGCGGCGGCGCCAGCGCGCGCTCGAGAGCATGGTGAGCGAACGCACGGCGGCGCTGCGCGAAAGCCAGCGCCGGCTTGAGCTGATCGCCTTCAGCGACCCCTTGACGGGCCTGCCGAACCGGCGCGTGTTCAACGACGAACTGCTGCAAGGCTGCGGCGCCGCGCGGCGCGGCGGCGCGCACTTCACGCTGCTGCTGGTCGACCTCGACCATTTCAAGGACATCAATGACGCGCTGGGGCATGACGCCGGCGACGCCCTGCTGGTGGAAGCCGCCGCCCGGCTGACCGGCGCGGTGCGCGCCATCGACCGCGTGGCGCGCTTGGGCGGCGACGAATTCGCCGTGCTGTTGACGCAGACCGCCGACGTCGAGGCGGTCGAGCAGGTCTGCCGGCGCATCGTCGCCTGCCTGGCCGAACCGGTGCGCCACGGCGCGACCACCATGCGCATCAGCGCCAGCATCGGCGCGGCGCGCTGCCCGGGCGACGGCGAGCGGCCCGACGCCCTGTACAAAGCGGCCGACATCGCGCTCTACCAGGCCAAGCGCGACGGCCGCAACACCTGGCGCTGGCATGCCGGCGCGCGGGCGCCCACGCCCGCGCCGTAAACGGGCCGAGACGGGCCGAGACGGGCCG
>DMYQ01000090.1:2734-7776 GCA_003482555.1 Janthinobacterium sp. | reverse complement strand
ATGGCCTCAAATCGCGCCGCGGCCAGCGATGTCCGCATGAAGCGTTCAGGCTGAACCGCATTGCGGCGCGCGCCCCCGGCAAGGCTTACCGCACCGTTTCAATGAGCAGTTCGCGGCTGTCCGCCAAGCCCTTGGCGTCGACCACCCGCAGCAGGTAGTGGCCGGCGCCGGGCGCTTGCCATGGCAGCGCTTCGCCAGGCATACTCGATCCGAGAAAGGAATCGCCGGCAAACCAGCGCAGCAAGCCCGGGGCGCCATCCGTGTCGGCGCGCAGCAGCATGGGCTCGCGCCGCTCGAGGCGCTGCAAATGGGTCACGCCGCGCAGCGGACTGACGATGTGGGGCGCGCCCTCGCCGCCACCCTCCATGCCGCACTCACCGTCCGGCGGCGCGCGCAAGGGCATGCCGGCTTTTTTGAACAGCGCCAGCATGTCGGACGACCAGTATTCGAATACTTCGCGGCGCGTGAACGGCCCCGGCGCGCAGGCGCGGCACCCAGTGCGCGTATCGATCTAGACGGCGCGGTGCAAGGTGCTGAGCCGGATCGGCGACTTGCCGGCGATGAACCAGGCCGGCGCCGTCACCGGGCAGTCGGCATTCGGCAAGTCGCCGCTGGCGGCGCACACGTCGATGCGCTTGAGATTGCCTGGCTGCACCGCGGCCATCGGCCCGGGATCGAGCTTTTCGGCGCGCAGCGCGTCGACGATGCGGAAAAACAGGGGCGCGGCCGCTTCGATGCCGACCAGGGATGGATTGCTGCTGCCGTCGAAATTGCCGACCCAGACCACCAGCACGAAGCGGCCGAACACGCCGGCCGTCCAGGCGTCGCGAAAACCCCAGGAAGTGCCGGTTTTCCATGCCACGGCCGGCCGCGCCGGCGCGAACGTGTCCGGACGCGGCGACTGGCGCAGCATGTCTTGCACGATGAAGGCCGCTTCCGGGCTGAGCAGGGCGAGCGGCTTGTCGGCGGGCCCGCCCTGCCCCGCCAGATAACGCAGGGGATGCCACAGGCCCTGGTTGGCCAGCATCGCATACATTTGCGCCAGCTCTTCCATCGTCACCTCGGCCCCGCCCAGCGCCAGCGCCAGGCCGTAATGCGACTCTGGCGCCAGCCTTTGCACTCCGCTCATCTTTAAAAAGTCGTACAGATTGGGTTTGCTCAGGCGCGATGCCAGATCGACGGCGGGAATGTTGCGGCTCCGGATCAGCGCCTGCTGGGCCGGGATCGGGCCGCTGAAGCGGCCGTCGAAATTCTCGGGCGCGAAGGCGCCGAAATTACTGGGCGCATCCTTGAGCACTGTTGCCGAGTGTATCAGGCCCTGGTCGAGCGCCAGGCCGTAGATGAAGGGCTTGAGGGTGGCGCCGGGCGAGCGTTTCGCGAACACGCCGTTCACCTGGCCGTCGATGGCCACGTTGCGGTAATCGGCCGAGCCGACCATGGCCTTCACTTGCATGCTCGAGGCGTCGACCAGCAGCGCGCTGGCATTGCCGATGCCGGCGCTGGAGCGCGACTTGACGTAGTCGGCCAGGACGCGCTCGAGCAGCACTTGCATCTTGATGTCGAGCGTCGCGTGCAGCTCGCTGCCGGCGCCGCCGCGCAGCAGATAATCGACGGCGTGGGGGGCGGCGAACGGCAGGCTGGCGCGGCTTTGAAATGGCAGGTTCAGCACGGCCGGATCGGCGAAGCGCGCATCTTCGGGATGCCGCGCCACCCAGCGCGCGGCCAGGCGATGACGCGCGCCCCGCCCCGCCCGCGCAGCAAAGGGCTCGCTGGCATCGGCGAGGCGCTTGCGCGGATTTTGCGGGATCACGGCCAGGTTGAGCGCTTCCGGCACGCTCAGCGAACGCACCCGCACCGTGACTTCTTGCCCCAATTGCGCTTCGGTGATCACCTTGCCGCCCGCGTCCAGAAACTCGTGGATGATTTCCAGCCCCTGCGACTTGGCCGTCGACGGCAGGGAACGCTCATAGCCGGACTCCGCCCACGAATAAAACAGCGGCAGGTCGCCCTCGTTGCTCAGCTTGATCTTCGCCGTCGACCGCGGCAGCGGCAAGGACGCCAGCAGGAATTCCCGCGGCAGCGTCAAGGCCGTCGCCAGGCCCTTCGCGTCGATCGCGCTGACGCTGACGCGGCCGCTGGCCGACTGCGCGGCGGCCGTCGCATAGGCATCCACCGCCAGCATCACCATCGCCGCCGAATGGCTCTGATAGTAGCCGTCGCCGATGACACGCGCCATATCGTCCCAGTAATCCCTGGGCAAATCCTTGATGCGCGCCGGGAAATACCTGGCCACGATGGTTGCCAGCGTCGCGCTTTGAATCAGCGGATCGTAATAGTAATACCAGTACCAATTACCACGATCATCCTTTTTTCCTCGCGCATGGGCCAGCGCCGGTTCGAGCAATTCGCGCGCGAGCGCATCCTGCTTGCTCATCTGATAGCTGGCCGCCAGATAGATGGCGCCCAGGTCGTAGGCCTTGTAGTCGCCGCCGGGATGGGGCGTGGCGATGCCGGCGCGCAGCACCTCGCGCAAATTCGTCAGCGCCGCAGTGGCGACGATGCCCTGGCGCGTGAGCAGATAGGCGGCGAAGGCCTGGCTGCGCCAGACCGTGCTCTGGCTGGACGTCTTGGTCAGTTGCGCCTGCATGTAGGCATTCGCGCGCTGCAGCATATCGTTGGGCACCGGCAGCTTGCGCTCCTTGGCCTCGATCAGCAGGCTGGCCACGTAGGTGGTGGCGAACAGGTCGGAAGAGCCGCCCGGCCACATCGAAAAGCCGCCGTCGGCGCCCTGGCGCGCGCGCACCAGCGCCAGGTAGCGTTCCAGCGTCTTCTTCGGATCGGGCAGCTCCGTACCGTTGCCGGTCTTGTGCCCCTTCAACAATTCCTTGGCCAGGACAGGCTGGGTGCCGATCACCACCGCCGGAAACACCTGGCTGGTGATTTGTTCGGTACAACCGTTCGGATACACATCGAGATATTGAATCAAGCCGCTGGTGAAAGCCCATGGCGAGGCGGAAATGGCCGCTTCGCTGCGCTTGAAGTTCGCATACATATCGCCTTGCGCCTTGATCTCGCCGGAACCCTTGAAACTGCCCGTTTGCACCAAGGTCACATAGGCCGAGGCCGGGCGCACGCTGACATCGGTGGACAGGCGCGCCTTGCTTGATCCGGTCTGGGCCGTGAAGATCACGCTGGCCGATCCCAGTTGCGCCTGCGCCCCCGCCTTGGCGCGCACCAGAAACGTGGTCGAGACTTCCGAGCGCTCGCTGATCTTCAAGCTTTGCGTGGCGGGACCCAGCACTTCCAGGCCCGGCGACACGCTCAGCGCCAGCGCGACGGGCGCATCCTTGCCGGAGCCGTTGGCGTTGTTGGCCACGCCGAGGCCGATCTCGACCTCGGCGCCCGGCGTGATCGCCACCGGCACATTGGGCAGCAGCACCAGGTCGCCGCGCACCGTCGTCGCCGTCACCGCGCTGGCGGCGCTGGCGTCGTTGATGACCACGGCCATGATGCGCAAGCTGCCGTTGAAGCTCTCGGGCGGGGTGAAGACGAATTCGCGCGTCCCCGCCACCTCGACCACGCCCGACCAGTAGACCACCGGCTTGTCGGTCTTGCGTTTGAAGGGGTTCAAATTCTTGCCCAACAAGCCTTCGGCGTCGCCGCCCGGCGCCGCTCCGCTCATCAGCTTCTTAAACTCGGGCAAGATCAAATCCAGCGTCTGCTGGGTCGTCACTTCCAGCGCCTTCTTTTGAAAGAAAAACTTGAGCGGATCGGGCGCCACGTAGCGCGCCACCTGCAAGATCCCCTCGTCGACGGCGAAGACGATGGCGCGCGAGGGCGTCTTCGACTCGAGCCGTATCTTCACCGGCTGGCCCGGTTTCACCAGCGCCGGCGCCTGCAGGGTGATGCGGTTGCTGCGGCGCGCCAGGCTGGTGGCGAAAGGCACGATCCCGTAACTCATCGGACTCATGTAGATTTCATCGGAGCCGATATCGCGCGCGAACTGCACCGACACATAACCGTTGCCTTCGAAATCCTTGGGCAAGGCGATCTTTTGCACGGACGCCGTGCCGGTGCTACGGAACCACTTGTGGGCGAACACATGATCGCGCTCGATGGTGATCAGGCCGGCCCCGACGTAGGGCGCGCGGATGCTGATTTCGATTTCTTCGCCGGGATTGTAGTCTTTCTTGTTCAGCGAGAGTTGCAGTTCGGCGTTGCGGTCGAGCGAGCGCGAAACGTTTCCGCTGCCCGCCACGCTGTAATCGACGCGGGCCAGGGTGAGGCCGGTGGCATTCTTCACGGCATAGGAAAAATTGCCCGGCGTCTGGGTCGCCAGCGGCAGATTGGCGCCGCGGCCCCGATCGCGAAGGGCGCTTCGCCGAGCACGCTTTCCACGGTACGCGATTCATACTTGAACAAGCCGTTGGGCTACTTGGTCAACACCGACACCACCCTGCGTTCGATGCGCACCAGCGCGAGCTTGTCGGCGCCGGTCTTCTTCGCCTTTGAATCGATGGCGATGAAGGAAACCACGCGCAAGCTGTTGCGGTTGATGTAACCCAGGTCGCCATCGACCTTGTAGCCGACCAGGAAAGGCCGGTCCGACACCAGCGCCGCCGCTTCGGCGGCGACGCTGCGCCCACCCTCCGGCTCGAATGCCTTGACCAGCAAGTGCAATTGATAGGTGGCGTGCGCATAGCGCTGCAGGCCGAGCGGCAGTTCGACGGCGCCTTGCGCGTCACTGACGCTGGCGGCCAGGTTGTCCTGGAACTTTTCCTTGGCGCGCAGCGGATCGAAGAAAGCATAATCGGGATAGCTGCGAAATGCGGGATACGCGGGCGAGAGCGTCAATTGGGCTTCGACACGGCGTTGCGGGGCCGGCGTGCCGAACAGATTTTGCACCTCCACCCTGGCGCTCAAATCCTGCGGCGAGATCCAGCCTTCCTCGGACTGGCGCGACAGGCGCGCTTGCACCTTCATCCGGTCGGGCATGAATTCCTGCACCTTGACCGACAAGCTACCCAGCACCAGGGCCGGGG
>DMYQ01000090.1:0-2671 GCA_003482555.1 Janthinobacterium sp. | reverse complement strand
GGCGCTGCCGCTGTCGCGCCCCAGATTCAAGTTGATGGCGTAATTGCCGGTGGGGGAACTGTCCTGCGTTGGCTGGGAAAATTCGGCGATGCCGCCCGGGCCCAGATTGAATTTCTGGCGCCGCAGCACCAGGCCGCGCGCATCGATCACCTCGGCCTCGATGGGCAGGTCGGCCAGGTTCTGGTTCCAGCCCAGCGACTTGGCGACGATGCCGACCTTGATCGTGTCGCCGGGACGATAAATGCCGCGGTCGGAAAACAGGTAAGCTTGCACCTGGTTGGGCAGCTCGCTCGCATGCACCGCGCCCACGTCGAAGCGCGAAACGTCCAGGTTGCGCTCGCTCCGATTCAGGGGCAGGAAGCTCAGGTCGCCGGCCTTTTTCACCACCAGCGCCACCGCCGCCTTTTCGCGCGTGAAGCCGGCCAGGCTGGGCAAATGCACCATGCCGTCCGCATCGGTCGCCTTGGCCAGCAGCACGGCGCCGTTGCGGCCCCACACTTCTACGCTGGCCGCGGTCACCGCCTGGCCATCGTGAATCGATTGCACGAACACGTCGCGCGTACCGTCCGAGGCCAGCTTGGAAACGATGCCCAGGTCGGTCACGATGACCAGGCGCCGGTCGTGCATCTTGGACAAGTCGACCGCTTCCGGCTGCTCATCGCCATCCCCTTCGCCGTCGCCCCCCTCGCCTTCATCGGGGCGCTGGTCGACTGTGGCCTCGCCGGCGCCGGCGATCTTGGGATCGTAAGCCTGGGCCGTCAGGATGAAGATGCCGCGCCGGTCGCTCTGGTCCGGATGCAGGTACTCGGAAAAATCCACGGTTTCATAATGGGTCTTGCCGGGCTTGAGCGTGAGCGGGATCTTCTTTTCAAAGCGCTCGCTCAAGTCGTCCGGCGTCACGCCGGCATAGAAGGAAGGCTTGCTCATGTCGCCCTCGGACTGGGTGATCAAGTGCTGCAACTGCTGCGGCAGCAGGCGTCCGATTTCCACCCGCACGCCGGGCAGGTCGCGTATCAGGAGCGGCAACTTCTTTTCGCCCGACATAGCCAGCAGGGAGCCGTGGCTCATGATGGACAGTTCCGGCGCCGAACGCTTCAGGCGGAAGATCTCGTCGCGCGTGGCGCCCAGCTGGAAGCCGCCGGCCGACTTCAACCCCTTGGCGATGCGCACGAACAGATAGCGTCCGCGCTCGGCCGTGAACTTGAAGGCATGCGTTTCGCGCACTTCGCGCTCGGCCGGCGTCATCGTCAAGGCCAGTTTTTGCGCCTGCTTGAGCACCTCGTCCGTCACTTCGGCCGGGTCGCTCCAGACGCTGGTGTCGCCATCGGCGCCGGCGTGGTTGGCCGGCAGCATCCAGACCGAGGTCGCCCGCGCCATTTCCTTTTCATGCACTGCCATGCCCGTCGTCACCGACAACAGGTTTTCCGGCTCGCCGCTGTCGCCGGTGACCACCAGTTGCTTCAACTCGGCGACGTCCAGGCTGTACAAGCCGGGGATCGCCAACGCCCTCTTGGTATCGTCGGCGATCGGCTTGCCGCCGCGCTGGGCCTTGACGCCGGAGGCGACCGCCAGGACCAGGCTGGCCGTTTGCTCCGGAATCGGCAAGGGTTCCGAAAACACCGTGGCGACCAGGCGCAGTTTATCGTAGGTGAGCGTCAGCTTTTGCGCCTCGCCCGGCTTGGCGAACAGGCGGGGGGGTCGGCGTCGCCGCTCAGCTTGAGCCGTTTTTCCGGCGACTCCACGTCGACCGGGTGCGAAAACGCCAGCTCGAACACGGCCTTGCGCAAGGTGAATTGCACCGGATCTTGATAAAAGGTCGCTTCGCGGATCTTGAATTCGAAGCGCGGCGAATTGAAAACCACGCGGCGATCCACGTCGATATGGGGCGCGAGCGCCTTGGCGCCCAGGGTCACCGTGTACTTGACGTCGATCGGCCAATCCTCGGCGGGGGTGAATTCCAGACGGTTGGCCTCGGCCCATACCCGCTTCCCGGCCAGCGCCGGTTCCATCGCGATGTCGCTCGCTTCCTTGCCCACGCGCGCCAGCGGCGCCGCCGAGACGCTGAAGCCGAGCACGGCGGGATGCGGCTTGCCACTGTCTTCGATGGCGCTGCGTTCCGGATTGGTCACCGCGATGTCGCTGGTCGTCACCCGCCCCTGATCGGGTTTGACGCTCTTGAGCGCGGCAAATTTTCCGTGCCAATCGATCTTCATCAGGCGCGGGGTGGCCAAGGCGCCGGCGCCCAGCAAAACCAGCAGCAGTACCCAGGCCGCGTTCGAGGCCGCGAAGCGGCGCGCCGGCGCCAGCCTGCTGCCCGCCCGGGCGCTCCAGCTTGGCGGCTCCCAGCGTCCCAGCACCATCCCGAGCAGGCGCCCCAGGGGCAGCAAAATGAAAAGGGCGCCTCTCCAGAGCGCCCCAGCCATGCCTAACACCGCCCCGTTCAGCTTCTTCATTCCAGCCCTGTCATCGATAGTCAAGGACGCGCGAAGTGCGCGATCAAGCGATTAAATCCAGAAATATTGCCAAGATATTCGTGTGCAAATAATTATTATTTCATAATAAATACTTGCCGCTTTGCGCTCGACGGGACGATCAAGGGCAGCGCCGCCTTTGCGCTCCGGCCTCCACGCGGCATCAAGGCGCTTCAAGCGATCGAGTAGGGGGCGCAGTT
>DMYQ01000094.1:1949-10119 GCA_003482555.1 Janthinobacterium sp. | reverse complement strand
TCCAGTTCCGCTTCCACGGCTTCCCAGATGGCGGCGGCGGCGCCGGCCGGCGGCACGTAGATCACCGACACGTTGGCGCCGGTTTCTTTCTTCGCTTCGCGCACGTTGGCGAAAATCGGAATGCCTTCGAAATCTTCGCCGGCTTTCTTCGGATTGACGCCGGCCACGAAGGCGGCCTTGCCGTTCGCGTAGTCGCGGCACATGCGGGTGTGGAACTGGCCGGTCTTGCCGGTGATCCCTTGGGTGACGACTTTTGTATCTTTATTGATCAGAATGGACATAGTGGTTCCTTAATTAAGCGTGACCGGCGGCGGCGGCGACAACACTCTTGGCCGCGTCTTCCATGGTATCGGCCGCGATGATGGGCAAACCGGATTCAGCCAGCATTTTCTTGCCCAGATCTTCGTTGGTGCCCTTCATGCGCACCACCAGAGGCACTTGCAGCGAGACGGCCTTGGAAGCGGCGATGACGCCTTCGGCGATCACGTCGCAGCGCATGATGCCGCCGAAGATGTTGACCAGGATGGCTTTCAAGCCAGGGTTCTTCAACATGATCTTGAACGCTTCGGTCACTTTTTCCGCCGTCGCACCACCGCCGACGTCGAGGAAGTTGGCCGGCTCGCCGCCGAACAGCTTGATCGTGTCCATGGTGGCCATGGCCAGACCGGCGCCGTTCACCAGGCAGCCGATGTTGCCGTCGAGCGAAATGTAAGCCAGGTCGAATTTCGACGCTTCCACTTCGGCCGGATCTTCTTCGTCCAGGTCGCGGAAGGCGACGATTTCAGGGTGGCGGAACAGGGCGTTGGCGTCGAAGTTGAATTTCGCGTCGAGCGCGATGACCTTGCCGGAACCGGTCAAGATCAGGGGATTGATTTCGGCCAGCGAAGCGTCGGTTTCCCAGAACGCCTTGTACAGACCTTGCAACTGCGCGCGGCAATCGACCAGGGAAGCGGCGGGCACGCCGATCTTGGTGGCGATATCGTCCGCTTCGGCGTCGCTCAGGCCGACGGCCGGATCGATGGCGATCTGGTGTATCAGTTCAGGGTGGGACTCGGCCACTTCTTCGATGTCCATGCCGCCTTCGCTGGACGCCATCAGGACGACGCGCTGGCTGATGCGGTCGGTGACCATGGAAACGTACAGTTCCTTCTTGATGTCGGCGCCTTCTTCGACCAGCAGGCGGCGCACTTTTTGACCTTCAGGGCTGGTCTGGTGCGTGACCAGTTGCATGCCCATGATTTGATCGGCGTATTCCTTGACTTGTTCCAGGGTCTTGGCGACCTTGACGCCGCCGCCCTTGCCGCGACCGCCGGCATGGATTTGCGCCTTGACCACCCACACCGGGCCGCCCAGAGTTTCCGCGGCCTTGACGGCCTCTTCGACGGACATGCACGGGATACCGCGCGGTACCGTCACTCCGTATTGCCGGAGGATTTCTTTGCCTTGATACTCATGGATTTTCATGCTGGCTTCCCTTCTGATGCTGATGTGTAAAATGCGGTTGATACTGCGAAAAAAACAAGTGAGACGGGGCGCTAAGCCGGTGTTGCCTTGACCACCCAGCGCGGGTAATACTCGGCCACGGCCGCGCCGTCGGTGCGCAGGGCGTGGCATTTGTCAAGTTGAAACGGTTTTTCATGGACGGCGTCGGCGCCGGAGGCGGCGCTGTCGCGGGTCGACCAGACATCGTTGGCGAAAGCCTGGATGGCGGCCGTCGGCAAGACCTGGGCCAGCTCGGTCAAATGGGTACAGCCGGCGATGCCGGCCACGCGCTGCTTGAGTTCGTGGCGGAAAGCGCGCATCAGGTTCAAGCCGATCAGGGCCTTGTAGGCCGGGCCGATGGTGTCGCAAAAACCGGGATAGGGCACGGCATCGGAGGCGGCTTCGGCCTCGACGATGGTCATGTCTTGATCGATGGTCAGACGCAGGGTCAGGTCGTGGATGGGCAAGCCGGCCGGACGGGGGCCGGACGCGAGTCCGATGGCGAAGGTCTTGACGTCGGAAATGCGGGCGTCGAGATCCCACAAGCCGTCGTCGCGGGCAAACGCTTGGACTTCAATTGCGCGAGTGTGCCTCAGCGCGCGTCGGGAAACTGGTGGAGACAAGGGCATAAAGACCGATGCCGCAATTGCGGCAGTAATAGTTAGCAGCCATGTGCCTAAGCACGTTGCCGCAGCTTCTACGGACAACAACCGCTCATGCGGCGCTGCAAAAACCCCAAAAGTGTAGCACACCGCGCC
Source organism: Janthinobacterium sp. (assembly GCA_003482555.1). Taxonomy (GTDB): domain Bacteria; phylum Pseudomonadota; class Gammaproteobacteria; order Burkholderiales; family Burkholderiaceae_D; genus Janthinobacterium. The sequence continues at coordinate 7,879 of DMYQ01000094.1, read as the reverse complement.
ACAAGTTGCGCCGCAACATACATTTGACGCATATAAACAGCAGAAAAACCGGCGCCCCATCCCCGAAAAACGCCCTCGCTTGCCGCCATCGGCCGGGGTATCGGAGGGCGGTCCGGGCGCCTGAACGACTTTGCGCGCCCCGGCATAATGAAAGGGACATGGCGACTATTCCTCGTCGGGCGACTCGCCCTTGATCGCGGCCTGTACCGCGCGCTGCGAAAAGCCGCGCTGCATCAGAAAGCGGATCTGCTTGCCGCGCTGCTCGGCGTCGGCCGCCACTTCACCGAACTTGCGGCGCCACACTTCGCGCGCGCGCGCCGTCTCGCCGTCGCACAGGCCAGCCTTCAATTGCTGCAGCGCTTCGCCGCCCACGCCGTGACTTTGCAGTTCGGCGACGATGCGGCTATTGCCGTAGCGCGCCGCGCGGCGGTGGATCAGCGCTTCGGAAAAACGCTCCTGCGACAGCCAGTCGGCCTCCACCAGGGAGTCGAGCAAGGCATCCAGGTCCTCGCCCTCTTGCACGTGACGGGCCAGTTTGCGCTTCAATTCCAGCCGGCTGTGTTCCCGCATCGATAAATAGCGCAGGGCGCGGCCCCTCAGACTGATCGGCAATGCCGCCATGGCGTACTCCCCTCAAAGCATAAAAACCACCGGCCGCGGGGCGCGGAACGGTGGTTCTTGCTGCAAAAAATAAAACTTACTCGACTGCCTTCAACTTGGCGGCCGTCTCGGCCTTCTCGGCCTTGTCGGCCTTTTCAGGCTTCTCGGCCTTCACTTCGGCCAGCGGCGGCAATTCCCGCACGCCCAGCGAGGTGCGCACCTTGTTTTCGATTTCCCGCGCCAGCGCCGGACGCTCTTTCAGGAAGGTGCGCGCGTTGTCCTTGCCCTGGCCGATGCGTTCGCCGTTGTAGCTGTACCAGGAACCGGACTTTTCGACGATCTTCGCATCCGAACCCAGATCGAGGATCTCGCCTTCGCGCGACGTGCCTTCGCCATACAGGATGTCGAAATGGGCTTCCTTGAACGGCGGCGCGATCTTGTTCTTGACGACCTTGACCTTGGTTTCGTTGCCGATCACTTCGTCGCCCGACTTGATCGAGCCGGTGCGGCGGATGTCGAGGCGCACGGAAGCGTAGAATTTCAGGGCGTTGCCGCCCGTCGTCGTTTCCGGGCTGCCGAACATGACGCCGATTTTCATGCGGATCTGGTTGATGAAGATGACCAGGGTATTGGTGCGGTTGATCGAACCGGTCAGCTTGCGCAGCGCTTGCGACATCAGGCGCGCCTGCAGGCCGGGCAGGGAATCGCCCATGTCGCCTTCGATTTCGGCGCGCGGCGTGAGCGCGGCCACGGAATCGATGACGACCATGTCGACGCTGCCCGAACGCACCAGCGCGTCGCAGATTTCCAGCGCCTGCTCGCCCGTGTCCGGCTGCGAGATCAGCAGTTCATGCAAGTTCACGCCCAGCTTTTGCGCATAACCGACGTCGAGCGCGTGCTCGGCGTCGATGAAGGCGCAGGTGCCGCCCAGCTTTTGCATTTCCGCGATGGTTTGCAGGGTCAGGGTGGTCTTGCCGGACGACTCCGGGCCGTAGATTTCCACCACGCGCCCGCGCGGCAAGCCGCCGACGCCGAGCGCGATGTCCAGGCCCAGCGAACCGGTCGAAACGACTTGCACTTCTTCGATCGGCGCGCTGGCGTCCATGCGCATGACGGAGCCTTTGCCGAACTGCTTTTCAATCTGGGCCAGCGCGGCGGCCAGGGCCTTGGCCTTTTCCGCCGGGGGTACTACCGCTTTTCTATCGTCCATAATGTTCTTTCAGCCTGAACTAGCGCGTGGGTTAAATTCGTCACAAGCGATACTGTATAAAAAAACAGTGCTTATTGCAAGCGCCACGTGAATTTGTTTGAAACCGGTCAAGGGAAAAGCCCCAATTCCAGAAATATTCGCCATGTTGCGCCAAATCAAACACAATACAATCTTCCGACTCCGGGGTGCCTCATGCGTATTTTACTTGCCGAAGATGACAGCGTGCTGGCCGACGGGCTGACGCGCTCGCTGCGCCAGTCCGGCTACGCCATCAATTGCGTCAACAGCGGCGAGGACGCCGACACCGCCCTGTCGACCCAGGAATTCGACTTGCTGATCCTCGACCTGGGCTTGCCGAAGATGTCGGGCCTGGAAGTGCTGCGCCGCCTGCGCGCGCGCGCCTCGCTGCTGCCGGTGCTGATATTGACGGCCGCCGATTCGGTCGAGCAGCGCGTCAAGGGCCTCGACCTGGGCGCCGACGATTATATGGCGAAACCGTTCGCCCTGTCCGAGCTGGAGGCGCGCGTGCGCGCCCTGACCCGGCGCGGCGCCGGCGGCGGCGCGGCCGTGGTGCGCCACGGCCCCCTGAGCTACGACCAGGTCGGGCGCAGCGCCCACATCAATGAACAGATGCTGGACTTGTCGGCGCGCGAACTGGGTTTGCTGGAAATTCTGCTGGGGCGCGCCGGCCGCCTGGTATCGAAAGAGCAACTGGTCGACCATTTGTGCGAATGGGGCGAGGAAGTGAGCAATAACGCCATCGAAGTCTATGTGCACCGCCTGCGCAAGAAGATCGAGGTGGGCGGGATCCGCATCGTCACCGTGCGCGGCCTCGGCTATTGCCTGGAAAAATTCGCCGGCGACGCCGTTCCGCCCGCCGTCCCCGGCAGTAAGCAGTGAGACCGGCCGCCGGCCCGCGCGAGGACGGCGACGCCGACGTCGACTGGTCCAGCGCCGCCGAGCAAGACGAAACCATCCAGCATTCCCTGTTCGGCGAAATCCTGGACTGGATGCTGGCTCCGCTGCTGCTGCTGTGGCCAATGAGTATCGCCATCACTTATCTGGTCGCCAAGTCCATCGCCAACCAACCCTTCGATCATGCGCTGGAAGACAGCGTCACCGTGCTGGCCCAGCAGGTGGTGGAAGTAAACGGCAAGCTGGTCAAGCGCCTGCCCGGCTCGGCGCGCGAAATGCTGCGCGCCGACGACGTCGACAGCGTCTACTTTTTGATACTGGGCAATCGCGGCGAATACATCGACGGCGACCGCGACCTGCCGCCGCCGCTGGACGAGGAGCGTTTCCGCTACGGCAGGGTGCTGTTTCGCAACGACACCATCCACGGCACCCCCATCCGCGTCGCCTTTTCCTACCTCGACATGCAAGATGGCGACGAGCCGCGGCGCGCCCTGGTGCAAGTGGCGGAAACGCTGGACAAGCGCGCCCTGCTGGCGAATGAAATCATCAAGGGCGTGATTTTGCCCCAGTTCATCATCCTGCCCATCGTGCTGGCCCTGGTCTGGTTCGCCCTGGCGCGCGGCCTGTCGCCGCTGGCCCAGTTGCAGGAAAGGATAAGGGCGCGCCAGCCCGACGACCTGAGCCCGATCGCGCCCGGCCTGGTGCCCGAGGAAATCTCGCCCCTGGTCGGCTCCCTCAACGACATGCTGGGGCGGCTGTCGCTGTCGATCGAGATGCAAAAACGCTTCATCGCCGACGCCGCGCACCAGATGAAGACGCCGCTGGCCGGCATGCGCATGCAGTCCGAACTGGCGCTGCGCCAGACCGATCAGGATGAAATCCACCGCTCGCTGCTGCAGTTGGCAAAGAGCTCGGAAGCGGCCACCCGCCTGGTGAATCAATTGCTGGCCCTGGCCAGGGCCGAGAACCAGCCGCAGGCCGGCACCGCCTTCCACACCCTGGAATTGAAGCAGTTGGCGCGCGATACGGTGCACGACTGGGTGCAAACGTCTTTCGCGCAAAAGATCGACCTCGGCTTCGAAGCCTTGGTCGAAGCGGTCGAGATCGCGGGCGATCCCGTCATGCTGCGCGAACTGTTGTCCAACCTGATCGACAATGCCCTGCGCTACACGCCGGCCGGCGGCAGCGTCACCGTGCGCGTGCTGGCCGACGCCGGACAGGCCGTGCTGGAAGTGGAAGACACTGGCCCCGGCATCGCCGTCCCGGAACGCGAGCACGTATTTGAGCGCTTTTACCGGATTTTAGGGAGTAATAAAGAGGGAAGCGGCTTGGGGTTGGCGATCGTGCGCGAGATTGCGCAACAACACGGCGCCACCGTCGAGATCGTGGACGGCGGACGGCCGCCGCCCTTGCCGGGCTGCCTGTTGCGCCTGCGCTTCCCATTGCAGATGGTGGAAACGAGCGAGGATCCGACCTATGGATAAGCAAGCCGGGAGCGCCGCGCGCGCCGAACATTGGCGAAAAACCCGCCGTTTGACGGTGATTTTACTGATGATATGGCTATTTACAGGATTTTTCACGGTCTTCTACGCGCGCGAGCTGTTTCAGTTCACCCTGTTTGGCTGGCCCCTGTCGTTTTACATGGCGGCCCAGGGTTCATCGCTGATCTACCTCGCCATCATTGCCTTTTATGCCAGGCGCATGCGGCGCCTGGATCGCCAGGCCGGGGGCCGGGCGTGAGCGCCGGGAGCGCCATGTTCCGCCGCCTGAGCCGCTATTATCTGCTGTTCGGCGGCGGCTTCGTCCTGTTCCTGCTGGCCCTGACGATATTGGAACAGGAAGGCATGCCGCGCATCTGGATCGGCTACCTGTTCATGCTGGCCACGATCGTGCTGTACGCCGGCATCGGCGTGCTCAGCCGCACTTCCAATGTCAGCGAATATTATGTGGCCGGCCGGCGCGTGCCGGCCCTGTTCAATGGCATGGCCACAGCCGCCGACTGGATCTCGGCGGCCAGCTTCATCAGCCTGGCCGGTGGCCTCTACCTGCACGGTTTCGACGGCCTCGCTTACATCATGGGTTGGACGGGCGGATATTGCCTGGTGGCCTTGCTGATCGCGCCTTATCTGCGCAAGTTCAGCCAGTACACGATCCCCGACTTCCTGGCCGCCCGCTACGGCGGCGGTGCCGGCGGGCGGGGGGCGCCGGTGCGCCTCATCGCCGTGGCCGCCACCATTGTTGTTTCGTTTACCTATGTGGTGGCGCAAATTTACGCGGTCGGACTGATCGCCTCACGCTTCACGGGGGTCGACTTTTCGGTCGGCATCTTTCTCGGCCTGGCCAGCGTCCTGGTCTGCTCCTTCCTGGGCGGCATGCGCGCCATCACCTGGACCCAGGTGGCGCAATACATCATCATCCTGCTTGCCTTCCTGATTCCAGCGATCTGGTTGTCGGTCAAGCTGGCCGACAACCCGGTGCCGCAACTGGCTTACGGCAAGGTGTTGCCGCAACTGAGCGCGCGAGAAAAAATCCTCGAAAACGATGCGAAGGAATTGGAAGTGCGTGCCATCTTCCGTCAACGGGCACGAGAATTCGAGGTGCGCCTGAATGCCCTGCCAGCTTCCTGGGAAAGTGGCAAGCTGGCCGCCAAGCGCCAGCTCGACCATGTGCGGGTGCGCAACGCTCCGCTGTCCGACATCCGCGCCGCCGAACGGGCCCTGATCGCCTATCCGAAGAGCGCCCAGCAAGCCGCCACGCAATGGCAAGCCGCCCGCGCCATGAACCTGGCCCGGGCCGAACCGCTGACGCCGCACGCCCTGCCCTTTCCGGCGCCCGACCGGGCCCAGTCCGACGTCAAGCGCAACAATTTCCTGGCCCTCGTGTTTTGCATGATGCTGGGCACGGCCGCCCTGCCGCATATCTTGATGCGCTCTTACACCACGCCCTCGGTGCACGAGGCGCGCGTGTCGGTGTTCTGGAGCCTGTTCTTCATTCTCTTGATCTACCTCACCATTCCAGCCCTGGCCGTGCTGGTGAAATACGATATCTACACGGTCCTGGTCGACAGCGACTACGCCCATTTGCCGAACTGGGTCTCGTACTGGTCGAACGTGGACAAGGTGTCGCCCCTGATCAGCATCGTGGACACCAACCGCGACGGCATCGTGCAACTGGCCGAAATCACCATCGACGCCGACGTCCTGGT
>DMYQ01000094.1:0-1796 GCA_003482555.1 Janthinobacterium sp. | reverse complement strand
CACGACATTTATTACAAGATCGTCGATCCCGGCGCCTCGACCCAGAAACGGGTGACGATTTCCAAATTGCTGTTGCTGGGGGTGGCCTTCATCGCCGCCTACACCGCTTCGCAAAAGCCGGCCGACATCCTGTCCCTGGTCGGCGCCGCCTTTTCGCTGGCCGCCTCGACCCTGTTTCCCGCCCTGGTGCTGGGCGTGTTCTGGAAGCGCGCCAACCACCAGGGCGCCATCGGCGGCATGCTGGTCGGTTTCGGCGTTTGCCTGTATTACATGGCGCACGCCAGCATCGCCTTCGGCGGCGGCCCGGCATATCAGTGGTTTCACATCGCGCCGATCTCGGCCGCCGTGTTCGGCGTGCCGGCCGGCGTGGTCACGCTCGCCCTGCTCAGTTGGCTGACTCCGGCGCCGGGGCGCTTGCGCGCATCCCTGGTCGAGCATATCCGCGCGCCCGAAGACGCGGACGCCGACCTTTGACGCACATCAATGGCGAAGCGCGCACCTGCGTTTCCGGGTAAGCTGGGGCCTGGCCAATTCAGGGGAAAACCATGTCGTCCGGGAAAATTCTTGTCGCACAGGGAGGCGGCCCCACCGCCGTCATCAATCAATCGCTGGTGGGCGTGGCGCTGGAGGCGCGCCGCTTCCGCGACGTCACGCGCGTGTATGGCGCGCTGCACGGCGTGCGCGGCATCGTCGATGAAAACTTCGTCGACCTGAGCCAGGAGACCAGCGCCAACCTGGAATTGGTGGCGGCCACGCCCTCGTCGGCTCTCGGTTCGACGCGCGACAAGCCGGACATTCCCTATTGCCAGGAAATTTTCAAGGTCTTGCGGGCGCACCAGATCGGACATTTCTTTTACATCGGCGGCAACGACTCTTCCGACACCGTGCGCATCGTCAGCCAGGAAGCGCTCAAGGCCGGCTATCCCTTGCGCTGCGTGCACGTGCCGAAAACCATAGACAACGACCTGGTCGGCAGCGACCACACGCCCGGCTTCCCCTCGGCCGCGCGCTTCGTCGCGCAAGCCTTCGCCGGCGCCAACCTGGACAACGCCGCCCTGCCCGGCGTCTATGTGGGCGTCGTAATGGGCCGCCACGCCGGCTTCTTGACGGCCGCCGCCGCGCTGGCCAAGAAATTCCCCGACGACGGCCCGCACCTGGTCTACCTGCCCGAGCGCGTCTTTTCGCTGGAGCGTTTCCTGGCCGACGTCAAGGAAGTCTATGCCCGTTACGGGCGCTGCGTGGTGGCCGTGTCGGAGGGTATCCACGACGCCTCCGGCGCGGCCATCGCCAGCCTGCTGTCCAAGGAAGTCGAGCGCGATGCCCACGGCAATGTGCAACTTTCGGGCAATGGCGCCCTGGCCGACTTGCTGTGCGAAGAAATCAAGGCCAAGCTGGGCATCAAGCGGGTGCGCGGCGACACCTTCGGTTATCTGCAGCGCTCGTTTATCGGCTGCGTTTCCGACGTCGACCAGCGTGAGGCGCGCGAAGTGGGGGAAAAGGCGGTGCAATTCGCCATGTGGGGCGAGCGCGACGGTTCGGTGGCGATCAAGCGCAGCGGCGCCTATTCGGTCGACTATGAACTGCTGGCCCTGGAAGCGGTGGCCGGCAAGACGCGCGTGATGGACGATGCCTTCATCAGCGCCAGCGGCACCGATGTGACCGAGGCTTTCCGCCTGTATCTGCGTCCCTTGCTGGGATCAGGGATGCCGGACGCGTTCCGGTTGCGCGCGCCGGCGGTGGCGAAGGTGCTCAAGGCCTTAGTCCATGCGCGCCTGCCCGACGCTGGCACTGCAAGT
>DMYQ01000038.1:1091-19916 GCA_003482555.1 Janthinobacterium sp. | reverse complement strand
ACGCGCAACTTCATGTGAGGCGGGCCGCGCGCGCGGGGCAGCGGCGAACATGGAGTATGAATCGCCCTTGGGTCGCAGCAACAACCGCCACGACCCGGGCGCACGTCAGTCAAATCGTTCCCGATATTCGGTCGGCAGCACGCCCATGTGCTTGGCAAACGAGCGGCGCAAATTGTATTTCGTACCGAAGCCGGCGTTGCAGGCCACTTGCTTGATGGAATGTGAGCCCGTTTCCAGCAAACTGCAGGCGGTTTCCATCCTGAGACGCACGAGTAGCTGTGCCAGGGACAGGCCGACATCGAGCCGCAGCCGCCGATCCAGGCTGCGGCTGGAAACGGCAACGGCGTCGGCCATCCGATCCACGTCGATCACTTCATGCACGCGCGGGCGCAGCCATTGCACCAGGCGCGCCACCAAATCGCCCTCGCCCGAGACGGCCAATAATTGGGAACTGAATTGCCGCTGGCCACCCTGTCGCTGGTGGTACATGACCAGCTGCTTTGCGACACTCAGCGCGACAATTTTGCCGAGGTCTTCTTCGACCAGGCGCAGGCAGAGATCGAGGCCGGCGGCAATTCCCGACTACGTGTAAACTGCCCCATCTTTGACGCAGATGGCGTCGTCGTCCACCCGAACATCGGGATACATGCGCTTCAGCTTGCCCGCACCGTTCCCGCTCGATATTCTCCAAAAGCATCGCAAGAAGGCAGCCTTGGACGGTGCGATTTGCTTTTGACGTTTTAGGGGCAAGATTTTCTATGCACGTATGAACAAGGGCATTCCGGACGGCGCGCTGCAAAAACCAGCTGGTTCAGACCACGGTCAAGCCAGCGGGTACCCGGGCGAGCAAGGCTTTTGCGTGCCGAACTAGCGCATCGCCCAGCGCCGCCGGCTCTACAATTGCAAATGAAAAAGGCAAACTCGCCAATTCCCGCGCCATCCAGTCCAGGTCGTCGGCCTGGCTATGCAGCATGGTGCCATGTGCAAGCGGTTCCAACACGCCAAGGCTCGCAAAGATGGCCGCGCGCGCTCTCTCCAGATCGGTATGCAGTAATACTTTGACAGCATATGCACGCGGCAGACTGGCAATCGCGGCGCTCATATAACTCATCGCATCGAAGTCGGATGGCTTCCCGAAACTCGCCGGTATCAAGCGCACCGCCTGTATGCGATCGAGCCGGAACGCGCGTCGATCCAGCCGCAAGTGGCAATAGCCGATGACATACCAGTTGCCACCGAGATAGGCCAGCCCGTAAGGGTCAACGTTGCGCTCGGTATCCGCTTGTGAAGGCGAGCGATACTGAATGTGCACCGTTTGTCGCTTCTGTGCCGCCGCGCTCAGGGTCGCCAGGATATCGGCATTGCCGGACGATGTTGCGCGTGCAATATCCAGTGTCACTGTTTCACCGACCGCCCGCATGCGTCGCCGCAGATTGTCAGGCATCACGCGCTCGAGTTTGGACAATGCACTGGCCCCGGCCGGCGCGCTGGCAGCCAATCCCAGGCTGCGCGAAGCCACCAGGCCCAGCGCCAACGCCAAGGCTTCGTCGTTGCTAAACATCATGGGCGGCAATTTGAAACCGTGCATCAGGCGATAGCCGCCGTCGCGGCCCCGTTCGGCCATGACCGGAAGGCCCAGCGATTCCAAGACAAGGACATAACGACGCACCGTGCGCGGATCGACTTCCAGCAGGCGCGCCAACTCCGCTGCGCTGATCAGGCCGTGGGTTTGCAGCAGATCAAGCAGGGCAAGGACGCGGGTGGTCGGGTTCTTCATGCCGTCATCATAGACTGAAATAGGACGGAATCCGCCCTATTTAACTCCTACAGTATGGAGATTGATCGAGAAACTGCTCGATCTTCACGAAAGGATCGATATGACATTCCAGAGCCTGTTTTTGCCGTCCATTCTCGTTTTTTCCCTCCTCGCATGTTCCACCGCACAGAGCGCTAACGGCGCGCCAGCGGCGCCGTCCGGAACATCTTCCCTCACAAGGAATGCCGGTTCGAAAGGCTTCGACTTCAGCTTTGGGCACTGGGAGGTGAGCAATCGCCGTCTGCTGCACAGCCTGCAGGAAAGCAAGGAGTGGGAGCGGTTCGACGCAAGCATCGATTGCCGCCCCATACTTGGGGGTGCCGGCAACCAGGACAGGTTTCTCAGCGCGCATCGCCCCGGCTTCATTGGCATGTCACTTCGACTGTATGACCCGAAAAGTCAGCAGTGGAGCATCTACTGGGTCGACAACCAGAGCGCCCTCTTGCAGCCGCCCGTCATTGCTCGCTTTTCAGGTAGCGAAGGCATCTTTGAAGGCGCCGACACGCTGGGCGGCAAGCCCATCCTGGTGCGCTATACCTGGTCGCGCACCGATACCGCGTCTCCCCGTTGGGAACAGGCGTTCTCCGCAGACAAGGGCAAGAATTGGGAGACGAATTGGATCATGGACTTTCACCGCGCGAATCCGGCACCGGAGGGCCATGCACATGAGTGAATCGACCGACCTGTGGCTGTACGCCTTGCTGGTATTCGGCGTCATCATATTGCCAGGCATGGACATGGCCTTTGTGATGGGCAGCAGTATCGTGGGCGGGCGTCGTGCCGGTCTCGCGGCAGTGGGAGGCGTCATGGCGGGCGGTGTCTGCCACATGATTCTGGCCGCTACCGGGATCAGCGTCATGCTGAAGCTGATCCCGGCCGCGTTCACGGTGATGTTGCTGCTCGGGGCGCTCTACCTGGCCTGGATCGGCTGGGCCCTGATACGCGCCAGCGGCCTGAGCGAACCGCTGCAAGCGAACGCTGTGCGTAAGGCAACGGCCGTTCAAAGCTTCCTGCGCGCCATCGCGACCTGCCTGCTCAATCCAAAGGCCTATGTCTTTATGCTGGCGGTTTTCCCGCAATTCGTCCATGCGGAGCAAGGCCATGTGTGGAGGCAGACCACGGTGTTGTGCCTGATTACCGCGGGTACTCAATTCATAGTCTACGGCGGCTTGGCCCTCGCTGCGGCGCGGGCACGAGGCGCACTTGCCGCACGCCCGCGGGTCGGCGCCTGCTTGTCGAGAGGCGTTGGCATGGTGCTGATGATGGCGGCCGCTCTCACGCTGTATGGTGGTATCGCAGAGTTTTGATGGTCGAGTCGTGGCGCCGGCATAGTTCTGCGACTGTCGATAAATCCTGTATGAATATTCATGTTTGAAAATTCATACTCGGACCGCCCGAGGCCAGCGCTGAGCGTTCGGATGTCGTCGGCAAGCGCCCTGCCGCTTCGGTCTGCAAGGCGATTGTGATCGGCAAAGTCAGGAGTCTGGCGCGCTTTCCCGACCCTGGCTTGCCGCATTTTACTGGTGCGACTTCGCTCCCCCGCCGATGCCGGCCAGGGTGTCGGCCAGGGACTTCGCACTGAAGCAAAATGTGGAATGCCTCGCTTCCCCTGCTGGTGGACGAACTTGCGGCAGCCTTCGCAGGCACCATTGTCGTGAGCCCATCCTCCCGAGAGTGCGTACTACGGAGTCACTACCATATTGGAAGGATGGATAGCGCCCTACCTCGCGCGCATGCACGCCAGCCACACCACTTTGGCGTCCCTGCAACAAAATCCGGCAAGTAGCCGCTTCCCTTGGATAATGATCGACAAACATATCGTGCACGTATAAAATAGTTTATATTATTGCTCACAGGCAATAATATTGTGTCCGGTACAAATCTCCCGTTCGCCCCGGCCGCTGCCCGCGGCGGCTGCCCCGGCATTCTTTTCCCGGCCCAGCCGACCACGATCCGCGCGGATGTCAATCCCCCGGTGAACGTCCGCCCGCCGGCCCATGCATCACGACCAAGGAATCCGGAATGCTGCTGCGGCAACACACTTGCCTGACCCTGCTGGCCCTGGCCGCCGGCTTGCTGGGCGGCGCCGCGCGCGCCGACCAGGCCGTCCAAACCGCCGACAAGCCACTCTGGTCGTTCAGCGGCTTCGGCAGCGTTGGCGTCGTTCACGCCGACGACGACCAGGCCGACTTCACTTCCAACGTGCTCAAGGCAAACGGCGCCGGCCACAGCCACAGCTGGAGCGCCAGCGTCGACAGTCGCATCGGCGCCCAGCTCGACCTGAACTTGAACAAGCAATGGTCGGCCGTGCTGCAAATGATCAGCGAGCAGGCCCTGGACAATTCCTACCGTCCCATCGTGGAATGGGCCAACATCAAATATCAGGTGACGCCGGAGCTCAGCGTGCGCCTGGGCCGCATCGCCCTGCCCATGTTCCTGGCCGCCGATTACCGCAAGGTCGGCTACGCCTACCCCTGGGTGCGCACGCCGGTCGAGGTGTATGGCGCCATCCCGATCAGCAATAGCGATGGCATTGACGCCAGTTACCACTGGAGCAGCGGCGCCGTCAAACATGTGACGCAAGTGTTTTACGGCGGCTCCGACATCAAGCTCTCGGGCACGGCGCGGGCCGAGGCGCGCGGCCTGGCCGGGGTCTCCGACAGCGCCGACTACGGCGCCCTGAGCCTGCGGGCCAACGTACTGAGCACCAACTTGACGGTCGATCTGGCGCGCCCCCTGTTCGACGCCTTCCAGCGGTTCGGCGCGCGCGGCGACGCCATCGCCGCCCAGTACGACGTCAACCACAAGCGCGCCCTGGGCGTGAGCGTGGGCTTCAATTACGACCCCGGCAACTGGTTCCTGATGGGGGAACTGGGACGCTTGAACGCCAAGTCTTTCCTGGGCGACAAGACCGCCATGTATGCCAGCGCCGGCTACCGCTACCGCGGCTTCACGCCCTATCTGGCCTATGCCCGGGTCAAGTCGAACGGCCCGACCAGCGACCCGGGCCTGTCCCTGGCCGGCTTGCCGCCGCAACTGGCCGGCGCCGCCGCCGCCCTGAACGCCAACCTGAACGGTTTGCTCAGCACGGTTGCCATCCAGACCACCGTCAGCGCCGGCGCGCGCTGGGATGTGCGCGAAAACATGGCCCTGAAGCTGCAGGTCGACCGCGTCTTGCCGCGCGACGGCTCGTCCGGCACCCTGATCAATGTGCAGCCCGGTTTTCGCTCCGGGCAAGCCGTCAACGTCGCGAGCGTCGTGCTCGACTTCGTCTTTTGATGGCCGCGCGCATGCCCCGCCTCCTCCCCGCCATGGCCCTGGCCCTGGCCGCCGCCCTGTCGCTGTCGAGCGGCCCCGGCCGTGCCGGCGAATTCGTCGTCATCGTCTCGGCCAAGAATCCGCTCACCAGCCTGCGCGCCGACCAGGTGGCCGATATCTTCCTCGGCCAGAGCGCCCGCTTTCCCGACGGCGCCGAGGCCATCGCGCTCGACCAGAGCATAGGCTCGGCCATCCGCGACGATTTCTACGCCAGGGTGACGGCCAAGACGCCGCCGCTGGTCAAGGCTTACTGGAGCAAGATGATTTTCACGGGCCGCGGCCAACCGCCGCGGGAATTGCCGAACAGCGCCAGCATCCGCAAGCTGGTGGCGGACAACCCTTCCCTGATCGGCTACATCGACAAGTCGGCGCTCGACGCCAGCGTCAAGGCCGTGCTGGCGGCGCCATGACGCGCACCCGGCGCTCGGAAAGCGCGCCGCTGGCCGCGCTGGTCGGCGGCCGCCGCGGCATCGGCGCGGTGCGCAATATGCCGCCGTCCGTGCCCCTGTTCGCCCTGCTGCTGCTGGTGGCGATCTGGGCCGCCACCTTTCACTTGATCGACGTCGAGCGGGCCGGCGCCCTGCTCACCGCGCGCGAATCGAACCGCGAGCTGATCGACACCTACGAGGCGCAGATGGCGCGCAGCCTGGCCGGCATCGACCAGACCCTGAAGGTGATCAAGTACGTGGTTGAACAAAAGGGCGCGGCGGCCGCCCTGCCGGCGCTGAAGGCGCAGGGCTTGCTGCCGCCCGCGCTGGTGTTCGCCGTCAAGGTGACCGACCGCGACGGCCTGGTCGTGGCCAGCCACCCGCCCGCGCGCGCCATGCGCGTGGCCGCGCAAAGCTATTTCCGCTACCACGTCGAGCACGACGGCGACGCCCCCTACGTCAGCCGGACCCTGGCCGACGCCGCCGGCCCGGACTGGCATCTGCATTTCACGCGCCGCCTGAACGACGGCGCCGGCCGCTTCGCCGGCATCGCCAGCATCGAAGTCGACCCCGCCTATTTCACCAGCGGCTACGAGCGCTCGCGCCTGGGCGAGGCCGGCATGCTCGGCCTGCTTGGCAGCGACGGCGTGTTCCGCGCCATGCGCGTGGGCGACAAGGTCAGCTGGGGCCAGGGCGCGTCGCCGGCCCCCGGCGACTCCCTCGGCGTCAATCCCTGGGATGGCGTGCGCCGCTACACCGCCGTGCGCGCCCTGCACGGCTTTCCCTTGAGCGCCGTGGTGGGCCAGGCGGAAAGCGAGCAAATGGCCGCCTTCGAGCGCCATCGTCTCAGCTATCTGTGGGAGGCCGGCGCCGCCAGCGCCCTGCTGCTGCTGCTGGCCAGCCTGGCCGGCGCCTGGTCCTGGCAATTCGCCAAGACCCGGCGCCATATCCTGCGCGCCCAGGAAACCTACGCCGCCGCGTCGGAAGCCAGCCTGGACGCCTTTTTCGTGCTGCGCGGCCTGTGCGACAGCCGCGGCCGGATCATCGATTTCGCCATCGACGCCACCAATGGCCCGGCCGAAAACATGCTCGGCATGCGCAAGCGCGCGCTGCGCGGCATGTCCCTGTGCGCGCTGCTGCCCGACTGCCGGCGCAACGGTCTCTTCGACAGCCTGCTGAAAGTCACGCTGGAGGGCGGCGTCCACGAGCAAGAATGGCAGGCGGCCCTGCCGGCCAGCCGGGCCCGCTGGTTGCACCGGCAAGTGGTGGGCGTCAAGGGCGGCGCCGTCGCCATCGTGCGCGACATCACCGAGCGCAAGCGGGCCGAAGACAAGATCCGCCACATGGCCCACCACGACGCCCTCACCGGCTTGCCGAACCGGGGCTTGATCTGCGACCTTCTCGAGCAAGCCATCCTGCGCGCGCAGCGCGATGGCAGCGGCGTGGCGGTGGCTTTCATCGACCTCGACAGCTTCAAACTGGTGAACGACGGCCTCGGCCACAACGCCGGCAACGAGCTGCTCAAGATCGTCGGTGAACGCATGGGGCGCTGCGTGCGCCGGGCCGACACCGTGGGCCGCCTGAGCGGCGACGAATTCCTCATCGTCCTGTCCGACCAGCGCGACGGCGCGGCGGTCGCGCCGCTGCTGGAAAAGATACGCGCGGCCGTGAATATCCCGATCGTGCTCGACGGCCAGGAAGTCCAGGTCGGCTGCAGCATGGGCGTGGCCCTGTTCCCGCGCGACGGGGCCGACCCCAACACCCTGCTGTTGAACGCCGACGCCGCCATGTACCGGGCCAAGGCGCGCGGGCGCAATAATGTGCAGTTCTACACCAGCGAAATGAACGCCTGCGTGGAAGAAAAGCTGGCCCTGCTGGAAGGCTTGCGCCACGCGCTCGACGACGACCAGTTCCGCCTGCTGTACCAGCCCAAGGTCGATCTGCGCGACGGCCGCGTCTTCGGGGTCGAGGCGCTGGTGCGCTGGCAGCATCCGGAGCACGGCATGATCTCGCCGCTGCGCTTCATTCCGCTGGCCGAGGACAGCGGCATGATCGTCGCCATCGGCGAATGGGTGCTGCGCACGGCGTGCCGCCAGAACATGGCGTGGCAGGCGGCCGGACTGGCGCCGGTGACGATGTCGGTGAATGTCTCGCCGCGCCAGTTCGAGGAAAAGCGCCTGGTCGAGCGCGTCGCCCAGGCGCTGTGCGAGAGCGGCATGGCGGCCGCCGAACTGGAGCTGGAGGTGACCGAAAGCCTGATCATGCGCGACATGCCGCTGGCGGTGGGCAAGATGCGCGAAATCAGGGAGATGGGCGTGGCGCTCTCGATCGACGACTTTGGCACCGGCCATTCCAGCCTGTGGGCCTTGAAGTCGTTCCCGATCAGCCGTTTAAAAATCGACAAATCCTTCGTCCGCGACCTGGCCGAGAATGGCGACGACCAAGCCATCGCGATGGCCATCATCTCGCTCGGGCACAAGCTCAATTTGCGCATCATCGCCGAAGGGGTGGAGACGGAACAGCAGCGCAGCTTCTTGCGCGACAACGATTGCGACGAAATGCAGGGGTATTTGTTCAGCCGTCCGGTGACGGCCGACGAGATCGCCGCGCTGCTGGCGGCCCAGGCCGCGTAGGTGTGGCGAGCCGCTTGCGCGCGTGAGCCACCTCAATATGGGCTATCAAGGATGAGCTGTCATCGTCCCCGGTTTTGCGCTCGCCCGCGATTCGCCTCTCATACTGGCCTGTTACGCAACACCCAACTGCCCAAGCACAGCGTCAACGCGGCACCCGCGGCGGCCAGCGCACCGATCAGCCAGGAATATGAAGCGGCTTCGCCTGCCAGCGCTGTCAAAATGGAAAAGGCGCAGCCTGTCCACGCCACAGCACCCAACAATTCAAAGAATCCGCTCATGAAATTGCCCCGCGCCCGCGACTTGAAGTCGCCGCGCGACGCGGGCCGCCCGGTCCACAACACGTTCAGGGCAGCGCAGATCGTCGCGCCGGTGGCGCACGCGACGAGCGCAAAGCCTGCCAGCGGCGCGCGCCAGACAGTCCAAAGTGCCGGCGCCGCCATCAGCACCAATACCGGTGCCGCGATGGCAATCAATTTGGCGCGCCGCACGGTGCTCTGCGCGCACGGGGCACTTTGCAGCAGATCCGGTGCGTCTTCGGCGGAGAGTACGATCCACGACAAAGAAGATGCAAGCTGGGAGCACAGGAACACGAGCGCCGCACCGATGCCGGCGACAGCAACGGATCCTTTTGCAAACAACACCAGCATCATCGGCAGCATGTAAAGCAGTTGCAATAGCACTTGGGATATGAGGTGGGTATCGCGCGCAATCAAACGCCATTCCTTGATCACAATGATACGCGTCAGGTTCCTTTGAAACTTGAAGCGCGGCGTGCCCCTCGGACGCGAGGCGACGGATACGACGCTAACCGACTGCGCCAAGCCGTGGACAAAGAAGGCGTGCGTGAAGTGTACGGTCGCAAAGAATAGCGCCACGCCAGCCATGACGAGCACGACCAAGGGCCCGGCCGAGCCAAGCAGCGCACGGCCGGGCAGCCACACCAGGCTGTCGGGACCAAACACGGCACCGGGTGCCAGAAGTGGTTCAATGGACTGCATCGCGCGTGCGCGCAGGGGCACAAGCAGCGAATTGCCAGCCTGGGATAGCAGGAAAAAAAATGCGCCCGACAGCGCTCCTAATATTTGGGCCACCACCCTGGTGCGGCGCGCACCGATCCAGCGTACCAAGGCCAAAGTCAGCAGCATGCCCAACGAAGCCGCAAACACAGAAAAACTGATCACGGCGGGGTAAATGCCAAGCCACTGAAATTGACCCAGCATCAAACCGGCATTGGCAAACGGACCGAACACCAGCAGATATATGCTGGCAACACCGAGCACGATCCCGGCAAAGCGTGCGCTGAAGATCGTTCGCGACGACATAGGGGACGACAAGAGGAGATCGAGGTCGCCGCGCTCGAACAGGGCCTCCACGCTCACTCTCAGGGCGGACGAAAGCATCAGGGTCAATACGACAAACACGCCCGCCGTGGCGCCCATGATCAGGGGCTGCGACGGTGAGAACTCGGCAGTGCGAAATTGATAGACAAGCGCGAACGCCGCGACGTGCGCCAGCACGGCGATGACGACCCAGAACGTCATGCTCGCACCACCTATCTGGCGCTTGGCCTGTTTGCCCATGACCCCGAAGGTGGCATTGTAGAAGAACATGCGCGCTTCATGCTTGATCAACCAGAGCGCGCCCCCGACGCGCGCCACTATGCGGACTCCGTCAATTGCAGGAACACGTCTTCGAGCGTGCCGCCGTCGGTCTGGCCGCGCAATTCATCGAGCGTGCCTTGCGCGATCAGGCGACCATGCTGGATGATGCCGATGCGCTGCGCCAAGCGTTCGGCCACTTCCAGTATGTGGGTCGTGAGGATCACCGTGCCGCCCTTTTCCACGTGCTCAAGCAGCAAATCCTTGACTTGGCGCGCCGCCGCCGCGTCGAGTCCTGTCAGCGGTTCGTCGAGAATGAGCAACCGCGGCTCATGGATCAGCGCGCCGGCCAAGGCCAGCTTTTGCTTCATCCCGCGTGAAAATCCCTCGGTCAGCGCATGCGCATGCGAACTCAAATCGAGCCAGTCGAGCAGCTTACGGGCACGCGGCTCGGCCCGCTCAGCTTCCATCCCCCACAGACCAGCCACGAATTCAAGGTATTCCACTGGCTTTAACTTGCCATACAACATAGGATCGTCGGGCAGATAGGCCATATGCTGTTTGGCCCGCGCTGGAGCAGTGGCCAAATCGACGCCGAGCACTTCGACGCTGCCCGAATCGGGCAGCAAGAGACCTGCGACCATGCGCAAGGTGGTGGTTTTGCCGGCGCCATTCGGCCCCAGCAGCGCATATAGCTCACCCTGGCGCACCGTCAGGTTAAGATTATCGACGGCCGGACCAGCGAAGCTTTTACTCAAGGCAGTGAGTGTCAGTGCGGAATTGGTGGTGTCGGTCATTGCTGTTCCAATCATCTTGGCTTTCACCGTCAAGGTTGAAAGGTTAAGGCGCTCGTCGGCGCCGCAAAAGCAAAAAAACAAGTGCAACAACGTTCAACGCAAGGCAGAGCAGGACCAGCGAGTTGGCATTTGATAGACGATGATCAGTATTGGCGCCATCGTTTCGCATCCCCGCGAGTTGTGAGCGAGCCGACTCGAGTGAAGTTGGATTATATTCACGAATGCCTTCGACTGTGAGGCCGCGGCCATCGAGCGTGATTTTGGCCAATGATCTTTCAATAGACTCAGCGCGTACTTGATAATAATCGGCTCTAAACCACAGTTGACCCGACGCCGGCCGCCAAGTTAATTTTTGGTCGAAAACGCCGCTGAACGCAGGCTTAACCATTTTCAATTGCAAGGCCTTACACGCGGGATCGACCAATGCCGCCGAGTCGAGCGCGTCGGAGCGACAGGTCAATCCGGGGTCGGACCCTGACGGTCTGGCCCCGCCATCCGCTTACGTCGGATCACCCCACCCACAGCACGACCAGCGAGGCGCACAGGCAGTAGGCGCCAAAGAAATGCCAACGGCCCTGCTCCAGCCAGCGCGACAGCCAGCGCAAGGCCAGCAAGCCGACCAGGAAACTCAAGCCCATGCCGATCAGGCTGGGGCCGACCAGGTGCATCAGGGCCTCGCTGTGGGCGGCGCCGGCGGCCGCCTGCGCCTTGTAAAAGCGATACCCTTCCTTGACGATCACGGCCGGCGTCAGCACCACGGCCAGCGCGAAGCTGAACTCTTCGGCGCGGCGGCGCGACACGCCCAGCGCCAGGCCGGTCGAGATGGTGGCGCCGGAGCGGGAA
Source organism: Janthinobacterium sp. (assembly GCA_003482555.1). Lineage (GTDB taxonomy): Bacteria > Pseudomonadota > Gammaproteobacteria > Burkholderiales > Burkholderiaceae_D > Janthinobacterium. Next base: position 8,483 of record DMYQ01000038.1, on the reverse strand, counting down.
AAGCCGCGGAACGGCAGGCACAGGCCCTGCACGGCGCCGATCCAGGCCGCGCTGCGCAAGGTCAGGTCGGCGCCGGCGCTTTCCTTGCGGCGCGAAGATACGATGATCAAGACGCCGGCCGCGGCCAGGGCGGCGGCCATCAGCTTGGCGTTGCCGAACAGGTGTTCGATTTCAAAGTTGGGCATGTCGGCGGCGACCACGCGGGTGATCAGCTTCAACAGGATGAGGCCGACCACCCCGGTCGCTACCGTGGCGACCGCCACATACAGGGCGTTGGCGCGGAAGGCCGCGCCCGAGCTGAAATAGGTGGCGCGCCAGGATTTCCAAAAATAGGCGATGACGGCAAACATGGTGCCGGTGTGCAGCATGACCAGCAACAGGGTCATTTCGGGGGCCGTCGGATCGAGCCCCATCAGTTTTTCGGCCACGATCACGTGGGCCGAACTGGACACGGGCAACAGTTCGGCCGCACCCTGGACGATGGCGAGTATCAGTATTTGCAAAAGGTTCATGCGAAGTCTTTGAAGAGTGGGGTAAATGGCGTCGGCCGAGATTGTCTCACAGACATCACGGCGCGGCATACACGCATGCGCGGCGGCATGCGCGGTGGACGCGATCCGCGCGCGCCCGGCGCCAGGCTCAGGCCGGCGCCGGTGCCGATGCCGCGCGCAACCAGTCGAACGCCAGTTGCACGGCCGGCGTGCGCGGCGCCAGCGTCGACCTGGTCAGCCACAGGGTCGGCAACGCCACCGTCGGCACCTGCGGCAAGGCGCACACCAGGCCGCGCCGCAACGCGCCATCGGCCGCCAGGCGCGACACCATGGCGATGCCCAACTCTTCCTGCGCCGCCGCCAGGCGCAGGCCGGCATCGTCGAGGGTGATGGCGCGCGCCGTCGCCAGCGCATGCGCGGGCAGCCAGGGCGACCATTCCGGAGCGTGCTCGTCGACGATGAGTGGCGCCGCCAGCAAGACCTCGGGGAAGGCGACGGCGCGCAGGCGCAGCGCCGTTTCCGGCCCGCACACGGCCAGGGCATGGTCTTCCAGCAAGGCCAGCGACTGCATCTGCGCGCCCGGCAGTTGTTCGCTGGAGATGATCAAGTCGACGTCGATGCGGTCGATCTCGCGCAACTCGTCGCGCGTGATGAGCCACACTTCCAGCGCCGGATGCAGGGCGCGCAGCCCGCGCAGGCGCGGCATCAGCCAGCCGGCGGCGAAGTCGGCGTCGCAGGCCAGCAGCACGGAATCGGGGTTGCGGTAGGGTTCGATGCGTTCGCGCCCGTCGCGCAGGGTCTTCAGGGCGCTGCGCACGGTGGCGCCGAACAATTCCCCCGCCGCCGTCAGTGTCACGCCGCGCCCCGTGCGATGGAACAGCGCCTGCCCCGCCCACGACTCCAGGTGCGCAATCTGGTGGCTGATGGCCGACTGCGTCAACGCCAGCTCCGCGGCCGCGCGCGAGAAGCTGCCAAGGCTGGCCGTGGCTTCGAAGGCCAGCAGACTCTGCAAGGGCGGCAGGCGCTTATTCATCGTGGACAGTCATCGGAGATCCCCGGCGGATATGAAAAAAACTAATGGGTCGATCAGTATCCATCATTTTACACGGCGCCCTTTCGCTTGCAAAATGATGGCCGACACGACAGCAAGCTTCACCACCAGGAGAGACACATGGATACGCACATCAAGGGCGACGGCGCCATCCGGCGCAGCCGCTTGCACGGGAGCACTCCGGAAAACACTTACGCGGGCGTGCTCAGCTTCATGCGCCGCAACTACAGCCGCAATCTCGACGGCGTCGATGTCGCCATCTCCGGCATCCCGCTCGACCTGGCCACCACCTTCCGTCCCGGCGCGCGCCTGGGGCCGGCCGCCGTGCGCGCCGCCAGCGTCCAGCTGTCCGAGCTGCTGGCCTTCCCCTGGGGCTTCGATCCCTTCGAGGAACTGGCCGTGATCGACTATGGCGACTGCTGGTTCGACGCCCACAATCCGCTGACGATCGCGCCCGCCATCGTCGCCCACGCGCGCACCATCCTGGCCAGCGGCGCCAAGATGCTGACCTTCGGCGGCGACCACTTCATCACCTACCCGCTGCTGCAGGCGCACGCGGAAAAATACGGCAAGCCCCTGTCGCTGATCCATTTCGACGCCCACTGCGACACCTGGCCCGACGACAAGCCGGCCTCGCTCAACCACGGCACCATGTTCTACAAGGCCGTCAAGGAAGGCTTGATCGACCCGGCCACCTCGGTGCAAATCGGGATCCGCACCTGGAACGACGACTTCCTCGGCATGCACATCATCGACGCGCCCTGGGTGCATGCCAACGGCAGCGCCGCCGCGCTGGCGCGCATCCTCGCCATCGTCGGCGCGCGCCCGACCTACCTCACCTTCGACATCGATTGCCTCGACCCGGCCTACGCGCCCGGCACCGGCACGCCGGTGGCGGGCGGCCTGACCTCGGCCCAGGCGCTGGCTCTGGTGCGCGGCCTGGGCCCGGTCAATCTGGTCGGCATGGACGTGGTGGAGGTGGCGCCGCCGTTCGACCACGGCGAGATCACGGCGCTGGCGGCGGCCCATCTCGCGGCCGACATGCTGTGCCTGCTGCGCAATCAAAAGCTGGCCGGGCGCTGGTGAGCGTTTGCCGCTGTCGGCGACGCGGCGGCGGCCCGGGCCGCCGCGCCCGGACCCGCGGATTTTTTCTTGCCTGGGCAACTGGGCCGTGAGACCATGCGCCGGCCGCCCGTCGCCGCACCGATCGCAGGCCCAACCACATCCGAGAAAGTCCGCAAATGAGTCAGCGTGTCACCCCTCCGTCCCCCGCGCATGTGAAACCTTCCCTGTCGCGCCTGTGCGCCTCGCTCGGCTTTGCCGCGACGCTGATGTTCACGGCGGGCGCCGTTCAAGCGGCCAGCTTTCCATGTAAGAACGCGCAGACGGCGACCGAAAAGCACATTTGCGGCGACAAGGATCTGGGCGCGCTCGATGTCGCCTTGGCGCGCGCTTACCAGAACAGGCGCGATGGCGACGAAAACAACATCGGCGCCGAGCAAAAAAACTGGATCAAGAACGTGCGCGACAATTGCACCAGCGTCGGCTGCCTGAAGTCGGCCTACCGGGAGCGCATCAAGGTTCTCAATGGCAGCGGCGCCAGCTTCAATTGCGAGCTGGCCAAATCCGCCACCGAACAGCTCATCTGCGGCGACGAGGGTTTGCGCTACGCCGACCGGACGCTGGCACAAAGCTATCTCGCCCTGAAAGAGGCTGGCGGCGACCGCAAGCAAATCGCGGCGGAGCAAAACGCATGGCTGCACAACGTGCGCCAACCCTGCGCCAGCGTCGCCTGCCTGAAAGACGTCATCGATGCCCGCAACGGGACGCTCGGCCTGGAAAGGGAAGAACTCGACGCCCGGATCAAGAAAGAAATCGGCTATTCAAAAACGGCATTTTATTCGGATACGAGATTCTGGCCAAAAGACCCAAGCCGCATCATCGCCTTGTATGCCACGCAAGAATCGGCCGCGAAAAATCACCATGACGAGGCGCAACAGGACGAAGACTATATTCTCGATATCTACGTGCTCGACAGCGCCACCCGCAAGGTGCTTCAGCACGGAAACGACTCCGTTTCCTCGGACGCCATCGCGCTACAGTCCGTCAATATCGACAATACCGATTATTCCCCGCTGCTGGGTGTGCAGGCTTTCGGCATCAACGCTTCCCACACGCACTACGGGTGCGCCGGTTACGAAAGCGACTCGGTGCGCCTGTACGCGCTGGAAGGCAAGACGATGCGGCCTATCCTGTCCGACATCGCACTGCGCAGCAACTCGGGCATGTGCGGGACTGAGTGCGAAAGCAAGACCATCCGGCGCGAACTGCGATTCCCCGACAAATCAGGCAAGCGCTACCCCGACCTGCTCGTGCGCGTCAAGACGACGGAAGCGCGCGAGGCCGCATCTCGGAAAAAGAGCGTCTGCAAGGTCGATGTGACGCGCCAGGATTACACACTGCGCCACGACGCGGCGCAATACAAGGTGCCGGAAGGCCTGGACTATTGAGCCCGGCTTCCCGCCCCGCACGCCCTGTCGACACCGCGGTGGACGTGTCCGGCGGCACATTTGTGTTTTTAAAAATATTTTTAGATTTCTGGCGTGCGCAAGCCCGGCGGCGGTAAAGTGGAACCCTTGCGGTCGGGTGCGCTCAACCGCACTTTTCGGGACCCTCGAAAACCTGTTGTGAATCATCAACTTAATGGAGAACACCATGACAACACCAGTCAAAGCAATTCCAGAAGGTATGCATACGATCACTCCACACCTGGTCTGCGCCAACGCGGCCGCGGCCATCGACTTTTACAAGAAAGCCTTCGGCGCCGAAGAGCAAGGCCGTCTCACCGGCCCGGATGGCAAGCTGGCGCACGCCATGCTGCGCATCGGCGATTCCTCCCTGATGCTGGCCGACGAATACCCAAACTGGGGCAGCGTCAGCCCGAATACCCTGAAGGGTTCGCCGGTCACGATTCACCTGTACGTGTCAAACGTCGATGCCGCCTTCGAACGGGCGGTGGCGGCCGGCGCCACCGTCAAGATGCCGGTGGCCGACATGTTTTGGGGTGACCGCTACGGCGTGCTGACCGATCCCTTCGGCCACCACTGGTCGATGGCCACCCACACCCGCGACGTCAGCCCGGCCGACATGGAAAAAGCCATGCAGCAACAAGCGCCCTGCTGATCGCCGCCGCCAAGCGCGTCGAGGCAACCTGTCGGGCAGTGCGCCCGCTCAGGCGACCAGGCGCAGTCCCGGTTTTCTGGCGTAATCACAGCGCTCCGACCGGGATTGCTTGGGCAAAGGCTGGAATTTGAGCGAGCACAACAAGCGCTCCATCGCGATGGCGCCTGGCAGGCAGCTCGCCTGCACGCGGTTGCCCGCGCCCAGGTCGTCCAGCACCGCTTGCAACAGGAGGCGCCCGTGCCCCCTGCGGCGTTCGTCCGGCGCGATCGCGAACAGGTAAATTTCAAAGCCGGTGCCCGGCTCCTTGAATTGCCGGGCAAGGGCGAAGCCGGAAAACCGCCCTTCCCGCCGCCCGATATACAGGCGCGTGGCAAACCATGCGCCGTCGGACAGGCGAATGCGCCCGAAAAAATAGACCATCAGCAGTTGCAAGGCCAGCCCCGCCTGGAAGCGCGGGACGAGATAGGCGCCGTTCATCACCCCCTGGCGGGAACAATTCTGGATCAAGTTGAATATGGGCGCGATATCGGCCAACCTGGGCCGCTCAACGGTCAGCGTCGACTGGCCCGCGTTTTCAATATCCATTGATCGCGCCTCTTGCTGATTTACATGTTTTCAGTGTGCAATATTAGCTATCGCTCTGTCAAGTCAGCTTTTTGAGCGTGTATCGAGGCAAGCACAAAAGGTCCGGGAACTGGCGGTAAAAAGCGGTATTTTGTCATTTGCGCCACGGCCACCACCCGTAAGATTATCTTCCGCGCAAGTGGCAGGAAGACTGGCGTCGCGCCCGTCCGCCGCCACATCGCGCGCACACATTATTCATACCGGAGATTTCAATGCCTGAATTGACGCGGCTTCTGCTTCTTGCGCTCATATCATTGAGCATCAGCCATGCATCGGCGGCAACAGCCCAGCCGCTGCCGCCGGAGTCGGAATCGGAGTCGGCCGCCGCCGCGCCATCCCAGATTATCGCCCCCTATGTGGCGCGCTTCGGGAGAAGCCGTCCCATTGTCGCTGTCGTTGGCGAAAACAGCGGCACGGTGCTGTCCGACTATGTGATTCCCTATGGCGTACTGGCGCAGTCCGGCGTGGCCGAGGTGATCGCCGTGGCGACGCAGCCGGGCCCGCTGACCCTGGCGCCCTTGCACATAGCCCCCGACGCCACGGTGGCGCAGTTCGACAGCCGTTTTCCCGACGGCGCCGATTATGACGTGGGCTTGCCGGTGTCGCCCGGCGTGGACGAGATCGCCCTGGCATTGACCGCCGAAGCCTGTTCGGCCACCTTGCGCAGCCGCGTGTACACGGTCGCGCGCTCGGCGGCGCCGATCAAGATGCGCGGCGGCGTGACCTTGCTGCCCGACATGGTCGAGGAACAGGGCCGACGCCTCGACTGGATGCTGGCGGAAGCCGATGCGACGCCGGCGGCGCAGGTACTCGACAAGGCGCTCGCCGACATCACGGCCAGGTACGGCGCCACAGCCGCCCGCTTCGTCAAACTGGAGGGGGAATATCCATGAGTGTGGCGAAGCCGTGGCCTGGCGCGGGGGCGACTTGTTGCGCTTCAAGTCAAAGAATCGGCAATCGCAAGGTCGGGCAATGGGTCGAACTGGAAATATTTCAAATGAAATGATATCATAATTGCCATTCGTGGCCGGCCGCGTCGCGTCGACGGGGCACCGGCCACGGCGCCGGCGGGCGCCGACCTCATCTTGCGATATGATGTCGGGGTCGGGCGCTCCCGACATGGCTTACCCTTTGCGATATCAAGGACACTGCAGTGAACACACTTCCCCCGTTTCGTCTCATCTGCCTGGCCGGCGCGCTCAGCCTCGCCGCCAACGCCAGCGCCGACAGTTTCACCTCGTCGGCGTCGAGCGCCGGCTCGGCTTCCAGCGGCAGCGTTTCCGGCTCGCTGCACGGTTCCAGCGACAGCTCTTCCGGCGGCAACAAGGTGGCCGACGGCGCTTATCGCATCATCGACGTGGCGGCGGCGCCCGGGCCGGCCGGCATGGCGCGCATCACCATCGTGGCCGACGCGGCGCGCCCGCCCCTGGTCCTCGACTTGCCGCAGGCTACTTTCGACAAGCAGGGCCTGGGGAAAGGCGACCTGGTGTACGCGAAAAACCGCGTCTACGGCATCGAATTCGCCCGCAACGATACGCGACTAGCTTTTTACCTGGTGCTGGCCGACGAGTATTACGATGAACTCGCCCCGCGCCCGGTAAGCCTTTGACCGTGCGCCGCGGGCCGGCGTCGCTGCTGGCGCCGCTGGCGCTGCTGCTGGCCGCTTGCGCCATGGCGGGCGCGGCGCGGGCGGCATCCGGCGCCTCGTCCGCCTCGCGTTTTTGCGACCACCAGCGCGAGCCCACGGCCACCGAGCAAGACCGCTTGCTGCGCTTCGCCGCCGTGGTGCGGGAAGAACTGGCGGCCGGCGATGGCGGCCCGGCCCTGGTGAGCCGCTCCGGCCTCGATCTGGCGCGCTTCGGCATCCGCTATTCGCATGCCGCGCTGGCCTGGCGGGCCGAGAGCGGCGCCTGGTCGGCGCGCCAGTTGTACTATGCCTGCGACGAAGGCCAGCCGCGCATCTACGACCAGGGCTTGAGCGGCTTTGCCATGGGGACGGACGACCCGGCCCTCGGCTATATCGCGCTGGTGCGCCTGCCGGCG
>DMYQ01000038.1:0-898 GCA_003482555.1 Janthinobacterium sp. | reverse complement strand
ACGCGTATGCCTTCGGGCTGCAATACCAGAACTGCAATCAATGGGTGGTGGAAATGCTGGCCACCGCCTGGGCTTCCTTGCCGGACGGCCTAGACTTGCGCGCCCGCGCCCAGCGCTGGTTGCGCGAGGAAAACTATGCCCCCGAGCCGGTCAATGTCGACTCGCACTGGCTGATGCTGGCCGCGCATTTCGTGCCGCTGCTGCATCTCGACGACCATCCCGAGGCAGACCGCGAGGCGATGCGCTTGCAGGTCAGCCTGCCATCCACCGTCGAAGCCTTTGTGCGGCAACGCCTGCCCGACAGCGAGCGCGTCGAACTGTGCCACGACGACAAGCGCATCGTCATCCATCACGGCTGGGATCCCATCGCCGACGGTTGCCGGCCGGGCGAAGGCGACCGCGTCGTGCCGCTGGACTGAGGGCGCCGCCTTGGTCCGCGGCGGCCGGCGTCGCGCCGCGCCCCCAAAGCCGGCCTTGCCCGCATGCGCGACCACTCTCAAAGCCTGCCAGAGGCGCCCCGTCCGCCTCGCCCTCCCCGGGCGTGACGCAGGCATTTTCCGCCATCGACGCACCGGGGTCTGCCGGGGACTTTGACGGGTCTGCGGGTGCGGGAACTTGCCGATGCGACAGCGCCTATTTTTGCCACAATGCCAAAGAGCATTCCAAGTGCCCCGAGCGTTTCAAGAAGTGCGGAAATCATTTCAGTCTCCCATCCGTGGAAAATCATCGCAGGCAGAACCGCTGCCAGGTCGGTCACCGCATTTCTTGCATTCGTCTGAACCGATGGCACACCAAGAGCTATCAAGCCACGCTGGCGGACGAGGCGCCGCCAGCCGTCGGCGATACCAGCCCCATCGATGGGATAGGGTGCTTGGGGCCATGTTAGAGATATTGAAAT
>DMYQ01000086.1:11405-15275 GCA_003482555.1 Janthinobacterium sp. | reverse complement strand
AAATCACAAAGCCTACATCAGCAGCGCGGACACCAGGTCGCGCTTGCCTTCGCTGGCGCGGCCGTCGAACTGCAGCGCCGCTTCCACATGGCTCAGGTGATCGAGCATCAGGCGGGCCGCCTTGTCGGCGTCGCCGGCCTTGGCCGCCTCGAGGAAGTCGGTGTGTTCGTCGGACGAGCAGACGGCGTCCCGGTCCGACTGGTACAGCATGGTGATGAGCGAGCTGCGCCCCACCAGTTCGCGCACGATTTCCTTGAGCACCTGGTTGCCGACGATATCGGCCAGCAGCACGTGAAAGTCGCCCAGCAGTTGCGAGCGCATCTTCGAGTTGTTGTCGCCGGCCAGCACGTTGCGCTCCGCCTTCAAATGTTTTTCCAGCATCTTGTAGTCGGCCGGCCTGGCCTTGGCGACGAATTCGCGCGCCAGCGCCGTCTCGATGATGCGGCGCGCCGCGAAGATGTCGCGCGACTCGGTCTCGCTGGGCTGGCTGACGAAGGCGCCCTTGTCGGGGATGATGTTGATCAGCTTGTCCTTCGACAGGATCAGCAGGGCCGCGCGGATCTTGGTCCGGCTCACCGAATACAGGCGGCACAGGGCTTCTTCGCGCAGCTTGGTGCCGGGTGGCAGCTTGCGCGCGGCGATGGCCTCGGCGATGTCATGGGCGATCTCGTTCGAACTGTCGCCGGTGCTCTGTTTTTCTTCGATTGCGGGGTTGGACTTTGCCATGGCAGGGTGACGATAAACCTTAGTGTTGGGTGAAGGCCGGCGCCTGCGCGCTTGCGGCCGGCTTGCAAGGCGCAAGCGTATGGCGTCATGATACATGGGCGCCCGCCGAATTACTATCTTGGCAGCGCCCGGCGCCGCAGCGGTTTCAGCGCGCGCCGCTCAGCTCGTTGACCATGCCGCCCAGCACTTCGTAGGGATTCTTGCCCATCGCTTCGCGCGAAGCGTCGGCGACGATGCGGCGCAACCATTGCACCTCGACGGCCGCGTGCGAGCGCTCGTGCCACAGCATGAAAAAACGCATCTTCGGCATCGGCAGCGGCATCGGCAGGACGGCGATCGGCCACTGGCGACTGAAGTGCATGGCGAAGCAGTGGCTGGTGGTGAAGATCATGTCGGTGCGCGCCAGAACATAGGGCACCATGCCGAAATACGGGATCGTCATCTTGATCTGGCGCTTCAAGCCCTGCTCGGCGAGGGCGCTGTCGATGATGCTGCGGTGGCCCATCATGTAGGGCGTGGGCGCCAGGTGCGCCATTTCCAGGTAATACTTGAGCGACAAGCCCTTCTTGACGACCGGGTGTTCGCTGTTGAGCATGCACACCAGCTGGTCTTCGAACAACTGGGCCAGGTGCAGGTGCTGCGGCTGTTCCGGCCAATTGCCGATGACGACGTCAAGCTCGCCCCGCTCCAGCGCCGAGGCGTAGTCGAAGCCGGCGTTCAGGGAATGGACGACCAGGCCGGCGTTCGGCGCGCGCAGCCGCACCGCTTCCATGATCAGGGGGATCAGCATCACGCTCAGATAATCGGGCGCGCCCAGGTGGAAAACGCGCCGCGTCTGCTCGGGGAAAAAATCGGGTTCGGGGTGGCAGATATTCTCCATCACGCCCAGGCCCTGCTTGGCCAGCAGCAGCAATTGCTCGCCCCGTTCGGTGGGCGTCATGCCGCTCTTGCCGCCGACGAGGATGGGGTCGCCGGTGATGTCGCGCAGGCGGCGCAGCATATTGCTGACGGCCGGCTGCGACTTGCCCAGCTTGAGCGCCGTGCGCGTGACGCTGCGTTCGGTCAGCAGGGTATGCAGCACGCGCAGCAAATTGGTGTCGAGTTGATCGTGGGGACGCAGGCTCATGGGTCTGTATGGGTGGCGCGACCATGGCATGGCCGCTGGTGATGAGGAACAAATCCGCTGTGGCGCGCGACCGTCAGGATCTCGAGGTGCAAAAAGCAGTGCAAAATGCGCGTGGGGCGGAAATGCTCCGCCCCGCCCCGCTTACTTCATGCCTTCGTCATGCCATTGGGCGATCAGGGCCCGTTCCGCGTCGGTGATCTTGGTCAGATTGCCGAGCGGCATGGCCTTTTGCAGCACCACTTGCTGGTAAATCATCTGGCCGTTGGCGCGGATCTGCTCCGGCTGCTCGAAGCTCAAGCCTTTCGCCGTCGTCGGCATCATGCTCGGCTTGGCCGAGTGGCACTGGATGCAGCGCGCCTGCACCACTTGCCGCACCTGGGCCATGTCGACGCCCTTGGCGGCGAGCGGCGCCGCTTGCCTGGCGGCCGTGCTCGGCGCCAGGCAAGCGATGACGGCCACCAGCAGGGTCGCGGCGATGGCCGGGAAGGCGAAGTTGGTGACGCCCTTGTGGCGCATGATGAAGAACTGGCGGATGAAGACGCCGGCCAGCATGATCGTCACCAGCACCAGCCAGTTGTTGGCGCTCGCATACACCATGCTGTAATGGTTCGACAGCATCGCCAGCAGCACCGGCAGGGTGAAATAGGTATTGTGCACGCTGCGCTGCTTGGCGCGCTGGCCGTGGAGGGGGTCGACAGGCAGGCCGGCCTTCATCGAGGCGACGGTGGTGCGCTGGCCGGGGATGATCCAGAAGAACACATTGGCGCTCATGATGGTGGCGATCATGGCGCCGACGATCAGGAAGGCGGCGCGACCGGAAAACAGGTGGCAGGCGGCATAGGCGGCGCCCACCACGTACAGCACCACCAGGCCGGCCAGCAATTGTTCGCGCTTGCGCAGCAGGCGGCAGGCGCAGTCGTAGACCAGCCAGCCGACCACCAGGAAGGCCAGGGCGCTGACGACGGCGACGGACGGGCTCAGCTTGGCGACGTTCGGGTCGATCAGGAAGACCGTCGGGTTGAGCAGGTAGAGCACGGAAAACAGGGCGAAGCCGGACAACCAGGTGCTATACGATTCCCAGTAAAACCAGTGCAAGTCGTCCGGCAAGTCGCGCGGCGCGCCCAGGTATTTTTGCGGATTGTAGAAGCCGCCGCCATGCACGGCCCACAGTTCGCCGCCCACGCCCTTCGCCTTCAAGTCGGCGTCGGTGGGGGCGCGCAGGCTGTTGTCGAGCCAGACGAAATAAAACGAGGAACCGATCCACGCGATGGCGACGATCACATGCAGCCAACGCAATAGCAAATTGGCCCAATCAAACAAATAAGCGTCCATAAACTGTCTCCTTCTTTTTTAATGTGCTGTGAACGCGGCGCTTCAACTGCCGCGGTAAGTCGAGTAACTCCACGGGCTGACCGTCAGCGGCACGTGGTAGTGGGCGTCGGCGTCGGCCACGCCGAAGCGCAAGGTGATGAGGTCGAGAAAGTTCGGCTGGGGCAGGTCGACGCCCAGTGCCGCGAAATACGGGCCGACGTGGAATTCCAGCTCGTACACGCCGGCCAGCAGGGCGTCGCCTTCGAGCAGGGGACCGCCGCAGCGGCCATCCTGCTGGGTGCGGGTGGTGCACAGATGCGTCTTGACGTCGCCCTCGATGCGGTACAAATGAATCTGAACGTCGCTGCCCGGTCTGCCATGCGCGGTGTCCAGGATGTGAGTGCTTAAGCGGCCCATACGGTCTCCAAGGTGAAGAGGCGCCAGGCGCCTCGAAGTGCTTGGCGCCGGCTGGATGGTGAGCTGACGGCGCCTTGCATATTCAATAATTGTATACAATAAGTGTTGACAATAGTAGGCGCGACGGCGGCCCTTGTCAACCTTGAATTGAGCTTTCCAGTCAGGATGGTGTGCGAAGTCGGCCGTCAGGCGCGGCGGCGTGTCGGCAGCCGCCATGTGGAAGCGCGGCGGCCATCCGCGCCACCCGATCGGCTACGGCCGCGACCTTGCGCGCGTATGCGGGCCGGTGC
>DMYQ01000086.1:9133-11280 GCA_003482555.1 Janthinobacterium sp. | reverse complement strand
CGCGTATGCGGGCCGGTGCGCGCATCGTCGGTTTGTCCGGACGCCGAACCGGCGAGGAGTTGGCAATATATGGATAAATCCGGATAAATTCGACTTTCCATATGAATTTGCTAAATACAATTCCCTTGCGAGAAAATATAATTCAAAAGAGGAATTGTTTATACGCGAGGGTATTTAATTGACCGTGACTTGAATTGTCCGGTGCGAATGTCAATATATCTATCATGTTAGGATAGATAGCCCTGCATAAATATGCCCGATTATGATGTCGATGGTTATTAATATAATCAAGTTAAATGATGCGCATCCAATATTGATGTGGATCATCATATTTTTCAGGGTTTCAACCGCACATATTGTCGTCGTGTGCGGGCAATTCACCTCACCTGGATCTTCGAATGAAAAGACTTTTAGCATGTGGTTCGCTGGCGCTTGCCTCATTGGCTTACGGCCAAGCGATAGCGTCGGACTACGGTACCTACCTCAAGATGTTCGCCGCCGATTCGCTGTGGAATTCGCGTCCCATCAACCCGAAATTGGGGACATATCAGATACCCGCCACGACCTACAATCCCGCCATCTCGAGCGGCGCCTATTCGAGCGCCATTTTTGAAGCGAAACCTGGCGATTCACCCATGGTCGTGCATAAGAAGAGCGGCTCGCTGGGAATAAAGGACTCGGACGCGGAGCAATATCTGGACAGCGTCAGGGTTCCGCATTGGCCGGCCAAGACGTTTGCCGCCACCGGCAACGACGGACACGCCGATATCGTCGATGCCGCCGCCAACCGGGTGTATTCCTTCTACCAGTTGGCTCAAGACAAGACGTCACGATTATGGACTGCGAGTATGATTTCCTGGTCAACCTTGAACGGTAGCGGTTGGGGTGATCCGGCGCATTATTACCAGGGAGCGCGCGCGGCGGCCGTGCCGACTTCCGCCGGCATGATCCGCGTCGCCGAAGCCAATGATGGCAAGGCCTGGTACGAGCATGCCCTGGCGTTGTCGCTCGATTATTCGGGCTTGGCGGCGGCGCCGAATCAATTCATTTATCCGGCGACATCCGGCGATAGCACCGATCCGTCCAAGTCGAACACCGGGCAAATCCCGGAGGGCGCGCGCCTGATGTTGCCGGCCGACTTCGACCTGAGCCAGATCACCGACCCGCGCCTGCTGAAGGTTGCCAAAACTTTGATGAGGTACGGCGCCTATGTCGTTGACCGCAACGACAACACGCCATTTGTTATCTATGTGGAAAATCGCTCGGTCTGGAGTGAGTCGCCGCCAAGCCAGCTCAATCTGGTGCGTCAGGCGTTGCGGCAGGTCGTTTCTGAAGATGGTTATATCGACGGCAATGGCGTCTTGCGCGTTCCGGATAGCCAAGTCAACCTGATGTCGATGCGGGGTATCTGGGCGGTCGACGCCATGGAAAACCCGAACGATGTTGCCGGCGTCTATGACACCTATACACAATCGCTGCGCTGGGATACGACGACAAGCTTCATCCGGCAAATCGACTATGGCAACAGGAATATCGGGGCCGTGCCGGGAGTCGGGCCGAACGCGCCCAAGCGATATACGTTTTCCGTGGTCGCAAGCGGCGGCGTGAAACTGTCCATGCAGATTTATGTGAACAAGGCCTTGCGATTGACGACCGCCTTGCTCGGCAACGGCCAGAGTCAGCATGTCGTCTGGCCGGCCGGTGCCACGGTCACGTTGACGGCTGAAAAACCCGCCGGCGGCCCGGCCAGCGCCAAGGCGCGGCTGGTGGAACTGCCGCCCGGGCAATAAGAGTCCTTGCACTCCGCCATGCCATTGCCTGCCGCGCTACCGGGCGCGCCATGGTGGAGGCAAGGGCGCGCGCCGAGAGCAAGTCTTGGGCGCAGTGGCCGATCGCGCGCCCCGATCGCGCTACCCGGGCGGCAGCGGCCGGATGCGGTAGACGCAGCGGCGGGCGCCGGCCAGCAAGTGTTCGCTGCGCTCGACGCTGCAATCCTGGCCCAGCACGCGCTGGAAGATGGCCAGCTCGGAGCGGCAAAAATTCTGGCATTCGCGGGCGGCGGCGCAGATCGGGCAGTGGTTTTCGATCAGCAGCACGCTGCCGTCGGCTTGCGGCTCGGATTCGGCCATATAACCTTCGGCGTCGCG
>DMYQ01000086.1:7316-8968 GCA_003482555.1 Janthinobacterium sp. | reverse complement strand
GGCGCGGTAGAGCGCCTCGCTGCCTTGTTCGCGCGCCACGATCAACTGGTCCATGCCGGCTTCGCCGAACAGGGCGCGCACCTGCTCGATCAGTTGCAGGCTCAGGTCGGCGTGCCGATCCGGGAAGCGCGCATGGCCCGCTTCGGTGAGCAGCCAGCGGCGCGCCGGCCGGCCCACTTTGTCGGCCACGTCGTCGAAGCTGACATAGCCCTTTTCCAGCGCCGCCTCGAGCTGGCGGCGCGCGCCCATCGAAGTCAATTCCAGCAGGGTCGCCAGTTGTTGCGCGCTTTGCGGGCCGCGCGTTTTCAGTAAAAACAGGATGCGTTCGGCGGTATTCATGGGGATGTTCCGGTAAGTGTCGCCGGCGCGCCCTTCGGGATGCGCCAGCCCAGGATGCGCCAGGCGGCCCAGGCGCTCAAAGCCGCGCCCAGCATCAGGATCAGGCCCGTGTCGACCTGCGTCAAGGCGGCGCCGGCCAGCGCCATCAGGATATTCGCCAGGCAAAAGGCAGTCGACAGCAGGCCCATGACGGCGCCCTGGCCGTGGGCGCCGAAACGGTCGGCGCACCAGCCCTGCATGACGGCATTATAGAACGCGTTCGGGATACCGAACAGCACGATGGCCGGCAGGCCCAGCCACAGTTTTCCGCTGGCCACCAGGGCCACGGCGAGCGCCGTGCCGGCGGCGTAGCCGGCGGCGCGGCGCAGCGGTTCGCGCGCGCTCGGGCCGCCGGCGAACAGGGACGCCGCCGTCATCACCCCGGACAGCCCCATATTGATCCAGGCGATGTCGCGCACGCCGTAGCGCGCCACTTCGACCAGCCACAGCGCATAGTATTCGTAGAAGGCGGTGACGCCACAGTTGTAGCCGAGATGGACGATGAACAGGGTGCGCAAGTCGGCGTGGCGCAGCAGGTTCAGGGCGTGGCGCTCGCGCGCCACTTGCCACCACGAACCCGTCGCCGTCGACGCCGCCTCGCGCGGCAGGGCCAGCGCGACCAGGGCCGCCGCCAGCAACAGCGCGCCGACGGCCACCAGGAAGGGCGTCGCGATGCCCCATGGCAGGGTAAAACCGGCCAGCAGGGGGCCGGCCAGCCAGCCCAGGTAAAAGGCGCCGTTCAGCCAGGACAGGGCGCGCCGGCGCAGGGGTCCGTCGAGACGGTCGGCCAGGAGGGCGCGGGCGACCGCGCCGTTGCCTTCCAACAGACCGGTGGCGAGGCGGGCACACATGAACAGGGGATACGATTCCAGGGTCAGCGCCACGGCCGTGAGCGCGTGGCCGAGGGCGGCGCCGAGCGCCGTTGCCAGCAGCACGGGGCGGCGGCCGTAGCGGTCGGACAGCGGCCCCAGCAAGGCAGAACCGAGCAGCAGGCCGAGCGGGTTGATGGCCAGTGCCAGGCCGAACAGCAGCTTCGGCGGCAGGCCGAGGAAGTGCGTCAGATTGTTGCCGGCGTCGGCCGCGAACAGGGGCGGCAGGATGGGAAACGCCAGCGACGCCCCTATCGTCGAGAGCAGGGCAAGCAGGCAGGCGACGGCGATCAGCAGGACGGTTTTCATGGCGGGCTTATGTAAACAGGAATGATTACAAATATACTGATGTGTCAGCAATAAGTAAATAAAAATGTTTACATTTGTTCGGCGACCAACGTTGCC
>DMYQ01000086.1:439-7179 GCA_003482555.1 Janthinobacterium sp. | reverse complement strand
ATTTACCCCGCTTATTTACCCCGATAAATGCCGGCTTCCAGGATCACGTCGTCTTTCTTCAGGAAATAGGTGGATTTCTTTTCGATCTGGCCATTCGCGGGATTGTTGTAGCGGTAGTCGACCCAGCCCTTGCCCTCGGACTGGGCCCGGTCAATGATTTCCTTGCGGAATAGTTTGCCGTCGGAGTCGGGCAGCACGACCAAGTTCTTGCCGACCAGTTTGGGATTGGTCGGATGCGCCAACTGGGTGCCGTCCAGCGCCCGCAGCGCCAAATAAGTGTGTTCGTTGATGAATTCCGGGCTCTTGGCATTGACGGCCTGGATCAGCGCATCCTTGCCGTTCTTTTGCAGGAAGGCGACGCCTTTGTCCACCATGGCGATGGCGGCGGCCCGGTTGTCGGCCGCGAAAACAGGCGCGCTGAAAAGTACACTGGCTGCCAGCAGCGCGGATATCGTTTTATTTTTCATTTTTTTTCCAGGAATAGAGGAGCACCAACGGGACGCCAGGGCTGAGCAAAGGGACGTCGAGTCCCGAGGGCCCGGGCGTGCCTGTCTACCCAACATTCAGCTTTGCCGTGTGGAACTGATCCTAGCATTAAAACCGAATCCGTGGGAATATTCTGCTGGTGATTCTACGTATTGCGGCGGCTCCGAAAAGGTGGACGCCTGGCCGCGCCGGCGCCAGTCGCTCCGTTCAAGTCGGGCTGGCGCGCCAGCGGCTCGGGCAGCGCCGACAGGAGCAGCGCGCCCCAGGTGGCCAGCACGAAAGGCAGCGTGAAGTAGGGCAGGCCCAGCTTGCCCAGCAGGAGGCTGAGCAGGATCGCGCCCAGTCCGCCCAGCAGGCGCGTCGCCGGCGCCCGCCCGTGCACGTGCAAGGCCAGCACGGCCAGCGCGCAATTGACGCCCATGCCAGTCGCTTGCGCCGCGATGCCGGCGCGCGGCCACAAGGCGCCCAGGGTGAGCACGTACCAGGCCAGCAGCGCGCCGGCCATGGCCCAGGCGCCGTGGCGCCAGTCGCGGTGGCTCAGCGCCGCCAGCAGCAGCGCGCCGAGCGGCATGGAATCGATGAAGCCTGCCTGCCCGATGACGCAAAAGCTATAGCCGAGCAAGCCCTTGCCGCAGGCCGGCGGCGGCGCCAGCATGCGTAAACCAAGGGTCGGCCCGAACGCCAGCGCCGCCAGCATCAGCAGCGCGAACGGCGCCGTCAGCGGCGGCGCGCCGCGCCGCAGCAAGCCATGGCACAGGGCGGCGCTGACGATGCCGGCGCCGACGATCCAGGCCGGCAGCGCCGGCGACCAGTCAAACAGGGCGCCCAGCGCGGCGCCGGCCAGGGCCCCGTTGTAAGAGTACAGTCCCTCTTCGATGTCGGCCGCCGGCCAGCGCGCCGCGTAAGCCGTGGCGATGGCTGCCGCCGCGCCCAGCACGCAGGTCGGGGCCAGGGTCTGGCCGCCCAGGTACAGGCAAAGCAGCAGTGCGGCGCCGCTCAGGGGCGCCGGTTGGAAGTAGATCTGGCCGACGCTGGCCAGCAGGGTGCGCGGCAGGCGCGCCAGCGCTTGCCGGCGCACCGCGCCCGGCCCGTTCACGCCCAGTGCGCGGGGATGTTGGCCGTTTCCTGCGGCCAGACTTCGGCGATGCGCAGCAGGTTGGTGGTGCCCGGCTCGCCGAACGGCATGCCGGCCGTGATGGCGACATGCTCGCCCGGCCTGGCGAAGCCTTCCTTGAGCGCCGTGCGGCAAGCCAGCGCCACCATCTGGTCGACGTTGTGGACGTCGCTGCCCACGCTCGAATGCACGCCCCAGACCAGGGCCAGGCGGCGCGCGGTGGCGATCTTCGGCGTGATGCTGAGGATGGGCGCGGACGGGCGCTCGCGCGCCGCGCGCAGGCTGGTGTGGCCGGAAGTGGTGTAGGTGACGGTGGCGACGGCGCCGATGATCTGGGTCACGCTGCGCAGCGCCGCGCAGATGGCGTCGCCCTTGTTCGACAGCGGCGCCACGTGCTGGGCGTCGATGATGCCGCGGTACAGGGGATCCTTTTCCACTTCGCCGATGATGCGGTTCATCATCGCCACCGCCGCCACCGGATAGGCGCCGCTGGCCGATTCGGCCGACAGCATGACGGCGTCGGCGCCGTCGTAGATGGCGCTGGCCACGTCGGATGCCTCGGCCCGGGTCGGCACCGGCGCAGTGATCATCGATTCCAGCATCTGGGTGGCGATGATGATCGGCACGCCGTGCGCGCGGCAGCTGCGCAGGATGCGCTTTTGCGCGCCCGGTACCTGCTCCGGCGGCAGTTCGACGCCAAGGTCGCCGCGCGCCACCATGATCGCGTCCGAAACCTTGACGATGGCGTCCAGCCGATGCAGCGCGGCCGGCTTTTCCAGCTTCGCCAGCAGGCCGGCGCGCTGGCCGATCAGGGCGCGCGCGTCCAGCATGTCTTCCGGCCGCTGCACGAAGGACAGGGCGATCCAGTCGGCCCCCATGTCGAGCGCGAACGCCAGGTCACGTTTATCCTTGTCGGTCAGGGCGGGAATCGGCAAGACCGCGTCCGGCACGTTCACGCCCTTGCGGTCGGACAGCGCGCCGCCGTTGACGATGCGGGTGCGGATGCTGGTGGCGTCGCTGGACAGCACTTCCAGGCGCAGTTTGCCGTCGTCCAGCAGCAGGGCCTGGCCGGCCGTGATGACGGCGAACAGTTCCGGGTGCGGCAGGCAGACGCGCTGGCTGTTGCCGGGCGCCGGATTATTGTCGAGCACGAATTCCGCGCCGGCTGTCAGCGTCACCTTGCCGTCCCCGAACTGGCCCACGCGCAGCTTCGGCCCCTGCAAATCGGCCAGCACGGCGATCGGGCGGCCGACGGCCCGTTCGATCTCGCGCACGATGTTGTAGCGTTCCTGGTGGTCGGCGTGGCTGCCGTGGCTGAAGTTGAAACGGAAGACATCGGCGCCCGCTTCGAACAGGGCCAGGATGGTGGCGCGGTCGGAACTGGCGGGGCCCAGGGTGGCGACGATTTTTGCTTGGCGGAGACGGCGCATGATATTTTTTCGATCGAAAAGGAAGGGGGCTGTTGAAGGCTGGTTGCGCGCAAGCGGGCCGCGTCGCGCAAGGACGCAGCCCGCTCGCCGGCGTGCGGCGGGACTCTATAAAATCAGGATGGCGCGGAAGTCGTTGACATTGGTGCGGCTCGGGCCGCTGACGATCAAGTCGTCCAGCGCCAGGAAAAAGCCGTAGCCGTCATTGTCTTCCAACATCAGCTTGGGATTCAAATGCCGCTCGGCGGCGCGCCGCGCCGTGTCCGGGCCGTACAGCGCGCCGGCGTTGTCTTCCGAGCCGTCGATGCCGTCCGTGTCGCAGGCCAGCGCATAAATGTCGGGCTGGCCGTCCAGGGTCACGGCCAGGCTCAGTAAAAACTCGGCATTGCGCCCGCCGCGTCCCTTGCCGCGCACGGTGACCGTGGTTTCGCCGCCGGACAGCAGCACGCAGGGCCGCGTGAAGGGCTGGCCGCGGCCGTGGATCTGCCTGGCCAGCGCGGCGTGGACGATGGCCACGTCGCGCGCTTCGCCCTCGATGCCGTCGGACAGGATGTGGGCCGGGACGCCGGCCGCGCGCGCCGCCGCGGCGGCAGCTTCGAGCGCGTCCTGGGCGATGGCGATGATGTGGTGTTCGTGGCCGGCGAAGCGCGGGTCGTCCGCCGTCGGGGTGGCACCAAAGTCGCTGCGCAAGTGCTCCTCGACGTTGGCCGGCACCGCGATGGCGTATTTTTTCAGGATCGCCAGCGCCTGCGCGCAGGTGGTGTCGTCGGGCAGGGTGGGGCCGCTGGCGATGGTGCCGGCGTCGTCGCCGGGCACGTCGGAAATCAAGAGGGTGAGCACGCGCGCGGGCGCGCAGGCCAGGCCGAGGCGGCCGCCCTTGATGCTCGACAGGTGCTTGCGCACGCAATTCATTTCGCTGATGGCGGCGCCGCTGTTGAGCAGAGCCTTGTTGACGGCCTGTTTCTGCGCCAGGGTGATGCCGGGCGCCGGCAGCGACAGCAGGGCCGAGCCGCCGCCCGTGATCAGGCAGATCACCAGGTCGTTTTCGCTCAAGCCTTGCACCATGTCGAGGATGCGGCTGGCCGCCGCCAGGCCCGCTTCGTCCGGCACCGGATGGGCCGCTTCGACCACTTCGATGCGCTTGCAGTCGGCGCCGTGGCCGTAGCGGGTGACCACCAGGCCGCTCAATTCACCGTCCCAGTTGTCTTCGACCACCTTGGCCATGGCGGCCGCGCCCTTGCCGGCGCCTATCACCAGGGTGCGGCCGTTGACGGGCGGCTTGGGCAGAAAGGCGGGCAGGCAATTGGCGGCGCTGACGGCATCGACGGCCTGGTCGTACAAGCCGCGCAGGAATTGTTTGGGGTTGGACAGTGTCATGGGGTGTCTCTCGATTCTGCTGGGTTCTGGCCCATCTGGAGGAAAAAAAGGAGCAGGGCGCGCGCGCAATGTGCCGCGCGCGCCCCCTCGTCACGCTTCGGCGATCTGATGGTTGGACATGATCTCGATGGCGCGGCACAGCGCCGAGTGATCCATGCCGCCCAGGCCGTGGGCGGCGCAAGAGTTCATCAGTTCCTGCGCGGTGGCGGTGTTCGGCAGCGAAATGCCGAGCGCCTTCGCGCCTTGCAGGGCCAGGTTCAAATCCTTCTGGTGCAGCTCGATGCGGAAGCCCGGATTGAAGGTGCGCTTGACCATGCGCTCGCCGTGCACTTCGAGGATGCGCGAAGCGGCGAAACCGCCCATCAGCGCCTGCCGCACCTTGGCCGGATCGGCGCCCGCCTTGGAGGCGAACAGCAGCGCTTCGGCCACCGCCTGAATGTTCAGGGCGACGATGATCTGGTTGGCGACCTTGGTGGTCTGGCCGTCGCCATTGCCGCCCACCAGGGTGATGTTCTTGCCCATCAGTTGAAACAGGGGTTGCACCTGGTCGAAGGCCGCCTGCGGGCCGCCCACCATGATGGTCAGCGAGGCCGCCTTGGCGCCCACTTCGCCGCCCGAAACGGGGGCGTCGAGGTAGTCGCATTTCAAGGCGTTGATGCGCTTGGCGAAGTCCTTGGTGGCGATGGGCGAGATGGAGCTCATGTCGACCACGATCTTGCCTTCGCTGAGGCCGGCGGCCACGCCGTTCTCGCCGAACAGTACGGCGTCCACGTGCGGGGTGTCGGGCACCATGACGATGATGATGTCGGCCCGCTTCGCCACTTCGGCGCCCGAGGTGCAGACGGTGGCGCCGCCCTCGATCAGGCTGAAGGGAGGATTCTTTTGGTCGAACAGGTACAGCTTGTGGTCACCCTTTTGCAGGTTTTCCGCCATTGGGGCGCCCATGATGCCCAAGCCGATGAAGCCGATTTTTGCCATGATGATGTCTCCTGAGTAGATCGAAAAATAGATAAATCAAACGCCGTGGGCGGCGCGCCAGCCGAGGCCGTCGACGGTGCCGGCGCGCGGCTTGTACTCGCAGCCGATCCAGCCGTCGTAGCCGAGCGCGTCGAGCTGGGCGAACAGGTAGCGGTAGTTGATCTCGCCGGTGCCCGGTTCGAAGCGGCCCGGATTGTCGGCCAGTTGCACGTGGCCGATGGCGGCCAGGTTGGCCTTGATGGTATTGGCCAGCTCACCTTCCATCCTCTGCATGTGGTAGATGTCGTACTGCACATAGATATTGTCGGAGCCGGTCGCGGCGATCAATTCCAGCGCCTGCGCCGTGCCCGACAAAAAGAAGCCGGGGATATCGAAGGTGTTGATTGCTTCGATCAGCAGGCGGATGCCGGCCGCGCGCAACTGCTCGGCCGCATAGCGCAGGTTGGCGATCACGGTTTCCCGCGCCAGTTCCGCGCTGACGCCGGCCGGCACCACGCCGACCAGGCAGTTCAGCTGGCGCACGCGCAAGGCCTTGGCGTAGGCGATGGCCTTGCTCACGCCCTCCTTGAATTCCTCCACCCGGTCCGGATGGCAGGCGATGCCCCGTTCGCCCCGTTCCCAGTTACCGGCCGGCAGATTGTGCAGCACCAGTTCCAGGTGGTGCTTTTCCAGCCGCTCGGCGATCTGCTGGGCCGGATAAGCGTAGGGGAAGAGGAATTCCACGCCCTTGAAGCCCGCTTGCGCGGCCGCCTCGAAGCGCTCCAGGAAGGGCACTTCGTTGAACAGCATGGTCAGATTGGCTGCCAGTTTGGTCATGATGAATTCTCCGTTTAATCGAGCAGGGAAATGGCGGTGGGCGCGTCCAGCTTGTCCTTGGCCAGGTCTTCAAACTCGTTGATGCTGTTGATTTCCGTGCCCATCGAAATATTCGTCACCCGTTCCAGGATGATCTCGACGATGACCGGCACGCTGTACTGCTTCATCAAGGCCTTCGCTTCGATCAGGGCCGGGGCGATGCCGTCCGGCGTGGTGACGCGGATCGCCTTGCAGCCCAGGCCTTCGGCGACGGCGACGTGGTCGACGCCATACCCGTTCAACTCCGGCGCGTTGATGTTCTCGAAGGCCAGCTGGACGCAGAAGTCCATGTCGAAGCCGCGCTGCGACTGGCGGATCAGGCCGAGGTAGGAATTGTTGACCACCACCTGCAGGTAAGGCAGCTTGAATTGCGCGCCCACGGCCAGCTCTTCGATCATGAACTGGAAGTCGTAGTCGCCCGAAATGCCGACCACTTCGCGGCTCGGATCGGCCGCCACCACGCCCAGGGCGGCGGGGATGGTCCAGCCCAGCGGGCCGGCCTG
>DMYQ01000086.1:0-293 GCA_003482555.1 Janthinobacterium sp. | reverse complement strand
TAGACGCGCTGCGGCTTGACCGGCACGTTTTCAAAGTGGGTGCGGCGTTGCAGGGTGCGTTTGCGCTCCTGGCACTCGGCCAGCCAGGCGTTGCGATCCTTCAGCTTGCCGGCCGCCTTCCATTCCCTGGCCACTTCGACGAACAGTTTCAGGGCGGCGCCGGCGTCCGAGACGATGCCGTAATCGGGGCCGAAGACGCGCCCGATCTGGGTCGGTTCGATGTCGATGTGGACGAACTTGCGATCCTTGGTGAACACCTCGACCGAGCCGGTGTGGCGGTTGGCCCAGCGGTT
>DMYQ01000189.1:17429-23635 GCA_003482555.1 Janthinobacterium sp. | reverse complement strand
CCCCGTCCGGCCGGCCCGAATGCGAGGCCGGCGCGCAACACCGGGCCGCGCAAGCCTTGAGTTCCCGCAGTTCCCGGCAATTAGACGTGCCAAAACGCCAATGTAGCGTATAGTTTCACCAAGCGGGTGGCATTTTTCGCCGCCCGCCGGGTAAGCCGCAGCCCCGCTGCGGTCAAACGTTGGTGGGGTATCCATGACTGTCGATGTCTTATCGTCGGCGCCGTTGCAGCAGCCATTGTTCAATCAATTCTTTTTGGCGCGGCAGCCGATCTTGAATCGCGATCAGCGACTGGTGGCTTACGAGTTGCTGTTTCGCAGCGCCCACTATAATGTCGCCGACATCGTTGACGAAGCGGCGGCCACCGCCACCGTGATCGCCCACGCGTCCGAACTGGGCATGGAGCAAGTGGTAGGCCAGCAACTGGCCTATATCAATGTCGACACGGTCGCCTTGATGAGCGATTTCATTCGCTTCCTTCCCAGCAATAAAGTCATTCTCGAAATCCTGGAAACCGTCAAGGCTACGCCTGAAGTGTTGGCCCGCGTGCGTGAGCTCAAGGAGGCCGGTTTCAAATTCGCCCTCGACGATGTGGTGGCGGCCTCCGAGGACGTGCAAAAGCTGGCGCCCCTGGTCGACGTGATCAAGGTCGACATCCAGCACATGCCGGCCGCCACCTTGACGGCCTTGGCGATCGTGCTCAATTCATCGAAGAGTAAATTGCTGGCCGAAAAAGTCGAGACCCAGGCCCAGTTCGCGCAATGCCTGGAACTGGGCTTTGAATTTTTCCAGGGCTATTACTTTGCCCGCCCCGTGGTCTTGAGCGGGAAGAAGATCGCACCGTCGGAACTGGCCATCCTGCACCTGCTCGACTTGATCAACGCCGAGGCCGACAACCATGAAATCGAGCGCTGCATTAAGCACGACGCCTTGATCAGCCTGAATCTTTTGCGTCTGGTCAATACGCCCGCCGTGGGCGCGCGCGTGCGCATCGATACCCTGGGGCAAGCCCTGATCGTGCTGGGGCGGCGCCAGTTGCAGCGCTGGTTGCAGATCTTGTTGTACGTGAAGCCAGACGCGGCGCAAAAATTCACGTCGCCGCTGCTGCAACTGGCCGCCACGCGGGGCAAATTGCTGGAGTTGATGACGGAAAAGCTGCGGCCGGGGCGGCGCAGTTGCGCCGACGTCGGCTTTACGGTCGGCATCATGTCGCTGATGGACGCGCTATTTTCGATGCGCATGAGCGATGTCGTCGGCAGCGTCAAGGTCGAGAGCGAGGTGCGTGACGCCTTGCTGTACCGGCATGGCGAATACGGCAGCATGCTGAGCCTGATCGAACGCGTCGAAAACGCCGAATGCGGCCCGGAACTGAGGGGCACCCTGGACGCCCTGCGCCTGTCGGCGGCCGACCTGAATGCGATCCAGATCGCCGCCTTCGAATGGGTCAACGATTACGTCGAGGGCGTCAACACTTCGCACTGATCATTGCGCCAGCAGCAGGAAGACGGTCGGCTTCTTGTGGAAGTCGGGCGCCTTGCCCGCACTCAGCAAGCTTTTCCATTGCGCGCCATTCATGGTCTTGATCGATTCCGTCACCAGGCTGAGGTCGGTCGCCACGCAGATCAGGGTGGTCGCCTGGCAGTGGGCGAGCAGCGCGTCCAGCATGGCGGCGTTGCGGTAGGGTGTTTCGATGAACAATTGGGTCTGCTTTTCGGCGCGCGAGCGGCTTTCCAATTCCTTGAGGCGCTTGGCGCGCAGGCCGGCATCGGTGGGCAGGTAGCCGTTGAAGGCGAAGCTTTGGCCGTTCAGGCCGCTTGCCATGACGGCCAGCAAGAGCGAGGACGGGCCCACCAGCGGCTTGACGCGGATGCCGTGCTGATGCGCCAGACGCACCAGGTCGGCGCCCGGATCGGCCACGGCCGGCACGCCCGCCTCGGATACCAGGCCGGCGTCGCGCCCCGTCAGCAGCGGCGCCAGCAAGCCGGCCAGCGCCGGCGCCGGCGTGTTCACGTTCAGTTCGGAAATCTCGATTTCCTGCAAGGGTTTGGCCAGCGGATGCTTGATGGCGATCAGCTTGAGGAAGGCGCGCGCCGTCTTCGCGTTTTCCGCGACGAAATAGTCGAGCCCTGAAGTGATCAGGCGCACTTGCTCGGGAATGATGTGGGCGAGGGCGTCGTCGGCGCCCTCGCTACTGCCTAGGGTATTGGGAATCAGGTACAGGGTACCGGTGGTCTTGGTCATGTCTTATCTATAGTTAACGTTGATGGGCGACGCCGGTGGCGCCGCCGCACAGTGGGATTCAAATGCCGAAAAACGTCACGCCGGCGCGGCGCAACATGCCGCACAGGGCGATCAGCGGCAGGCCGGTCAGCGCGGTCGGGTCGCCGCTGTCGATTTTTTCCAGGATGGCGATGCCCAGGCCCTCGTTCTTGGCGCTGCCGGCGCAGTCGTACGGTTGTTCGATGCGCAGGTAGGCGTCCAGTTCGGCGTCCGGCAGGTCGCGCACGGTGACGATGGTCTGGATATCTTCCACTTGCACGAGGGGAATGTCGCCCCGTCCATCGAGCAGGCACAGGGCGGTGTGGAAGACGACGCGGCGGCCGCGCATTTTTTGCAATTGCAGCAGGGCGCAGGCGTGGTTGCCCGGTTTGCCGATCTGTTCCCCGTCCAGGGTGGCGACCTGGTCCGAGCCGATGACCAGGCTGCCCGGCATCTTGGCCAGCACGGCGGCGGCCTTGGCCTGCGCCAGGCGCAGCGCGGTGGCGCTCGGCGTTTCGCCGGGCAGGGCGCTTTCGTCGAGGTCGGGCACGGCCACCTCGAAGGGCAAAGCCAGGCGGGATAGCAATTCTTTGCGATAGATGGAACTGGACGCGAGAATCAAGCGGGGCGGGTGTGAAGTTGGTATCATTGCGTGGTCGGTGGCGATAAAATTGTCGCGGGTAAGGAAATTCCCGGCACTGGGCGTGCGCGGCATGAATCAAAAAAATCCAGCTAGCCTTTGACTCGGCGGTGAAAACCCTGTTATTATCGCAGGTTTTCCGGGGAAAATTTCTACCAATGAATGCTTTTGTGATCGACGCCTTTGATTTTTGTCGCATCAACGGGAGCCGCGAGGGTGTCACGCCTGTCGCTGAAATGACCCGGTTGATCAAGGATTGCGCGGACGCTTCCGGCTCGTTGGCCTGGAAGGTGGAGGGCGGCACCAGCAAGCTGGGCTACCCGCAACTGACTTTGTCGGTGACCGGCACCGTGCAATTGATGTGCCAGCGCTGCCTGACGCCGTTTGCCTACGACATCGATGCCTCGACGGCTTTGATGCTGGGCAAGGACGACGAGCATGCCGACGAAATCGAGGACATCATCGACGATGAATCCATCGATGTCATCGTCGGCAGCCGCGCCATGAATGTTGCCGATTTGATCGAAGACGAGGCCCTGTTATCCTTGCCGCAAGTGCCGAAACACGACACATGCCCGGATACGGTCTTGCTCGACGCGGTCAAGACGGAAAAGAAGTTGCCGTTTGCGGGTCTGAAAGACTTGAAACAAGCCGAATAAGCAGTGGTAAAGAACGTGTCAAACGCGTGTAGCAATCGAGTATGGCAGTGTGTAGTGCAATGTAGTAGGCGTTAAACGATGTCGGCAAAGCTCCGCTTTGCCGCTGGGATACTCGATTCGCATGTATTTGCTAGTCGATTGTGCTAAAATTTTAGAACTTATGTATTAGGAGTCATCACCATGGCAGTTCAACAGAACAAGAAAACCCCTTCCAAGCGCGGTATGCACCGTTCGCACGACTTTTTGGTCGCGCCGCAGCTGAGCGTCGAACCAGTTACTGGCGAGACACATATGCGTCACCATATCAGCCCTAACGGCTTTTATCGTGGTCGCAAAGTGCTCAAAACCAAAAACGACGAGTAATCGACGTTTTTGTTGGGTAAGATGAAAGCGGCGTCACGTGGTTTTTCGGCGTGGCGCCGTTTTTTTCTTTTCATCGGCTGCAATCCTCTTTTGCATACCGTCATTTTGAATCACGTTGACTCCGGCTGGTCGATGCGTCCGCATGCGCCTCAGTCCGACTCACACCTTGCCGCGGCATGTCTTCAGCGGTACTGAATCAAAACAATGACAATCAAACTTTCTATCGACTGCATGGGCGGCGATCACGGCCCCTCCGTCACAATTGCCGCGGCAATTTCCTTCGTCAACCATGAGCCCGAGGCTGAACTGATCCTCGTTGGCCTGGAAGACGTCATCCGCGCTGAATTAAAAAAACACAAGGCCGATGCCCATCCGCGCCTGTCGCTGGTGCATGCCTCCGAACAAATCACGATGGACGATCCGCTGGAAGTGGCCTTGCGCCGCAAGAAGGATTCTTCGATGCGCGTGGCGATCGAGTTGGTGAAAGACGGCAAGGCGCAAGCCTGCGTGTCCGCCGGCAATACGGGCGCCCTGATGGCGGTCTCGCGCTACGTGCTCAAAACCATGGCCGGGGTCGACCGGCCCGCCATCTGCAGCATCTTGCCGAATCAAAAAGACGGCCCCACCTATATGCTCGATCTGGGCGCGAACGTCGATTGCGAGCCGCACCATCTGCACCAGTTCGCCATCATGGGTTCGGTGCTGGTCAGCGCCATGGAGGGCATCGCCCGCCCGACCATCGGCCTGCTCAACGTGGGCACCGAAGACATCAAGGGCAACGACGTGGTCAAGGCGACGGGCAAGCTCTTGCAGTCCGACCATGAACGGGGCGCACTGAATTTCTTCGGCAACGTGGAAGGCAATGACATCTTCAAGGGCACGGTCGACATCGTCGTCTGCGACGGCTTCGTCGGCAACATCACCCTCAAGGCGATCGAAGGCATGGCCCGCTTCGTCAAGAACGTGATGACCACCGAATTCAAGCGCACCCCCTTGACGATGCTGGGCGCGCTCATCGCGCGCGGCGCCATCAAGTCCATGACGACCCGCCTCAATCCCTCGCGCTACAACGGCGCCAGCCTGCTCGGCTTGCGCGGCCTGGTGGTGAAGAGTCACGGTGGGGCGGACGCCTATTCCTTCGAGTGGGCCGTCCGGCGCGCTTTCGATGCCGCAAAAAACGATGTACAGGCGCAACTGTCGACGATGATCGCCGAATTGATGCCCCGCACGCCGACGCAGGAAGAATCTGGCTCAACTATTTAGTGGATTGGGGTAAGGGCATGACTGTTTTTAGCAAAATTTATAGCAAAATTATCGGTACCGGCAGTTACCTTCCGGAAAAACGTGTCACCAACCATGATCTGACCGCGCAACTGGCGGCCAAGGGCATCGAAACCTCGGACGAGTGGATCGTTTCGCGCAGCGGCATTTCGGCGCGCCACTACGCGGCGGCGACGCAAAATTCCTCCGACCTGGGCGTCGAGGCGGCGAAGATGGCGCTCGAGATGGCCGGCCTGCAGCCGAACGACATCGACCTCATCATCGTCGCCAGCTCGACTCCGGATTTCTTCGGCAGCTTCCCCAGCACTTCCTGCATCGTGCAAAGCAAGCTGGGCATCACCAACCACTGCGCCGCCGTCGACGTGCAAGCCGTGTGCAGCGGCTTCGTCTACGCCGTTGCCACGGCTGACAGTTTCATCCAGTCGGGCGCGCACAAGAACGTGCTGGTGATCGGCTCGGAAGTGTTTTCCCGCATCCTCAATTTCGACGACCGCGGCACCTGCGTGCTGTTCGGCGACGGCGCCGGCGCCATCGTCCTGAC
The DNA here is from genome assembly GCA_003482555.1 of Janthinobacterium sp. GTDB lineage: Bacteria > Pseudomonadota > Gammaproteobacteria > Burkholderiales > Burkholderiaceae_D > Janthinobacterium. The sequence continues at coordinate 17,894 of DMYQ01000189.1, read as the reverse complement.
GGCCTCGTCGGAGCCGGGCATTTTGTCCACCAAGCTGCACGCCGATGGACGCCACGCCGACATCTTGAGCGTGCCCGGCAGCGTCGCTGGCGGTGCGTTGGCCGGCAGCGCCTTCCTGCACATGGATGGCCCGGCGGTATTCAAGCTGGCCGTCACGGTGCTGGAAAAAGTTGCTCACGAAGCGCTCGAGCACGCCAATATGCGTGCCGACGAGATCGATTGGCTGATCCCCCACCAGGCCAATATCCGCATCATGAAGAGCACCGCCAAGAAACTCGGCATGCCGCTCGACAAGATGGTGGTCACCGTGGATCAGCATGGCAATACCTCGGCCGCGTCGATTCCGATGGCGCTCGATATCGCCGTGCGCGATGGCCGCATCAAAAAAGGCGACAACGTGATGATGGAAGGTGTGGGCGGCGGCTTCACCTGGGGCGCTGTCCTGGCAAGGATGTAGGGTTTTTC
>DMYQ01000189.1:0-17363 GCA_003482555.1 Janthinobacterium sp. | reverse complement strand
GACTGGCAAGGATGTAAAGTTTTTTGATAAGCCGTGGATAGGCTGCGGTTTTTGCGCCTGCCTTGGCGTGGCAAGACCAATATCGATACTGGAAAGTTACCAGCATGACTAAATTCGCATTTGTTTTTCCCGGTCAAGGTTCGCAAGCGATTGCGATGCTCGACGGTTTCACCGGCAATCCGGTGGTCGCGCAAACGGTGGCCGAAGCCTCCGACGCGCTGCAATTCGATCTCGGCAAGCTGATCGCCGCCGGTCCCAAGGAAGAACTCGACCTCACCACCAATACGCAACCCGTGATGCTGACGGCCGCCGTCGCCTTTTACCGGGCCTGGATCGCGGCCGGCGGTGCCGCGCCGGCCATCGTCGCCGGACACAGTCTGGGCGAGTATTCGGCCCTGGTGGCGGCCGGCGTGATCGCCTTCAAGGATGCCGTGCCGCTGGTGCGCTTCCGCGCCAAGGCGATGCAAGAGGCGGTGCCGGTCGGGCAGGGCACGATGGCGGTGGTGCTGGGCTTGTCCGACGACGAAGTGCGCGCGGCCTGCCTGGAAGCGGCAGCATCCGATCCGGCCTGGGTAGTCGAAGCTGTCAATTTCAATGCGCCCGCGCAAGTGGTGATCGCCGGCCACACGGCCGCCGTCGAACGGGCTTGCGAACTGGCCAAGGCCAAGGGCGCCAAGCGCGCCATGCGCTTGCCGGTGTCGGCGCCTTTCCATTCCTCCCTGCTGAAACCTGCATCGGATCGCCTGCGCGACTACATGGCCGAGCTGCATTTCACGGCGCCGCGGATCGCCCTCATCAACAACGTCGACGTGGCCGTGGTGAACGACCCGGCCGGCATCAAGGATGCGCTGGTGCGCCAGGCCGCCAGCCCGGTGCGCTGGGTCGAAACCATGCAAAAAGTGGCCGCCGAAGGCATCACGCAAGTGATCGAGTGCGGTCCGGGCAAGGTCTTGATGGGATTGGCGAAGCGTATCGACCCGGTGTTGGTCGGCGACGCCATCGTCGATCAAGCCTCACTGGAGCGACTGTTGACATCGCTCAACTGAGTCCGACCCTTTAGCGCCGTCGTTTGGCGCAGTATCTTATTTCAGTCAAGGATAGTCATGAATTTAGTCAATCAAGTCGCCCTCGTCACGGGCGCTTCGCGCGGCATCGGCCGGGCCATCGCGCAAGAGCTGGCCAGGCAGGGTGCCAAAGTGGTCGGCACCGCCACCAGTGAAGCGGGCGCGGCCGCCATCAGCGAATACCTGGCCGCCATCGGCGTCGATTGTGGCAAGGGTGTCGTGCTCGACGTCACCGACGCGGCGCGCTGCGCGGCCGTCGTCGATGAAGTGCAAAAGACCTATGGCGGCCTGTCTATCCTGGTGAACAACGCCGGCATCACCCAAGACCAGCTCGCCATGCGCATGAAGGACGAGGAGTGGGACAGCGTCATTGCCACCAATCTGTCGGCCGTCGGCCGCCTCTCGCGCGCCGTCTTGCGCGGCATGATGAAGGCCAAGGCCGGGCGCATCATCAACATCACCTCGGTGGTCGCCTCGTCCGGCAATCCCGGGCAAATGAATTACGCGGCGGCCAAGGCTGGCGTGGAAGGCATGAGCCGGGCCCTGGCGCGCGAAATCGGCAGCCGCAACATCACCGTCAATTGCATCGCCCCGGGCTTCATCGACACCGACATGACGAAATCGCTGGGCGCCGAGCAGCACGCCGCCCTGTTGACGCAAATCCCGCTGGCGCGCCTGGGCGCGCCGGAAGACATCGCCGCCGCCTGCGCCTTTTTGGCGTCGCCGCAAGCCGCTTATATCACTGGCAACACCCTGCATGTGAACGGCGGCATGTACATGAATTGAGGCGAGGTTGGCGGCGCCGGCACGGGCCGGCGGCGTTTCCCAGCAATCGGCTCTTTTAGCAGCAGATTCGGTTGAATTAGAGGCAGACACCGAAATTAGTATTCGCGCGCGCAAACCTGATAAAATGCGCGCACTTTCCGTAACACACACAATGGAGCCATAACATGTCGGATATCGAACAACGCGTTAAGAAAATCGTCGCTGAGCAACTGGGCGTCGCCGAAGCAGACATCAAGATCGAATCGTCGTTTGTCGACGATCTGGGCGCCGATTCCCTCGATACCGTCGAGCTGGTCATGGCACTGGAAGACGAATTCGAAATGGAAATCCCTGACGAACAAGCTGAAAAGATCACCACCGTGCAACAAGCCATCGACTACGCGACCGCGCACGTCAAGGCCTAAGCCTGTCCGACCGACTTCAGGAGAATCGCTTGAGCCGTTCCAAAAACCGCCGTGTCGTGATTACCGGCCTGGGTTGCGTTTCACCGGTCGGCAATTCCATTGCCGAGGCGTGGAGTGCCATCACCGCGGGTAAATCAGGCATCGCCAGCATCACCAAGTTCGATGCCCAGCCATTTACGACCCATTTCGCGGGTGAAGTCAAAGGTTTCAATATCGAGGATTACATCCCCGGTAAAGATGCCCGCCACATGGATACGTTCATCCACTACGGCATGGCCGCCGGCATTCAGGCGATGCAAGACTGCGGTCTGGTCGTCACCGAAGAAAACGCCGATCGCATCGGTGTCATCATCGGTTCGGGCATCGGCGGCTTGCCGCTGATCGAAGACACCAAATCCGAATACGAGAAGCGCGGCCCGCGCCGCATTTCGCCGTTTTTCGTGCCGGCCTCGATCATTAACATGATCTCCGGCAACCTGTCGATCAAGTATGGCTTGAAGGGCCCGAATCTGGCCATCGTCACGGCATGCACGACCGGTTTGCACAGCATAGGCGCGGCCGGACGCTTGATCGAATACGGCGATGCCGACGTCATGATCGCCGGTGGCGCGGAATCGACCGTTTCTCCCCTGGGTCTGGGCGGTTTCGCCTCGGCCCGCGCCTTGTCGACGCGTAATGACGATCCTACCACCGCTTCGCGGCCGTGGGACCGCGACCGCGACGGCTTCGTGCTGGGCGAGGGCGCCGGCGTCATGGTGCTGGAAGAGTATGAGCACGCGGTCGCCCGCGGCGCGAAAATCTACGCCGAGCTGGTCGGTTTTGGCATGAGCGCTGACGCCTATCACATGACGTCGCCGCTCGAAGACGGCAGCGGCGGCAGCAAGTCGGTGATCGCGGCGCTCAACAACGCCGGCTTGAACGCGGATCAGATCGACTACGTGAACGCGCACGGCACCTCGACGCCGCAAGGCGACATGGCTGAAGTGATGGGCATCAAGCGCACTTTCGGCGACCATGCGAAGAAACTAGTGGTCAACTCGACCAAGTCGATGACCGGCCATTTGCTGGGCGGCGCCGGCGGCCTGGAAGCCGTGTTCACGGTGCTGGCCTTGCATCATCAAGTATCGCCACCGACGATCAACATCTTCAATCAAGATCCGCTGTGCGATCTCGATTTCTGCGCCAACACGGCGCGCGAGATGAAGATCAATTACGCGGTGAAAAACTCGTTTGGCTTCGGCGGTACCAACGGTACCCTGGTGTTCGCCAAGTCTTGAACTTTTAGCGCTCACTCCGGTCAAACCGGATGAGCGCTGATTCGGTGCTGGCGTTCGCCAGCACCTGAATTTGCCCGGCATGTCGCCGGCGCGCCTGATGCTACCCCACCTGTCATGTCAATTGCGCTCAGTGTCGTCGTTCGCCCGTCCGTTCGCTTGCGCGTCTTGCTGGTCGCGATGGGCGGTCTCGCCGTCGCCGCCGGTTTTTTGCTGAGCACCGGATTGTTCCATCTGTCGCTGGCGGGTGCTTGCGCCAGCGCAGGCGCGGGCGTGTTTTGCCTGCTTTTCGCGCCTGAAAACAGAAAGGCGCGCCGCATTGATATTTCAGGTGTCGGACAAATTCGGCTGACGGTATACCAACACATGGATGGCGTGGACGCGAACGGGGAAGGTTTTGCGGTCAGCCTCATGGCGGGCTCGACGCTATGGCCGGGTTTGCTGCTGCTGCGACTGCGCCGCGAGGATGGCGTCGATGGCGCCGATGTTGCGCTGGCGCTCTGGCCGGGCGGGGCGGCCTTTCGCCCATTGGCGGTGGCATGTCGGGCCATCGCGGCGCGCCAGGGCGAATGGGAATAAAAAAATCGGGAATTTCTGAACTTATTGCAACGAGCCAACTCATAACAATATGGCGCGCTGCAAGCCACCAAGGACATTGGGAGTGAGGACAGAACGCGAGTGTGATCAATTGCTGGTCGAGCGGGTCCAGTCTGGCGACAAGCGGGCGTTTGACGTGCTTGTGTCGAAATATCAGCGCAGGCTGATGCGTTTGGTGTCGCGCCTCGTGCACGACCCGGCGGAGGCGGAAGATGTGGTGCAAGAGACTTTTATCAAGGCTTACCGTGCATTGCGGCATTTTCGCGGCGACTCCGCGTTTTATACTTGGTTGTACCGGATCGGCATCAACACGGCCAAGAATTTTCTCGTCACCCAGGGGCGCCGCACGCCCACGTCGACCGACACGGATGCCGAACAGGCTGAAGCCTTTGACGACGGCGAGAATTTGCGCGACATCAATACGCCGGAGTCCATGCTGGCCAGCAAGCAGATCGCCGAAACGGTCAACGCGGCGATGGATTTGCTGCCGCTGGAATTGCGCACCGCCATAGTCCTGCGGGAAATCGAGGGTCTGAGTTATGAGGAAATTTCCGCCATCATGGCTTGCCCGATCGGCACCGTGCGTAGCCGTATCTTCCGGGCGCGCGAAGTCATTGCGGAAAAATTGCGCCCTTTGTTGGATATGCCGATTGACAAGCGCTGGTAGGGCAGTAATGATTGGAAACAGCAGAGCTCGCTTTCTTCCGCGTGCAACGACCCGTCGTGGAACGACCTTGAGATGGCAGGAAATATGATGGATACGCAAATGCATGAACATATCTCGGCCCTGGCCGATGGCGAGTTGGCGGCCAGCGAAGTCGAACTGGCTTTTGCGGCGCTCGACACGCCGGCGGGGCGGGCCGCCTGGAGCGTCTACCATCAGATCGGTCATGCCCTGCGTTCGGACAATTGCGGTGCCGACCTGAGCGATGACTTTGGCGCGCGGATGGCGGCGCGTCTGGCGAAAGAGGCGCCTGCGCCGCCACCGCCGCCGCGGGGCGGCCATGCCGTCGATGAAGGGCGCGGCGATGAAGGGGGGGGTGGCGGCCCGGCCGCCGTCGGGGTCGGCAGTCTGCCTTGAGTTCCCCCTTGAAAAACTTCCAAGGCACAATATCTTGTGTGGGCGACACTTGTCGTTTTCGCTTACCATGTGCCTAGCCTTATGCCAGTGTGCAGATAAGGCGCGCCCAGTATCCCGTTCACACCGCACTTTCAGACGATATTTCCATGACAAAAAAAATTTGTAGCGCCAGAAAAACGATTTCCGCCCTCGTGATCGGCAGCGCCGGCATCTTGTTCGCGCCCGCCATGCTGGGCGTGGCGCCCGCGCAGGCGGCGGCCACGGCGGGCGTCGCCGGCTTGCCCGATTTCGCCGACCTGGTGGATCGGGTTGGTCCGGCCGTCGTCAACATCCGCACCACCGAGCACCACAAGCTGGGCCCGGACAGCCAGGGCGCCCCGGGCGCGCCGGGCGAGGAAGAGATGCAGGAATTTCTGCGCCGCTTCTTTGGCGGCGGCGCCGGCGCCGCGCCTACCCCGGGGCCGACGCCGCACCAGCCGGCGCCGCGCGGGCGCAAAGCCGTGCCGCAAGAAGGCCAGGTGCAGCGCGGCATCGGTTCCGGCTTCATCATTTCGGCCGACGGTTATGTGCTCACCAATGCCCACGTCGTCGACGGCGCCGATGAAGTCATCGTCACCCTGACCGACAAGCGCGAATTCAAGGCCAAGGTGCTGGGCGCCGACGCCCGCACCGACGTGGCCCTGTTGAAAATCGATGGCGCCAACCTGCCGCGCCTGACCATGGGCGACTCCAGCAAGATACGGGTCGGCGAATGGGTGATCGCCATCGGTTCGCCTTTCAATCTGGAAAATACGGTCACGGCCGGCATCATCTCGGCCAAGTCGCGCGATACGGGCGACTATCTGGCCCTGATCCAGAGCGACGTCGCCGTCAATCCCGGCAATTCGGGCGGTCCCATGATCAATATGCGCGGCGAGGTGATCGGCATCAATTCGCAGATCGCCACCCTGTCGGGCGGCTACAACGGCATTTCCTTTGCCGTGCCGATCGACGAGGCGATGCGGGTCGGTGAACAGCTGAAGCAATCGGGCAAGGTGACGCGCGGGCGCATCGGAGTCCAGATTGGCGAACTGAACAAGGAAGCGGCGGAAGCGCTGGGCTTGAAAAACGCCCGCGGCGCGCAAGTGTCGATGGTCGAGGCGGGCGGTCCGGCCGACAAGGGCGGCATCAAGGCCGGCGACATCATCTTGAAATTCAATGGCGTGGCGATCGAGCGCTCGTCGGACCTGCCGCGTCTGGTCGGTGGCACGGCCCTGGGCAGTCGCGCCATCGTCACCGTCTGGCGCAAGGGTGCGCAGCAAGACATTCCAGTGACCATCGTCGAACTGGAAGGCGACAAAGTCGCCCGGAAGGCGGGCGGCAAGGCGCAGGACGCCGAGCGGGCCGCCAACGCGCTCGGTTTGACCGTCAGCGATTTGACGCCGATCAAGAAGAAAGAGTTGAAGCTGGAGACCGGCGTGCTGGTCGAGGCGGCGCAAGGCGTCGCCGCCCGCGCCGGTGTGCAGATCGGCGACGTGATCGAGCAAGTCAACAATATCGAAGTCAGGGATAGCAAGCAGTTTGACGCAGTTGTCGCCAAGCTCGATCCGAAGAAACAGTCGGTGCTGCTGGTGCGCCGCGGCGACGTGGCGCAGTTCGTCGCGCTGCGGCCGTCGGTAAAGTAGTCATAGTCCGCGCCCGTCGCCGTCGGCCTAGGCGCCGGTGGCGGCGGCTTGCTTGCTTGCTTGCTTGCTTGCGCCAGCTTGCCGCGCCCGCTGCCCCTTCCGACTATCAATTCATTTCCCACGCCACATGCATTTCACCCTCTATTCCCGCGCTTACTGTCATTTGTGCCAGGATATGCTGGACGCCTTGCAAGCCATGCCCGGCGGCCCCTTTGGCGTGACGGTGATCGATGTCGACCTCGACGCCGCTCCCGCTTTGCTGGCCAAATACGATGAACTGGTGCCGGTGCTGTTTGGCGACTTGAACGAGCCGGAGTTGTGCCATTATTTCCTCGACGTGGAGCGGGTCGGGCGCTACCTGGCAGCGGTCGGGCATGAGTGTTAAGTATTAATTTGATCATATTTCCATCTAATTATCCCGATTTGAGGGGGCGCGCCGGCCCGATATGTGTGCCGGCGCGCCGGCGCGCGTCATAAGACGGGCTTTCTATCGTGAAATCCGGTAAAATGGGAGAATCGAAAAAGCGTCTGTTTGCTGCAGCCGCTTCTGTCGCTTCAAAGGCGCTCGCCTGGGGCTCAACGCCCCGCTCGGAGCGCTTTTTTTATCCGGGTGCCATCCACGATCGTTCCCCGGCCAGCAGTGTCGTCAACTTCGTCCATATATTTGTTAATGAATAACATACGCAATTTCTCCATCATCGCCCACATCGATCACGGTAAGTCGACCCTGGCCGATCGCATCATTCAAATTTGCGGCGGCCTGTCCGACCGCGAGATGGAGGCGCAAGTACTCGATTCGATGGATCTGGAGCGCGAGCGCGGCATTACCATCAAGGCGCAAACGGCGGCCCTGCAGTACAAGGCGCGCAACGGCCAGACCTATAATCTGAACTTGATCGACACGCCCGGGCACGTCGACTTCAGCTATGAAGTGAGCCGCTCGCTGTCGGCCTGCGAAGGCGCGCTGCTGGTGGTCGACGCCTCGCAAGGGGTGGAGGCGCAAACCGTCGCCAACTGTTACACGGCGCTGGAATTGGGCGTGGAAGTGGTGCCGGTCTTGAACAAGATCGACTTGCCGAACGCCGACCCGGCCAACGCCATCGCCGAAATCGAAGACGTAATCGGCATCGACGCGGCCGACGCCGTGCACTGCTCGGCCAAGACCGGCCTGGGCGTCATCGACGTGCTCGAATCGCTGATCGTCAAGGTACCGCCGCCGAAGGGCGACCCGGACGCGCCGCTGCAAGCGCTGATCGTCGATTCCTGGTTCGACAACTATGTCGGCGTCGTCATGCTGGTGCGCGTCATCAACGGCACCCTGAAACCGAAGGAAAAGATACTGTTGATGGCCAGCGGTTCCGTCAACCTGGTCGAAAGCCTGGGCGTGTTTTCGCCCCGTTCCGTCAACTTGCCGGCGCTCTCGGCCGGGCAGGTGGGCTTCATCATCGCCGGCATCAAGGAATTGAAGGCGGCCAAGGTGGGCGATACCGTCACCCTGTCCAGCCGTCCGGCCGCCGCGCCCCTGCCCGGTTTCAAGGAAGTGCAGCCGCAGGTGTTCGCCGGCCTGTTCCCGGTCGAGGCCAACCAGTACGACGCGCTGCGCGATTCGCTGGAAAAGCTCAAGCTGAACGACGCCGCCCTGATGTACGAGCCGGAAGTGTCGCAGGCGCTGGGCTTCGGCTTCCGCTGCGGCTTCCTCGGCCTCTTGCACATGGAAATCGTGCAAGAGCGCCTGGAGCGCGAATTCGATATGGACTTGATCACCACCGCGCCCACCGTGGTGTACGAGGTGATCCAGCGCGACGGCAGCATGATCAAGGTCGACAATCCTTCCAAGATGCCGGACCCGTCCCGCATCGAGGAAGTGCGCGAACCCATCGTCACCGTCAATCTGTACATGCCGCAGGAATACGTGGGTTCCGTGATCACCCTGTGCATCGCCAAGCGCGGCGTGCAGATGGACATGAGTTACCACGGCCGCCAGGTCAAGCTGATCTATGAAATGCCGATGGCGGAAATCGTCCTCGACTTCTTCGACAAGCTCAAGTCGACCTCGCGCGGCTATGCGTCGATGGATTACGAGTTCAAGGAATACCGCGCCGCCGACGTCGTCAAGGTCGACATGCTGATCAATAGCGAGCGGGTGGACGCGCTCGCCATCATCGTGCACCGCTCCAACAGCCAGTACCGGGGCCGCGCCGTGGCCGCCAAGATGCGCGAACTGATTCCCCGTCAAATGTTCGACGTGGCGATCCAGGCCACCATCGGTTCGAATATCATTTCACGCGAAAACGTGAAGGCGATGCGCAAGAACGTGTTGGCGAAATGCTACGGCGGCGACATCAGCCGCAAGAAAAAGTTGCTTGAAAAGCAAAAAGCAGGTAAAAAACGAATGAAGCAAGTGGGCTCGGTCGAGATTCCACAGGAAGCATTTTTGGCAATTTTACAAGTGGACGATAAATGAATCTGCAAGTCATCTTAGGCAATTTCGCTTTAATTCTGTTCGTGTTGATGGTGATCACCGGCGTGATCTGGTTCCTCGACGTGTTTTTCCTCGCCAAGCGGCGGCGCGCCGCGGCCGACCGCGCGCTGGCCGACTACGACGCCCGCAGCGCCAAGCTGACGGCCGAGGGCATCAAGCAGGAACACGGCGGCAGCCGCGCCATCATCGAGGCGGCCCTGCTGCGCCAGCCGACCTGGATCGAATACTCGGGCAGTTTCTTCCCGGTCATCGCACTGGTGTTTTTCTTGCGCTCCTTCCTGTACGAGCCGTTCAAGATTCCCTCTTCGTCGATGGTGCCGACCCTGCTGGTGGGCGACTTGATCCTGGTGAACAAATACACCTACGGTGTGCGCCTGCCCATCTTGAACAAGAAAGTCATTGAAGTGAACGACCCGCAACGGGGCGACGTGATGGTCTTCAAGTACCCGAAAGACATGACGCAGGATTACATCAAGCGCGTCATCGGCGTGCCCGGTGATAAAATCACGTATCAAAACAAGCGCTTGACGGTGAACGGCAAGGAAGTCAAGTACACGGCGATGGACGATTACCTGGACGACGAGCGGCCTGTGTATCACAAGCAATTGCAGGAAAACTTGCTCGGCGTGCAGCATCGGATCTTGAACGACGATGCCGCGCCCGTCTTGAACTTGCTCGACGTCAAGGATTTCCCGCACAAGGATGCCTGCGACTACAATGAAGATGGCTTCACTTGCGTGGTGCCAAACGGCAACTACTTCATGATGGGTGATAATCGCGACAATAGCGCGGACAGCCGCTACTGGGGTTTTGTGCCGAATAAAAACATCGTCGGCAAGGCTTTTTTCGTCTGGATGAACACGGGCAATCTGAAGCGTATCGGCGGGATACATTGAGCGATAAGGGGAAACACATGCTGACAAGCAAACTGTACGGCAAGAAGCAGGGCGGCGTTTCCCTGAGTGGTTTGATCATGTTGCTCGTCGTCTTGGGCGTGATCAGCATCATCGGCTTGAAGGTCGTGCCCACCTATGTCGAATATCGCGCCATTTTGAACGGCATCAAGCTGGCCAAGGCGGCCGGCACCACGCCGCGCGAAATCCAGAAAGCCTTCGACACCAATGCCTCGGTCACGTATATCGAGACGATACACGGCAAGGACTTGAACATCGCCGTCGACGATGGCGAGCTCCAGGTGAGTTTTGCCTACGAAAAGAAAATCCCGCTGGTGGGCTTCGCCAGCCTGGTGCTTGATTACGCCGGCAGCACCGCCAAGGGCGGAGCGCCGGCCGTCAAGCCCGAATAAACGAGATAGAACCGACAATGAATCTTCAGTTATTGCAAACCCGTTTGGGCTATACGTTCCAGGATGCCGGTCTGTTGCAGCAAGCCTTGACGCACCGCAGCCACAGCAGTTTGCATAACGAGCGCCTGGAGTTTCTCGGCGACTCGATCCTGAACTGCGTCGTCGCCTCCATCCTGTACGAGCGCTACGCGGCGATCGACGAGGGCGACCTGTCGCGCCTGCGCGCCAATCTCGTCAAGCAGCAATCCCTGTACGAAATCGCGCAAAAGCTGGAACTGTCGCAATTCCTGCGCCTGGGCGAGGGCGAGTTGAAGTCGGGCGGTTTCCGCCGTCCGTCCATCCTGGCCGATACGCTCGAAGCTTTGCTGGGCGCCATTTTCCTGGATGCCGGCTTCGACCCGGCGCGCGACGTCATCCGCGCCTTTTACATCCCCATCCTCGACTCGGTCGACCCGCAAACGCTGGGCAAGGACGCCAAGACCCTGCTCCAGGAGTTTTTGCAAAGCAAAAAAATCTCGCTGCCACAATACAATGTGGTGGCCACCCACGGCGCCGCGCACAGCCAGGAATTCGAAATCGAATGCCTGGTGCCCAAGCTCGGCATCCAGGTCTACGGCCGTGGCGGCAGCCGCCGCGCCGGCGAGCAAGCCGCCGCCAAGCTGGCGCTGGACGTGGCCGAGCAAGCCATGTTGAAAACGCCGGCCGCCGGACGCAAATCCAAACCCCGCGCCACCCAGCTGAAACTGGCCGGCATCGCCACCATCCAGAGCGAGTCCGGCGCGCCCGCCGACAGGGCCGGCCTGGCCGCGCTGGCGCCGGCGGCACCCAACACTAAACAGAATCGACACTAGCATGACAGCCACTTTAATGCCCGCCAACTTCCGCTGTGGTTATATCGCCATCGTGGGTCGCCCCAACGTGGGCAAATCGACCCTGATGAACGCCCTCATCGGCGCCAAGGTCAGCATCACTTCGCGCAAGGCGCAAACCACGCGCCACCGCATCACCGGCATCCAGACCGTCGAAGACGCGCAATTCATTTACGTCGACACGCCCGGTTTCCAGACCCGCCATTCGAACGCGCTCAACAAGACGCTCAACAAGACGGTCACGAATACCCTGATTTCCTCGGACGTGATTCTGTACGTGATCGAAGCGGGCACCTACGGCCCGGCCGACCAGCAAGTGATGGATTTGCTGCCCAAGGAAGTGCCCTGCATTCTGGTCATCAACAAGTCCGACCGCGTCAAGGACAAGGCCGTGCTGCTGCCGTTCGCGCAAAAGATCGCCGCCATGCGCGACTTCGCCGCCATCGTGCCGGTATCGGCCAAGCTGCAATTCCAGCTCGACGGCCTGCAAGGCGAGATCAAGCGCTTCATGCCGGAAAACCAGCCCATCTTCGGGCCGGACGACATCACCGACCGCAGCGAGAAATTCCTCGCCTCGGAAATCGTGCGCGAAAAACTGTTCCGCTTCGTGGGCGACGAATTGCCGTACACGAGCACCGTGCTGATCGAAAAATTCGAACAAGAGGGCGACTTGCGGCGCGTCTTCGCGGCCATCCTGGTGGAGCGCGACACGCACAAGTCCATGATCATCGGTAACAAGGGGGCGCGCCTGAAGGACGTATCGACTCAGGCCCGCCTGGACATGGAAAAGCTGTTCGGCGGCCCCGTGTACCTGGAAATCTGGGTCAAGGTCAAATCCGGCTGGGCCGACAACGAAGCCGGTCTGCGCGCCTACGGCTACGAGTAAGCGAAGGGGAGGGGGCGACGCGCATGAGCTCTGACATCACGCTCGAAGCGGTGCGCGCCGAGGCGCCGGGCGCTCCGACGCCGGCCCCCATCACGCGCGGCGCCACGGCATCGGCCGCTCCCGCTGCCGCTCCGGGTGTCGCCGGCGCCACGCCCCGGCCCCCGTCGCGCAGCCGCCCGCTCCAGCGCGACGGCCGCGTCAGCGGTCAGCCCGGCTTCGTGCTGCACAGCTATCCCCACAAGGAAACCAGCCTGATCATTGACCTGTTCACGCGCGCCCACGGCCGCGTGGCCCTGGTCGCCAAGGGCGCCAAGCGGCCCCATTCGCAACTGCGGGGCGTGCTGCAAACCTTCCAACCCCTGTCGACCGGCTGGACCGGCAAATCCGAACTGCGCATCTTGACGGGGGCCGAATGGGTGGGCGGCATGCTGCCGCTGGAAAAGACCGCGCTGCTGTGCGGCTTTTACTTGAACGAATTGCTGGTCAAGCTGCTGGCGCGCGACGACCCCCATCCCAAGCTGTTCGACCATTACGTCGCGACCCTGAACCAACTGGCGCACGGCGAGCCGGCGCCCATCGTCTTGCGCAAATTCGAACTGGCCCTGCTCAAGGAAACGGGCGTGGCGGCCGAGCTGGGCCGCTGCGCCGACACGCGCCAGCCGGTGGCCTTCGACGCCATCTATGTGGTCGACCCGGAGCGGGGCCCGCGTCTGGCGCGCGGCGCCGACACCTGGCCGCGGGTGAGCGGCAAGACCCTGCTCGACATGGAAGGCGGGGATTATGCCGACGCCGTCACCTTGGCCCAGAGCAAGCACTTGATGCGTTTCCTGCTGGCCCATCACCTGGGCGGCGCGCCGCTCAACACGCGCCAGATCTTGATCGACTTGACCCAACTATGACCGCCCCGGCGGCCACTCCCACCATGAGCTTTTTGCAACCGTCCGGCCCGGTCATCGATCTGGGCGTCAATATCGACCACGTCGCCACCTTGCGCAATGCGCGCGGCACCGTCTATCCCGAGCCGCTGCGGGCGGCCCTGCTGGCCGAACAGGCCGGCGCCGACGCCATCACCCTGCACCTGCGCGAAGACCGGCGCCACATCCGCGACGCCGACGTGATCGCCATCGCCCCCGCGCTGATGACGCGCATGAACCTGGAGGCGGCGGTGACGGCCGAGATGATAGCTTTCGCTTGCCGCATCAAGCCGGCCGACGTTTGCCTGGTGCCGGAAAACCGCCATGAAGTCACCACCGAGGGCGGCCTCGACGTGGTGCGCCACTTCGAGCAGGTGCGCGCCGCAGTGCGCCAGTTGCAGGGCGAAGGCATCCGCGTCAGCCTGTTCATCGACGCCGACGCCGGGCAGATAGTCGCCGCCGCCGAATTGAAGGCGACGGTGATCGAGCTGCACACGGGCCGCTACGCCGACACGGCGGGCGCCGAGCAAGCCGAGGAACTGGCCCGCATCCGCGCCGGCGTGCGCCGCGGCGTGGAACTGGGCTTGAAGGTGAACGCCGGCCACGGCCTGCATTACAGCAATGTGCAGGCGATCGCGGCCATCCCCGAGATCGTCGAGCTCAACATCGGCCACGCCATCGTCGCCCACGCCGTCTTCGTCGGCTGGGAAAACGCGGTGCGCGAAATGAAGGCGATCATGACGGCGGCCCGCCTGGGGGCGCGATGATTTACGGCATAGGTACCGACATTTGCCGCATTCCCCGCATCGAGGCGGCGCTGGCGCGGCACGGCGAGCGCTTCGCGCAAAAGATACTCGGGCCGCAAGAGCTGGAAAAATACCGCGCCCGGGGCGCCAAGAACGCCGCCCGCGGCCTGCGCTTCCTGGCCACCCGCTTCGCCGCCAAGGAAGCCTTTTCCAAGGCCATCGGCCTGGGCTTGCACATGCCGATGACCTGGCCGGCGGCGCAGATGCTGAACGCGCCCAGCGGCAAGCCGATGATCGTCTGCTCCGGCGTGCTGGAGGAATTCATGCGCGCCAACCGGCTCACGGCCCAGGTCAGCATCAGCGATGAAGACGAATACGCGGTCGCCTTCGTCATTGTCGAACAGGCGGCGTAAACTCCCTATCCGGGCGTAGGCATTTTCAAGAAATGATGAGCGATGACTGAAGTAATCCATCCCGGGAACGATCCCGTGGGCAATCCAGAACCGGCGCCGGACGCCCGCGCGCAAGTGCTGGCGACCGTCGCCAAGCTGCCCAATCTGCCCGGCGTGTACCGCTATTTCGACGCCGCCGACGCCGTGCTCTACGTGGGCAAGGCGCGCGACTTGAAGAAGCGGGTGTCGAGTTATTTCCAAAAGAATGTGGCCAGCCCGCGCATCGCCATGATGGTCGAGCGCATCGCCCGCCTGGAAACGACGGTCACGCACAGCGAGGCCGAGGCCTTGATCCTGGAAAACAACCTGATCAAGACCCTGCACCCGCGCTTCAATATCCTGTTCCGCGACGACAAGTCGTATCCCTACCTGAAGATCACGGGCGAGGATGTGCCGCGCATGGTGTATTACCGGGGCGCCGTGGACAAGAAGAACCAGTATTTCGGGCCCTTTCCCAGCGCCGGCGCCGTCAAGGAATCGATGCAGATCCTGCAAAAGGTATTCATGCTGCGCTCTTGCGAAGACAGCGTGTATGCCAACCGCACGCGGCCCTGCCTGCTGCACCAGATCGGCCGCTGCAGCGCGCCCTGCGTGGGCGCCATCGGCCGCGAAGACTACCAGCTCGACGTTGAGAACGCCGCCAAGTTCCTGCGCGGCCGGCAGAGCGAGGTGCTGGCCAACCTGGAAACGAAGATGCACGGCTACGCCGCCGAACTCAAGTTCGAGCAAGCCGTCGTGGTGCGCAACCAGATCAATTCGCTCTCGCGCGTGCTGCACCAGCAAAGCATGGAAACGACGGGCGACGCCGACGTCGACATCATCGCCGTCATCGTCCAGGGCGGGCGCGCCTGCGTCAACCTGGCGATGGTGCGCGGCGGGCGCCACCTGGGCGACCGCGCCTACTTTCCCAGCCAGTTGAGCGACGCCGCCGCGATCGCCGAAGGGCCGCTCGAAGTCGAGATCCTGATCGCCTTCCTGGTGCAGCATTATACGGAAAAATTCATTCCCGGCACCCTGATCCTGAACATCGAATTCGACCAGCCGGCCCTGATGCTGGCCCTGATGGAGCAGTGCGGCCACCGCATCAACCTGATCTTCCAGCCGCAGGAACAGCGCCGCGCCTGGCTGGAAATGGCGCACAAGGGGGCCGAGATTTCGCTCGCGCGCCTGCTCTCGGAGCAGGGCTCGCAGCAGTCGCGCACGCGCGCGCTGGCACTGGCGCTGACCCTCGAGTGCGAGGACCTCGACACCCTGCGCGTGGAGTGCTTCGACATCAGCCACACCATGGGCGAGGCGACGCAAGCGTCGTGCGTGGTGTTTCACCATCACGCCATGCAGAACGGCGAATACCGGCGCTACAACATCAACGGCATCACGCCGGGCGACGATTACGCGGCCATGCGCCAGGTGCTGATGCGGCGTTACGAAAAGGTGGCGAACGGCGACGGCGTGATGCCGGACGTGGTGCTGATCGACGGCGGCAAGGGCCAGATCGAGATGGCGCGCCAGGTGTTCGCCGAACTGGGTCTGGACATCGCCCTGATCGTCGGCGTGGCCAAGGGGGAGGGCCGGCGCGTCGGCCTGGAGACCTTGCTGTTCGTCGACGGCCGCGCGGCCCAGGAGCTGGGCAAGGAATCGGCGGCGCTGATGCTGATCGCCCAGATCCGCGACGAGGCGCACCGCTTCGCCATCACCGGCATGCGCGCCAAGCGCGCCAAGACGCGCCAGACTTCGCGCCTGGAGGAAATCGAGGGCATAGGCGCGAAACGCCGGCAAAAGCTGCTGGCGCGCTTTGGCGGCTTGCGCGGCGTGGTCGACGCCAGCGTCGAGGATCTGCTGTCGGTGGAGGGGATTTCGACCCAACTGGCCGAGGAAATCTACAAGCAACTGCATTAGGGGTGCGCCGATGGCACCCGATTTGCCGGAAATCGTCAGGCGTCTGGTCGAATGCCCCGGGGCCATGTAGACTAGGAGATGCTTGCCGGGTTGAGGGGGTTGCGCCGGCGGCGTCATATTGTTTCATTTATCAGCGGTCGACTGTTTTCATTCTATGCCTTTTAATATTCCGATTTTATTGACCTGGTTGCGCGTGGCGCTCATTCCACTGGTGGTGGGGGTGTTCTATCTGCCGCCGCTGTGGTTGCCGCAGTCCGATCAAAACCTGGCCGCCACCGTGATCTTCATCGTTGCCGCCATCACCGACTGGTTCGACGGCTTCCTGGCGCGGCGCTGGAATCAGACCTCGGCCTTCGGCGCTTTTCTCGACCCGGTGGCCGACAAGCTGATGGTGGCCGGCGCGCTGCTGGTGCTGGTGCACCTGGACCGGGTCGGCGCGGTGATCGCCTTCATCATCATCGGACGCGAGATCGCCATTTCCGCGCTGCGCGAGTGGATGGCGCAAATCGGCGCCGCCAAGTCGGTGGCGGTGAGCTCGATCGGCAAGATCAAGACGGCCGCGCAAATGACGGCCATCCCGCTGCTGCTGTTCCACGACATCCTGTTTGCCGCCATCGACACCCATGTCTGGGGCGAGCGCCTGCTGTGGATCGCCGCCGTGCTGACGGTATGGTCGATGTTCTATTATCTGCGCCTGGCCTGGCCCCTGATCAAGGAAAAGGCCGGCAGCCCCGGCTGATGGATGCGGAACAACTTGAAAAACCCGGCCGGCAGCCGGGTTTTTTATTCCGCGGAGCGGTTCGTCTTCACTCATTTGCCATGAGAAAAGTATTGCTCGCATTTTGAGCGCGAATTTGACCGCGAATTTGACCATTGACAGGCGCCATGGATCATCTATAATGCGGGCCTGTTGTTGATGACGCGGGACTAGCTCAGTTGGTA
>DMYQ01000040.1:8455-11574 GCA_003482555.1 Janthinobacterium sp. | reverse complement strand
CCGGAGTCCACCGTGCACGTTTCTTCCTTCCCCTCTCAAGCTATCTCCCCTTGCCGGCGTGGCCGCGGCACCCGTTGCCCGGAACGCGCGCGGGCCTTTGCTGGCCGCCGCATGCGTCGTCGCCTTGTTGCTGAGTTTGATGTTTCTCGGCGTCGGCATGGGCTGGTCCGTCGTCTCGCCCTGGGCCTTGCACGCCAAGGCCATGGGTTTGACGAGCCTGCTGTGGATAGGCTTCATGCAATTGGCGGCCTGCGCCCTGGGCGGCTATCTGGCCGGCCGCCTGGGCGTCAAGGGGAGCGGCCCGGACAATGAAGAAGTCCACGTTCGCGACCGCTCCAACGCCAAGCTGGCCTGGGTCGTCGCTTCGCTCGTCACGGTCTTGCTGTTGGCGGGCGGCAGCCGCGCCATGCCGGGCGAGGTCGGCGCCGCCGTCGCCGCTGTGGTGGCCGCGCCGGTGGCCAGCGCCGCCAACAAGGCGGGTGGCTATTTCGTCGAGGCGGGCTGGTTGCGGGAGCAGGGCGCGCAAGAGGACGCCACCGGTCCGGCCCAGCCGCACTCCGGCCTGTGGGTGCTGGTGGCGCTGGCGCTGGGCGCCGTGACGGCGAATCTGGCCGCCACCTTCGGCGGCTTGCAGCGCGACGGCATGCGTGTGTCGCTACGCGAGCCGTGAGCGCGGCGGCGGCCGGGTGCGAGGGAAAATAGCGGCATGACATTTTCGTCGAAGCAACTGGTGTACGCGGCCCTGGCCGGCAATTTGCTGGTGGCGTTCACCAAGGCCGGGGCGGCGCTGTGGACCGGCAGCGCGGCCATGCTGAGCGAGGCCGTGCATTCCTTCGTCGACACCGGCAATGAATTACTGCTGCTGTATGGCATGCGCCAAGCCGCCCGCCAAGCCGATCCCGAGCATCCTCTGGGACATGGGCGGGAACTGTATTTTTGGAGTTTCATCGTCGCCCTGATGGTCTTCGCGCTGGGCGCCGGCGTGTCGATTTACGAGGGCGTGCTGCACTTGCTGGCGCCCGCGCCGATCACCGATCCGCTGCTCAGCTACGCTGTGCTGGGCCTGGCTTTCTTGTTCGAGGGCGCTTCCTGGCTCGCTTCCCTGAGCCAGTTCCGCGCCGCGAAGGGCGCGCTCGGTTACTACGAAGCTTTTCACAAGAGCAAGGACCCGGCCACCTTCATCGTCCTGTTCGAGGATAGCGCGGCCCTGATCGGCATCCTCATCGCCACCGCCGCCACCTTCGCGAGCAGCAGCCTGGACTGGCCGCTGGCGGACGCCATCGGCTCTCTCCTGATCGGCCTGGTGCTCGCCGCCACCGCGACCTTGCTGGCGCGCGAGAGCAAGAGCCTGCTGCTCGGCGAGCGCGCCGACCGCACCCTCATCGATTCGATCTTGCGCATCGCGGAAGCGGCGGGCGCCGACGCGTCGGGCCGCTCCCTGCGCGCCAACGGCGTGGTGACGGTGCATCTGGCGCCGAACCAGATCATGGCCGCGCTCAGCCTGGAGTTCGCCGACGATTTGCGCACGCCGCAAATCGAGGCGGCGGTGGTCGACATCGAACGCAGGATACGGGCCGCCCACCCGGAAGTGGTGACCCTGTTCGTCAAGCCGCAGACGGCGCGCGCCTACAAGGCCGACCTGCCGACGCCGGCTTAGCCTTCAACCCAGGTGGAACAGGTGGGTGCCGAACAAGCCGAACACGCCGACGAGTATCAGGTAAATCGCGATGATGTAATTGAGCAGCTTGGGCATGACCAGGATCAGGATGCCGGCGATTAGTGAAATGAGCGGGACCGCGGTGAGATGGATGTGCAAGATGGACCTTTGGATAGTGGGTGATGATAGGGACGAGTTTGCCACAAGATGGGGCCGGACGCGCATAATCGGGTGTTCCCGTGCGGGGCGGCGGATTGGCGGCCGGATCGCGACCGCCGCGCCTTATTCGCCGGGCAGGGGAAAGTGCTTGCCGTTAAAGCTGAGCTTGCCGCCCTTGAAGTCTATGGCCGAGCGCAATTCGCCGTTGACCAGGCGGGCGTAGCCGTCGCCGACGGCCTTGGCGATCAGGGCGTCGGCCTTGTCGCGGGCCGCCAGGGCGGCGGCGGCTCCGGACACCGGCTGCTCGCCGCCCGGCACATTGCGGGGCACGGCGGCGGCGAAGTCGCGCAGCAGCGCCACCGGCACCCGCACGTCAAAGTGGGCCACTATTTTCATGAACGATTCGAGGACAGAATCGCGGGTCCGACCGGGCCTGGCCGCCTTGTCGAAGCCGATGCGACCCTTGACTGAGAACTTGTTGCCGTGATAACTGGCGCTCCAGTCGTCGAACACCAGGGTCGCGCCCTTGCGCACCGCGTCGGCGCCATCACGATTGAAGAGGAGCAGCATGGACGCCACTTGCTCTTCCTGCGTCTGGCCGGCAACATTCAGGCTCTGTATTTCCCGACCAGCGACTCCCATCGTCTTCGGGTCGAGGTTGAGCATGCGCAGCGCCAGATGGAT
Organism: Janthinobacterium sp.; assembly: GCA_003482555.1. GTDB lineage: Bacteria > Pseudomonadota > Gammaproteobacteria > Burkholderiales > Burkholderiaceae_D > Janthinobacterium. The sequence continues at coordinate 9,074 of DMYQ01000040.1, read as the reverse complement.
ACCGTCGAAGCGCTCGCCGTCAAAGGTCGCGGACTTGACCGAGACACGATAGTCCAGGTCGGCGACCTTGCCGCGCCGCAGCATTACTGTGCTCGCCCGCATGTCTTCAAATTGGATAGGGGTGCTGGTGTTGGACGGGTTCCAGCTTAGGTCGGCGACGCTGGCGTCGGTACGGCCGAACGTCATGCCGCCGATTTCGTGCGTGTGATGGGTGGAAAAGCGCATGTCGCGCAGCGACAGATGGTGCTGCTTGCCGCTTATGGCGAGGGCCGGCCAGCGTGCCACGCCGCTCACCTTGCGACCGGTCTTGTCGATCGATACCGTGGAGGTCAATTCGCTCCATTCCAGCTTGGTGCCGTCGGTGTCGAGGAAGTCGAGCGCCCGCAAGCGCACCAGGTATTTTTTTTCCGCGGCGGCGGCGGCCGCGCGCGTGACGCTGAGCGCATGCTCGTTGCCGAAAATCCGGCTCAGCTTGAGTGCCGTCGCCGGCGAAAAATGGAAATGGGCGAAGTGCCCGAAGGGCGGCGCCTTATCGGTGCCGCCGTCGTACAGGGTATGCAATTCGGCGGCGACGGCCTGGGTCAGGGCGAACAGTTCGGATGGCGCCGCCGCGGGCGCG
>DMYQ01000040.1:0-8286 GCA_003482555.1 Janthinobacterium sp. | reverse complement strand
CAAAATTCTCATCATGCATTTTGAAGGCCGCGCTCACATTTCCGGCGGCGGCAGCATCGGCCGCGCGTGCTAAGGTGGTGGCGTATTTTGTCAATTCAGCCACAACAGCGCGAAGGAAATCCGGATCATGTCAGACGAGCAGCATTTTTACGAACCCGCCAAAGGGCACGGTTTGCCGCACGACCCCTTCAACGCCATCGTCGGCCCGCGCCCGATCGGCTGGATTTCCACGCGCGCCCAAAACGGCGTGCTCAACCTCGCGCCCTACAGCTTTTTCAACGCTTTCAACTACACCCCGCCCATCATCGGCTTCGCCAGCGTCGGCTGGAAGGACAGCGTGCGCAACATCGAGCGCGGTGGCGAGTTCGTCTGGAACCTGGCGACGCGGCCGCTGGCCGAGGCCATGAACCGCAGTTCCGCCGCCGCCCCGCCCGAAGTCGACGAATTCGTCCTGGCCGGCTTGACGCCCGAGCCTTGCCGCGTCGTCGAGGTGCCGCGCGTGGCGCAGAGCCCGGTCGCCTTCGAATGCCGCTTGACGCAAATCGTGCGCCTGAAAAACGCCGCGGGCGGCGAACTCGACACCTGGCTGGTGCTGGGCGAAGTGGTCGGCGTGCATATCGCCAAGGCCCTGCTCAGGGATGGCGTCTATGACACGGCGCTGGCGCAGCCGATCTTGCGCGGCGGCGGGCCGGCCGATTACTTCGAGGTGACGCCGGAAAATCTGTTCAGGATGAAGCGGCCGGCCTATCCCTGACGCGACACGGCCAGCTCGCAGCAATCCACCGAATTTAAGCAAACTCTTCATTCGAGCGATATCAAATAGCGCCTGACCCATACCGCCGCGGGGCCGGCGTGCCGCTGGCGCCGCTGGTGGCGGCAGGGCGGTGGCCAGGATGGTTTGATTGGCTGGCATGTCCCTGCCTTCTGAGGTACCCTGACGTTTTCAGGTCGCCGTCATATCCAAAAATTCATTGAATAGAAAGGCGAGTCAGAAAGAACCCTATGTCCGCCAAATATGTCAATACGCTACGCTATTGGTTTGACGTGGAAGCGCTGATGTACCCTGACATCCCGAAGCCAGGGAAGCGCCCAAACTTCGTCTTGCGCTATGCCGAAGACCTCCCATGGTCGCGTCCCCTGACTACGCCGCCGACTCCGGCCGACGACGACCACAAGTATTTCGTTTTTTTTGGCTTGGTCGAAAAGAAGGTGCTCGAGCGTGAGTTGGTTGACATGTTTCGGGTGGTGCCCGATGGCGATACCTTTGGCGGCAACCACGTGCGCCCCTCGAGCGGAAACACATTTCTTTGCGCGATAGAGATTTCCGCGAATGGACAGCCGGTCACATCTTCACTGCAGTTGGCTGCATTTGCCGTCGCGTTCGCTGAGCGAAAAAACAAGCGGAGAATCGGCTATTCCACGGTGCTGGACGCGTTGCGGCAAAAGGTTCAAGCCTTGTCGTCGACTTCGCCGGCGTGCATCGCCGACGCGGGCTGGTTTGAGCAAGTAAGCGGATTTCTCATCGACGAGATCGGTTGGCAGCCCTGCGAATTGCTGGCGCGGGCGCAGCTCTGTGCGCACAAGGTCTCGCTGCTGGATTGGAAAGGAAAGAAATTGTCGCGGGTGCCTGAAATGGATCCCATCAATTCGTTTTATCTGGATGACCTGGAGAGGATGCGCCTGGACGCCGAGCGGGGGCCAGGTTCAAACCAAATTCAGGAATACCTGGATGGCCATGAGCATACATCGGTGCGGCTCGATGTCACAAAGTTTGATGCGGTGAATGCGGCGCTTGACACGCGACGGTTTCCAGTCGGGCGTTGGCCAACAAAATTCCCGCTTTTTCTTATGCAGCAGGTCGCCGTCAACAAAGGCTTGGAAACGCTGGCCAAGGGAGGCATATTTTCCGTCAACGGCCCGCCTGGCACGGGTAAGACGACTCTTTTGATGGATGTCATCGCCGCGCGTGTGGTCGAGCGGGCAAAGATACTTGCCCAATTCAGTCATCCCGAACTGGCGTTTTCTCGAAGCCCCACGCTGGTCGAATATCCAGCAAACCCTGTGAGCGGTGTCATAAAAGGCCCCATTTTTTTTGTCGATGAAAGGCTTCTGGATTGCGGTATTGTCGTCGCCAGCGCGAACAACAAGGCGGTCGAGAACATTTCCCTGGACTTGCCGAATCTTGAAAAGGTTTTCCCGCAACCGCTCTTGCTGGATGAGTGCGAGTTCGACTATTTTTCGGCGACCGCGGAATCCATTCTTAACGAAGAAAAGGACAAACACGGAAAAAAAAGCGGAATTGGCCCTGAGCCCAATGATGCCCCGGCCGCAGAGTTCAACGACGACGAACCGGGCGAGCAGGAGCAGGCACAACTAAGGTGTTGGGGGCTTGTTTCGGTTCCGCTCGGGAACAAGAAGAATCGCAATCATGTGGCGGGCCGACTGGGGAGATTCGGGAAGTTTGGTCTTGCCCATGAACTCGACAAAATTCCGGCGGCCGACCTGGATTGGGCCAGCGCGAGGACGAAATTTAACACCGCCGTGGCCAGGGTCGTGGAAATTCAAGATGCGATTGCACAGCACGACGCGGCTCTGCAGGCCCTGGCAAGTGCGCATGGCGGACTTGCCGTTTGCCAGGCGGCCGAGGCGGCGGCAAGTGGGCGAAATCAGTTGGCTGAAACAGCCCTCCAGTCGATCGATGGGCTCACCCAAACGAATGCGGATGCCTTGACCTTCAATTTGAAGGAGCGGGAACTGCAGACGCTCGAATGGCCATGGTGGCGCCAACTCATTGGACGTTTGTTTCGGGGAAGGAGTTTCGAACAATTCAAGGCGCAACAAAGTGAACTCTCGGATGAATACGATAAGCTGAGAGAAGGTCGCTCCACCCTTAAGCGTTCGCGTGTTCAGGCCATCACGGAAGCGGCCGCGGCTTCGGCCGCGCTCCGAATCGCACAGGAGGCGCTGATCTCCTGTCAGAACGAAGTCTCTTGCCTTGAGCGGGTACGTCTCGCGCTAAGCGATGCATTGGGAACGGCGGCGTTCGACCCGGTGGCATTTGGAAAACTGTCAGTCGAAGAACAGCAAAAGTCTCTGCCCCGAAGCAACGCGACTTACCATGCCGCCCGTGCCGATGTCTTTGTGGCGGCAATGCACCTGCACAAGGCATTTTTAAAGAATGCCGGGAAGCCGTTCGCAACCAATTTCCGGCTCGCCCTTGCGATGCTGGGACAAGATGCCTACATACAGCCGCATCTTCCAAAGATGGCACAGCACCTGTGGGCGACATTTTTCTTGGCCGTACCTGTGGTCTCAAGCACCTTTGCCTCGATATCCCGCTGTTTTTCCCATTTGGGAGAGGGGCAGATCGGTCTCCTCCTCGTCGACGAGGCGGGGCAGGCGGTTCCCTCTCACGCGCTCGGTGCAATATGGCGCTCGAAGCGCGCGCTCATTGTCGGTGACCCACTCCAGGTCGAACCTGTTATCAAGATGGATAAAAATCTGGACTTCGGAATGCTCAGCTACCACTGCGCGCCGGAAGAGCACATGTTGACAGCCTATTCCGCACAGCATCTTGCGGATCGCGGCAACAGCTTCGGCGCGAATGTCGTCCAGTACGATGGCAGTGACCTCTGGGTCGGCGCGCCATTGCGGGTTCATCGGCGATGTGCCGACCCTATGTTTTCGCTATCGAACGATATTGCGTACAACTCGAAAATGGTATTTGGGCCGCCGCGCGCGGACGAAAAAACGGCAACGATTGCGCGGCCATTGTTGGGTGTTTCGCGGTGGCATGATTTTGCGCCTGGCGATTTTGACGAGCACTACAGCGCTGCCGAAGGCGGTGCGGCCGTCGATATCGTGGTCAAATATGCCAAGAACGGCTGGCTTGATAAATCTGACGGGCTTCCCGATATTTTTCTGATTTCGCCCTTCAAATCCGTCGCACAAGGATTGAACGAGGCCTTGCGCGACCGCATGGACGAATGGGCGAACGAGGTTGATGAAGAGACGGTGGCGAAATGGCTAAAAGACCATGTAGGCACCGTTCACACGTTTCAGGGTAAGGAGTGCGAATCGGTGGTCTTCGTCCTGGGTGGTAAAACGCCCGGGGCCAGGAACTGGGCGGGAAGCCGGCCGAACATCATCAATGTCGCGGTAACGCGAGCAAAACGTCGACTGTATGTGATCGGGAGCCGGCACGATTGGTCGCAAACCGTGTTCGGGAAGAAGCTTGCCGATGCTGTTCCCGTCATTGCCAACTGACTGGCATTTTCCGGCCCTGCCAGACCAGGTTCGCTTCCTGATTATTCCAGACGAACGTGGGCAGTGATTCCGGCATCGTGACCATTCATTTCAGCGCAAGGTAGGGGACGGCGCCCTACAGGGGCAGCGCCGTCTCGTACTTGACTTCGCGCAGGGTGACGCTGGTATTCACCTGTCCCACCCCTTCCAGCTTGAACAGCACTTCGTGCAAGAAATTCTGGTAAGCCTCCATGTCGGGCACGATCACCTTCACCATGTAGTCCGAGCCGGTGGTTTCATAACACTCGATCACTTCGCTGCGCGCCTGCATCGCACTCTCAAAGCCGGCCACCACGCCGGCCGAGTGCCGGTTCAGCGAGACGTTGGCCAGGCAGCACACCATCAGCCCGATCTTGCGGCGGTCGACGATGGCCGCGTAACGCCGGATATATCCCTGTTCCTCCAATTCCTTTTGCCGGCGCCAGCACGGAGTGGCCGAAATGCCAATCTTATCCGCCAGCTCGGCGGTCGAGATGCGGCTGTTCTGTTGCAATTCCTCAAGTATTTTGACGGAGTGGGCATCAAGGGAATGGTTTTTCATATTTTCACTTAAATTGAGTGCATCTCTCCGAAATGTAACAGAAGAGCGGATAGAAAGGAAAAATAATCCGCCTGCCTCGCACTATCATTTCTCCATCTAATAATGCCCTCAGGGCGCTCTTTCACGGAGAAAAAAATGCTTATGGATGGAGACAAGTTGGACGCGGCGCCCGCCGCGGCGGCGGCTTTGGTGAATGCGGATTACCGCCTGGCCGACAACCTGACGCGCGTCACGGGGCGGGTGTTCTTGACCGGCACGCAAGCCCTGGTGCGCCTGCTGGTGACGCAAAAAAAGCTCGACGCGGCCCGCGGCGTCAATAGCGGCGGCTTCGTCAGCGGCTACCGCGGCTCGCCGCTGGGCGCCGTCGACCAGGAAATGTGGCGCGCGAAAAAGCTGCTGCAACAGCACGGCGTCGAATTCCTGCCGGCCATCAATGAAGACCTGGGCGCGACCGCCGTGCTCGGCTCGCAACAGGTGGAAAGCGAGCCGACCCGCAAGGTCGACGGCGTCTTCGCCATGTGGTACGGCAAGGGCCCGGGCGTGGATCGCTCGGGCGACGCCCTCAAGCACGGCAACGTCTACGGTTCGTCGCCGCACGGCGGCGTGCTGGTGGTGCTGGGCGACGATCACGGCTGCGTCTCTTCCTCGATGCCGCACCAGAGCGAGCAGGCGCTGATCGCCTGGAGCATGCCGGTGCTGAACCCCGCCAATATCCAGGAATACATGGAATTCGGCCTGTACGGCTGGGCCCTGTCGCGCTATTCCGGCACCTGGGTCGGCTTCAAGGCGATTTCCGAGACCGTCGAAGGCGGCGCCGTGATCGACTTGCCGGCCATGCCGGAATACGCCGTGCCCACCGATTACGCGGCCCCGGCGGACGGCTTGCACTACCGCTGGCCCGACTTGCCGAGCCTGAAGCTGGAACAGCGCGTGGCGGAAAAGCTGCACGCCGTGCGCGCCTTCGCCCGCGCCAATTCGATCGACCGCATGCTGGCCCCCGCGCCGGGCGCCACCCTGGGCATCATCAGCGCCGGCAAGGCCCACCTCGACTTGATGGAAGCGCTGCGCCGCATGGACCTGGGCGTGGAACGCTTGAACGAACTCGGCATCCGCCTGTATAAGCCGGGCCTGACCTGGCCGCTGGAACCGCTGCGCCTGGCCGCCTTCGCCGCCGGCTTGAGCGAAATCCTGGTGGTCGAGGAAAAGGGCGCCGTCATCGAGCAGCAAATCAAGGAACTGTTCTATAACCTGGCGCCCGGGAGCCGCCCGCAAGTGCTGGGCAAGACCGATTTGTTGAACCAGCCGCTGCTGGCGGCGATCGGTGAATTGCGGCCTTCGCGCATCGCGCCGGCGCTGATACGCTGGCTGGCGCCCAAGCTGCCGCAACTCGATTTGCGGCAGCACTTGCCGGCCTTTTGCGCGGCCGACTTGCTGGCCGACCCGGGCGGCGCCGTGCGCACCCCGTATTTCTGTTCCGGCTGCCCGCACAACACCTCGACCAAGGTTCCCGAGGGCAGCACCGCGCTGGCCGGCATCGGCTGCCACTTCATGGCCACCTGGATGCAGCGCGACACCGTCAACCTGACCCAGATGGGCGGCGAGGGCGTGACCTGGGTCGCGGCCTCGCGCTTCGTCGCCAAGAAGCACGTGTTCCAGAACCTGGGCGACGGCACCTATTTCCACTCCGGCTTCCTGGCCGTGCGCCAGGCCATCGCCGCCGGCACCAACATCACCTACAAGATCCTGTACAACGACGCCGTCGCGATGACGGGCGGGCAGCCGGTCGACGGCACCCTGAGCGTGGCGCAGATCGTGCAGCAGGTGCTTACCGAGGGCGCCGTCAAGGTGGTCGTGGTGACCGACGAAACGGCGAATTACGCCAACGTGGTGCTGCCGGCCGGCGTCACCCTGCACGAGCGCGGCGAGCTCGATCTGGTGCAGCGCCAGTTGCGCGAGATCGAAGGCGTGACGGTGCTGGTGTACGACCAGACCTGCGCCGCCGAAAAGCGCCGCCGGCGCAAGAAGAACAGCGCCACCCACACCGAGTTTCCCGACCCGGCGCGGCGCATGGTCATCAACCCGGAAGTGTGCGAAGGCTGCGGCGACTGCGGCGTGCAGTCGAACTGCCTGTCGGTGCTGCCGCTGGAAACGGCGTTCGGGCGCAAGCGCCAGATCGAGCAAGCTTCCTGCAACAAGGACTATTCCTGCGTCGAGGGTTTTTGCCCCAGCTTCGTCTCGGTGCTGGGCGGCGAACTGAAAAAACCGGCCGCCGCGCGCCTCGAACTGGCCGAGCTGGAACGGCTGATCGCGGCCCATCCGGCGCCGCCGGCCCACGTCTTCGCCAAGCCCTTTGAAATCCTGGTGGCCGGCGTCGGCGGCACCGGCGTCGTCACCATCGGCGCGCTGGTGACCATGGCCGCCCACCTGGAAGGCAAGGGCGCCTCGACCCTGGACTTCATGGGCTTCGCGCAAAAGGGCGGCGCCGTGATGTCGCACGTGCGCATCGCCGCCTCGCCGGACGCGCTCAACCAGGTGCGCATCGACTTGCAGCAGGCCGACGCCATCCTGGCCTGCGACCTGGTGGTCGGCTCGATGCCGGACGCGCTGGCCGTGATGCGTCACGGGCACACCCGCGTGATCGCCAACGAGCGCGAAATCCCGACCGCCAGCTTCACCCGCGATCCGGACGCCAGCAACGACATGCCGGGCCTGTTCGCGCAGTTGCGGCGCGCCGTCGGCCCCGGCCAGGTGTATGCGCTGGACGCGCAAGACACGGCCACGCGCCTGCTGGGCGAGCCGATCGCGGCGAATATGCTGATGCTCGGCTACGCCTGGCAGCGCGGCCTGATCCCGGTCGGTCTGACGGCCCTGCTGCGCGCCATCGAACTCAATAACGTCGCCATCGAGATGAACAAGAAGGCGTTCACCCTGGGCCGGCTGGCGGCCGCCGACGGCGTCGCGCTGGAAAGCCTGGCGCCGGGGCGCGCCAAGGTGATCCAGTTCGCCGCGCCGGCCTCGCTGGAAGAGATGCTGGCCCTGCGCGGCCGCCGCCTGGTCGAGTACCAGGACAGCCGCTACGCCCAGCGCTACCTGGACGCCGTGGCCGCCGTCGAAAAACGCGAGCGGGCGGTGGACGGCGCGCAGTCGAAGACGCCGCTGACCAAGGCGGTGGCGCGCTACCTGTTCAAGGTGATGGCATACAAGGATGAATTCGAGGTCGCGCGCATGCACGCGGCGCCCGCCTTCCGCGAGCAGATCGAGACGTCCTTCGGTGGCGACTTCAAGCTGGAATTCCATTTGGCGCCGCCGCTGCTGGCGCGCAAGAAGCCCGGTTCCGACGTGCCGCGCAAGATCCGCGTCGGCGCCTGGATATTGCCGGTGTTTCGCATGCTGGCCCCGGTTCAAGGTCTTGCGCGGCACGCCTTTCGACCCCTTCGGCT
>DMYQ01000232.1 GCA_003482555.1 Janthinobacterium sp. | reverse complement strand
GCCTGGTCAAGTCGAACGGCAGCATCTCGTTTTACGAAGCGTAAGCTGGCGCCGTGGCTGAAACACCTGAGCCTGCGCAAGGACAATTACCTGTTCCACAACAAGACCCTGCAAGAGCAGACCGACCTCATTTTCCGTGACTACGGCGCCAACGCGGAATGGGAATGCCGCGTGCGCGGCGACGATCCGGCAATGACAGACGCCTGCCAGTTCGACGAATCGGACTTCAATTATGTCAGTCGGCGCTGGGAAGCAGCCGGTTGGATATATTGGTACGAGCACAGCCCTAGCGGCCACAAGCTGATCCTGTCCGACGATTCTATCGCGGCGCGGCAAATCGACGGCAACGCCGAAATCCGCTTCCAGCGCCACGGCGGATCGGAAGAAGAAAATGGCATCGGCGACTGGTCGCCCGTGCGCCAGATCATGCCGGGCAGCGTGACGGCGGCCCGTTTCGACTTCAAGAATCCCTCGCAATACGGCATCAACGTCAGCACCACGCCGACGGTGAATCAGCAAGGGGCCGTACCGAATATCGAATCCTACGAATACGTGGGCGCGCTCGGTTTCAAAAGCCGCAAGGACGGCGACCGCCTGACCAGGCTGCGCATGGAAGAAATGGAAGCGGCCGGCAAGCATTTCGAAGGCGAGGGCAATAACCGCTACGTACTGCCGGGCCGCTGGTTCCGCCTGAGCGGGCATTTCGACAACAACCCTTACGGCGGCAACAACAAATCCGGCCAGAACGAATTCCTGATCCTCGACGTCCGCCATACCGCGAGCAATAACTATTTGCAGCAAGCCGACGTCAAGGCTGACTACAGCAATACGCTGACCTGCATCCGCAAGCTGATTCCATGGCGCCCTGGCCGCAATTTCAACAGCACCGACACGAAAATCCTGGCGCCACAGACGGCAACCGTGGTCGGTCCGTCCGGCCCGGACAGCATTTATACGGATGAATATGGTCGCATCCGCCTCCAGTTTCATTGGGACAGGATAGGCAATAACGATGAAAAGAGTTCGGCCTGGGTGCGCGTCGCCAGTTCCTGGGCGGGCGCGCAACTGGGCGCGGCCGCGATACCGCGCGTGGCCTCGGAAGTGATCGTGCAATGGCTCGATGGCAATCCCGACCGGCCCATCGCCACTGGCGGCGCATTCAACGAATACAATATGCCGCCGTGGAAACTGGCGACACAGCAGGCGCTGACAGGTTTACGCAGCCGCGAATTGACCCCGAACGGCGGCAATTCGGCGGGCGGACGCAGCAACCACCTGATCCTTGACGACACCAACGGGCGCATCCAGGCGCAGTTGAAAAGCGATCACCAGCACAGCCAGTTGTCGCTCGGCCACGTCACGCGCATCGAAGACAATGCGGGACGCAAGGATGCCCGCGGCGAAGGCTGGGAATTGACGTCGAATGCCTGGGGCGTGGCCAGGGCCGGCAAGGGCATGCTGATCACGACGGAGGCGCGCAACAACGCCGCCTCGAAGATCAAGGACATGGGCGAGACGGTGGGACGGCTGACGGCGGCGCGCGAGTTGCAAGAGGCGCAAGCCGGCATGGCGCAGCAAAACGGAGCGCAAGAGAAAAGCGGGCAGCAAGCCGACGTGGCCGCCCTCATCAAGGCGCAAAACGACGCCATCAAAGGGGCCGGAGGCGACTTCCCGGAATTGTCCGAGCCGCACCTGGTGCTGGCCAGCCCGGCCGGCATCGCGCTGACCACGGCGCAATCGACGCACATCGCCAGCGATTTGCACACCGCCATCACCACCGGCAAGAGCCTGGCGATCGCCAGCGGCGACAGCCTGTTCGCCAGCATCCGCCAGACCTTCAGGCTGTTCGTGCAGAGGGCCGGCATGAAGATGATCGCCGCCGCCGGCGACATCGACATGCAAGCCCTGTCCGACAGTATCAATATCCTGGCGAAGTTGAATATCACGCAGACCGGTAATCGCATCATCATCAGCGCCAAGGAAGACATCACGATCAATGGCGGCGGCAGTTATGCCAAGTTCAGCGCCGCCGGTATCGAACACGGCACCAACGGTTCCTTCGTCGCCCACGCCGCCACGCACAGCTTCCCCGGCGCCCAGTCCATGTCGGCGCCCGACTTGAAAAGCAATGTGGCCGACGTCACCGTGAAGCGCGATTTGCATCTGGAATATGTCGACGCGGACGAGAATGCCTTGCAACACGACGCGATTCAATCGCACGCCTGGGATGGACAGAAACACGACAGCACGCTCGACGGCGTGGGCAAGGCTGTTCTCAGCAATGTGTCGCGCGGATCATTCCGCGCCGACCAGATCAACCGCAAATAAAACGAGATTACGATGACGGCAAGCAATCCAAAAACCGATAGCGACATGGTCGTTCAAGAACACTGCATCGACCTTCCCGGCGAATCCGTGCAATGCTGGGTGGGCGGCGGCACCGACAAGCTTAAAGTTATCCTGCGCAAGCACCGGGATGTGGTTTTTGACATCAAGTTGGGCGCCGGAAAGAGCTATACGCTGGAAGCTACCGAATCCGACTTCTACTGTGTCCGTGACAAAAAGCTGATCACGGCCGCAAAGCACAATAAAGTAAGCTTCGCCGACGGCGAACGCATGCACGTCTGGGTCAGCCGCGGCTTTCGCGGTAGCTTGCTACTCAAGTCGGGCGACCATGTCTTGTCGCGGGTGGAACCTAACGAGTGGGACAAGCATCGCCACAGTGATGATCCGAAGGAAAAACCGGCCCCGATTATTGTCTTGATGGAAGCCCCGCCAGCGGCCGTCAAACCTGCCCCCACCCACATTGCCGATGACGAACAATCCGTTCATATACACGAGGTCAGCAAAGAAGGCGCACCTCCGGCAATATTAAAATTCTTCATGGACGGCGGTGAGTCATTCCATTGGGATAGTGAGGGAATTATTACAAGAAATTGGATAGTCGCGCAACTA
>DMYQ01000098.1:3271-5174 GCA_003482555.1 Janthinobacterium sp. | reverse complement strand
CCCAGGTCGGGCGAGTAGAGGACTTTCACCTCCAAGTAAGTTGCGCCCTGCCGGGCGCACCGCCACAAGCGTCCGCGCCAGCGCGGCGCCAGGCCGGGGGCCACGTCCCCGGCCGCCAAGAATTCAAGAATTGCGCGCCGTCGCTTCGCACGGCGCGCATTTCATTGATGCGCTAAAACATCGTCAAGCATCCCCCTCATCGCCGTGCCCAAACAGGAATTCGCTTGGCGCGCCGGCGCGACCCTGGCAACCCGTCGGACCCGAAAGGCTAGCGCGCCAGGCGGATGCCGGAAAACTGCCAGCGCGCCCCGGCCGGGAAGAAATTGCGGTAGCTGGCGCGCGCGTGCCCGGCCGGCGTGGCGCAGGAAGAGCCGCGCAACACATACTGGTTGAGCATGAATTTGCCGTTGTATTCGCCCAGAGCGCCGGGCGCCGTCGCATAGCCTGGATAGGGAGCGTAACTGCTGCTGGTCCATTGCCAGCAGTGGCCGAACATTTGCTCCAGCCCGCCGCGGCGCGCGCCAGCCGGATGCAGGTCGCCGCGGTCGACGGCGACACCGGCGGCCGCAAGCTCCCATTCCGCCTCCGTCGGCAGGCGCGCGCCGGCCCAGTGCGCGTAAGCGTCCGCCTCGAACAGCGACAGGTGCGTGGCCGGGCGCTGCAAGTCGAGCGGCTGGGCGCCCAGCAGGGTGAATTCCAGCCAGCCCCCCTGCCCGTCGCGCTGCCAGTACAGCGGACAGTCGAGGCTCTCGTTGCGCACCCAGTCCCAGCCTTCGGCCAGCCACAGGGACGGTTCACGATAGCCGCCAGCCTCGATGAAGGCCAGGTATTCGCCATTCGTCACCAGCCGCGCGGCCAGCGCGAAGGGCGCCACGAACTGGCGGTGGCGCGGCAGTTCATTGTCGAAGCAAAAGCCGGCGCCATCGTAGCCGATCTCGGTCAGGCCGCCGTCGAAGGCCAGCCAGCTTTGCGCCGGCGCCGGCGCCGCCGCCGCGAACGGCGCCTCGAAGTAAGCGGGCAGCAGGGCGCTTTGCGCCAGCAGGTGCTTGACGTCGGTGAGCATCAATTCCTGGTGCTGCTGCTCGTGCTCCAGGCCCAGCGCCAGCAAGCTTTCCAGTTGCGCGCGCGCGCCGGCCGGGACCGCCTCCAGCAGGGCCGCCATGCGGGCGTCGACGTCGGCCCGGTAGGCGCGCACCTGCGCCATGCCGGGCCGGGTCAGCAAGCCGCGGCGGGCGCGCGGATGCTTTTCGCCGATGCCGTTGTAATACGAGTTGAACAGCACGCGGAAGGCCGGGTGGAAGGGCGCGAAGCCCGCTTCCATGGGTTCCAGGATGAAGGTCTCGAAGAACCAGGTGGTGTGCGCCAGATGCCATTTGACGGGACTGGCGTCGGTCATCGACTGGGCTCCGCAATCCTCGTCCGTGAGCGGCTCGGCCAGCATCAGCGAGCGTTTGCGCACCGTTTCATAGCGGCCCCGCCAGCCGCGCGCGTCGTCGTGGGTCGGGTGTGTCGGCTGTGTCGGGTGCATGGTCTCAGTCTTCGATGACGCGGGCGTGGATGACGGCGAACCATTGCTGCGGATCGGTCCAGACCCGGGTCGCGGCGAAGCCGGCCTGCTCCAGCAAACCGATAAAGCGCGCCTGGCTGTATTTATAGCTGTCTTCGGTGTGGATGCGTTCGCCGCGCGCGAAATGGCGCCGTCCGCCGTCCCAGCCGACGTTCACGTCGCAGCGCGCTTCCAGGTGCATTTCGACGCGGTTTTCGGCGCCGTTGAAGAAGCCCCGGTGCTGCCACTGGCGCACGTCGAAATCGGCGCCGATCAGGTGGTTCAGGTGGCGCAGCATGTTCAGGTTGAAGGCCGCCGTCACGCCCAACGCGTCGTCGTAGGCGGCGTCCAGCACGG
>DMYQ01000098.1:0-3148 GCA_003482555.1 Janthinobacterium sp. | reverse complement strand
CCGGGATAAAAGAACAGGCGGCGCTCCGCGCGCACGCTGTCGGGCAGGTCGAGGCGGCTGGAAAAATCCAGGCCCAGGCCCGTCATCTCGATGTGCGGGAAGCGCTGCTGCAAGCGGTCCAGCGATTCGCGCAGGAAGTCGTAGGAAATGTCGAGCGCCACATATTGGGCCGGATGCAGCAAGGGAAACAGGCTGGCCGCCTTGGCGCAATTGCCGGCGCCCAGGTCGATCAGGGTGCCGCCCGCGCCGATGGCGCGCGCCATGTCGGCGCCGTGGCGGGCGAAGATGCCGGCCTCGGTGCGCGTCGGATAATACTCGGGCAACTCGCAGATGGCTTCGAACAGCTTGGAGCCGAGCGCGTCGTACAGGTATTTGGGCGAGGTGGCCGCCTCCCGCGCCAGCAAGCCGGCGCCGATTTCGGCGATAATGGCGGCACTGGCGTGGGCCGGCGGGCGCGCCGGCGAGCTGACATCGGTCAAACGCGAAGTGAGGGTCATGGTGGCTTCGTTGGCGTGAGTGGTTGATTGACCGCCATCGCGCGCCGCGCCGCCCCTCCGTATCAAAGGCGCAAAGGCGCGGTTTGGCTGCTGCTGATGACATTTTTGTTATCATAGCCGAATCCCGCAATTTCGGCGCCACGCTCCCGATGAGCAAGCAAAAAAGCTGAGCCAGCTCTTGTTCCCCGCATGCTATCGCTCTATGATCGCCCTGTTTTAATTTCCCCATCGCAAAGGTCTTTCCCATGACGAATTTTTTTAGCTATAAAACCTTGCTGCGCGCATCGTTCGGCGCCGTCGTTGCTTTCAGCGCCGCCGCGGCCCAGGCGCAAACGGCCACCGTGCTGCGCGTGTCGGCCATTCCCGACGAGGCGCCGACGGAATTGCAGCGCAAGTTCAAGCCCCTGGGCGAATACCTGGAAAAGAAAATCGGCATGAAGGTGGAATTCACCCCCGTCACCGACTACGCCGCCTCGGTCGAAGCGCTGATCAACAAGAAAATCGACCTGGTCTGGTTCGGCGGCTTCACCTTTGTGCAAGCCAAGGACCGCAGCAAGAACCAGATCACGCCGCTGGTGCAGCGGGCCGAAGACGAGACCTTCAAGTCGGTCTTCATCACCACCAAAAAGGACATCAACAAGCTGGAAGACTTGAAGGGCAAGACCTTCAGCTTCGGCTCCGAGTCGTCCACTTCCGGCCACCTGATGCCGCGCTCCTTCCTGCTGGCCGCGCACATCAACCCGGACACCGACTTGAAACGCATCGCCTTTTCCGGCGCGCACGACGCCACGGTGGCGGCGGTGGCGGGCGGCAAGGTCGACGCCGGCGCGCTCAACATCTCGGTGTGGGAAAAACTGATCGCCGAGAAAAAGGTCAACCCGGCCGTGGTGCGCGTGTTTTACACCACCCCCGGCTATTTCGACTATAACTGGAGCGTGCGCACCGACATGAACGCCGATCTGCGCAAGAAGATCAGCGACGCCTTCCTCGCCCTCGATCCGAAAAACCCGCAAGACAAGGCCATCCTCGACTTGCAGCGGGCCAGCAAGTTCATCCCGACCAAGGCCGGGAATTACGCGGCGATCGAGGTGGCGGCGCAAAACGCGGGCTTGCTGAAGAAGTAAGCCATGTCCCACATCCCCGCCAGCTATCGCCTGCAAGGCTTGACCGTGCGCCATGCGGGCGCCGGCCGGGCCGTCGCCCTGCGCGACATCGACCTGGCGATCGCGCAGGGCGAGCAAGTGGCCCTGATCGGGCCTTCCGGCGCCGGCAAGACCACCCTGCTGGCGACCCTGGCTTGCGCCCATAGGCCGGCGGGCGGGCGCTTCGCCGTCTTTGGCTTCGACCCCTGGGCGCTGTCCGAGGGCCGGCGCCAGCGCTTGCGCGGCCAGTTGTTCCTGGCGCCGCAAACGCCGCCGCTGCCACCGCGCCAGCGCGTCGTCACGGCCGTGCTGGCGGCGCGCCTGCCGCAGTGGACACTGTGGCAAGCCCTGCTGTCCCTGCTCAAGCCGCAAGACCCGGACGCGGCCTGGGCCGCGCTGGCGCGCTTTCAACTGGGCGATAAACTATATGCCCGCGTCGACCGCCTGTCGGGCGGCGAACGGCAGCGCTGTGGCCTGGCCCGCCTGCTGCTGTCAAACGCGCAAGCCCTGCTGGTCGACGAGCCGCTCTCGGCGCTCGACCCGAGCCTGTCGCAACTGACCCTGAACACCCTGCGCGAAGAAGCCGCCGCCCGTGGCGCCACCCTGATCTGCAGCCTGCACCAGGTCGACATGGCGCGCGCCCACTTTCCCCGCATCGTGGGCTTGAAGGATGGACGCATCGTGTTCGATTTGCCGCGCGAAGCGGTCAGCGACGCCATGATCGCCGCCCTGTACCAGAACGAGACGGCGGCGCCGTCGCCAGCCCCGTCCGCACCGGCCCCGGGCCTGGCCGTCGGCGCCTGCTTCTGACGGCATGCAAAAAAAATCCCCAGGCGCCGCTTCCGCCACCTTCGCCAAGCCAGCCAAGGCCACCAAAGCCGCCAAAGCCGCCACCTTGCACCCCGATCCCGCCTGGCGCGGCCGGCTGCTGATGGCGGCGTTCGCCCTGTTACTACTGTGGCCGGCCCTCGTGGTGAGCGAATTCAAGCCGTCCATCCTGTTCGACCGGCAAAGCCTGACGGCGACCGGCAACTTCCTGGCCGCCTTCGTGCCGCCCGCGCACGACCCCGAATTCTTGCGCATGCTGCTGCGCGAGACTTGGCAAACGGTGGCCATCGCGACCGCCGGCCTGAGCCTGGCCCTGCTGGGCGCCATCCCCGCCACCATCCTGGTCACCGAGCGGCTCTCGATCTCGCTGCTGGGCACGGGCCGCATGCGCACGCCGGCCATGCTGCTGCGGCAAAGCGTGCGCTGGCTGCTGGTATTGCTGCGCAGCGTGCCGGAACTGGTGTGGGCCCTGCTGCTGGTGCGTATCGTCGGCCTGGGTCCGACGGCCGGCGTGCTGGCCATCGCCCTTACCTATTGCGGCATGCTGGGCAAGGTGTACGCGGAAATCCTGGAATCGTCCGACGCCCACGCCAGCGCCACCCTGCTGGGCAACGGCGCCTCGCGCCTGGGCGCCCTGTTTTACGGCGCGCTGCCGGAATCGGCCTCGGAACTGCTATCCTA
>DMYQ01000097.1:13334-15135 GCA_003482555.1 Janthinobacterium sp. | reverse complement strand
CCATCCGCGCCTGCCCGACGCTGGCACTGCAAGTTAAAGCAGGCCAGCGCTTGTCGGGCAAGTCAGCGAAGCGGCGAGTCAGGCAGGAACCGACTCGGCCGGCATGCGCGCCGGCCTCAATCGTCGTCGCGGTCGTGCTTGTGATGCTTTTCCTTCTTGTTCCGCTTTTGCTTGCACTTATCTTTTTGGCAATCCCAATACCAGTCATCGTGCTCCACATACGCGGGCCGCTGTTGCAGATAGATGGGTCTTTCTTGCACATACACGGGAGCGGGCTCCACATACACGGGTTGCCGGGGCACGACGATCCTCACATCGACGTCGACGGGCGCCGCCAAGGCGCAATAGCTGATCAGCGCCAGCGCACCCACCATCAGGGCCGCCGCGACTTTTTTTATATTTATTTTCATTGCATTTCTCCTTGGGAATAATATTACTCCTTTACACAAGGAAAACCCCGCGAATGCGCGTAAATAGCGTTAGCAAATGTTGCACAGCACGGCGCAGCGGGAAAAAAAATGGCGGCCGATCCGCGAGGACAGGCCGCCATGGTCGCCGTGGACGAAAAATCAGATCACGATGGTCTGGTGCTCGTCGCCGACGCGGGCGCGGATGGCGCCGATGCGCGAAACGCTCTCGCCGGCCGCCGTCAGTTGCGCGAAGGCGGCGTCGGCGTTGTCGGCCGAGACGATGACGATCATGCCGATGCCGCAATTGAAGACGCGGTGCATCTCGGCGTCGGCCACGCCGCCATGTTGCTGCAACCACTGGAACAGCGGCGGCATCGTCCACGCCGAAGAGTCGAGCTCGGCCACCAGATGCTCTTGCAGCACGCGGGGCACGTTTTCCACCAGGCCGCCGCCGGTGATATGCACCATGCCCTTCACTTCCATCGTCTCCATCAGCGCCAGCAAAGGCTTGACGTAGATGCGGGTCGGCTCCATCAGCACGTCGGCCAGCTTGCGGCCGTGGAAGTCGCCTTCCAGATCCGGCTTGACCAGGTCGATGATCTTGCGCACCAGCGAGTAACCGTTCGAATGCACGCCCGAGGAAGCCAGGCCCAGCACCACGTCGCCCGGCGCGATCTTCTTGCCGTCGATGATTTTCGATTTTTCCACGGCGCCCACGGCGAAGCCGGCCAGGTCGTATTCGCCGGCCGGATACATGCTCGGCATTTCCGCCGTTTCGCCGCCGATCAGCGCGCAGCCGGCCAGCTCGCAACCCTTGGCCACCCCCTTGATGACGTCGGTCGCGGTCGGCACGTCGAGCTTGCCGCACGCGAAATAGTCGAGGAANNCGGTTCAACTCGAACGCCAGCTTGAGCTTGGTGCCCACGCCGTCGGTGCCCGACACCAGCACCGGTTCCTTGTACTTCTTGCTGATCTCGAACAGCGCGCCAAAGCCGCCGATGCCGCCCATCACGCCTTCGCGCATGGTGCGCTTGGCAAACGGTTTGATGGCTTCGACCAGGGCGTCGCCCGCATCGATATCGACGCCGGCATCGCGGTAGGAAAGGGAAACATTCGTAGTGTGGGTCATGGTGTGTGGCAGCGGAGGCGGTAAAATAGAGGGCGGCAACCGATTCGCACGCGCGCGTGCAAAGCCGGACAATCCGCTATTTTATCAAAATGCCCCGTCCACCCCGCCTTTTTTTAACACGGACCACATATTCCATGGCATTTCCCTTCACCGCGGAACAAAAACAAACGGCATTCTGGGTCGGAGTCTGGCTCGCGTTTTTGCTGCTGCTGGTGGCGCTCGGCCCCGTGCTCACCCCTTTCCTGGCCGCCGCCATCCTCGC
>DMYQ01000097.1:4780-13138 GCA_003482555.1 Janthinobacterium sp. | reverse complement strand
CAGGAAATGGGCATCAAGGTGCAGCTCGACGGCACCGGCATCCGCAACATCCTGTCGCAACAGATGGCCGCCAGCGGCGATGAAATCTGGCGCGCCGCCCTGGCCTCGGCCCGCATCGGCGGCACCGCCGTGCTGGGCTGGCTGGCCACCCTGGTCTTGATACCCGTGCTGCTGTTTTACCTGCTGCTCGACTGGCACCACATGCTGGCGCGCGTCGCCGGCGCCGTGCCGCGGCGCTGGCTGGGCCAGACCCTGGGCATGGCGCGCGAAGTCGACACCCTGCTGGCGCAATACCTGCGCGGCCAGTTGCTGGTCATGCTGGTGCTGGCCGTCTATTACTCGGTGGCCCTGATGGCGGCCGGCTTCGACGTCGCCCTGCCGGTCGGCATCATCACCGGTTTACTGGTGTTCATCCCCTACCTCGGTTTCGGCCTGGGCCTGATCCTGGCCCTGATCGCCGCCGTGCTGCAGTTTTCCGACTGGAGCGGCGTCATCTCGGTGGCCGTCATCTACGGCTGCGGCCAGGTGCTGGAAGGCTTCTTCCTGACCCCGCGCCTGGTCGGCGAACGCATCGGCCTGAACCCGCTGGCCGTCATCTTCGCCCTGCTCGCCTTCGGCCAATTGTTCGGATTCGTCGGCGTTTTGCTGGCTTTACCCGCTTCCGCCATCTTAATGGTCGCTTTTAAGCACCTTCGCCGCCACTACCTGCGCAGCAGCTTCTATAATGCCTGAAGTTATGCATACCACTAGAACAAGGCGCACGCCATGAAACAACTGGTGCTCGATTTAGGCGCGGACCAGGCGCACAGCCTCGATTCTTTCGAGGTTGGACAGAATGCCGAGGTGGCGCAATTGATGCGCCAGTTCGCCGCGCGCACCTCGCGCGAACATTTCGCCTACCTGTGGGGCCAGGTCGCCGCCGGCAAGACCCATCTGCTGCAAGCACTGGGCAACACCCCGGCGGCCCGCTACATTTCACCGTTTTCCATCGAATCGGAATTCGTCTACTCGCCCGAGGTCGACCTGTACATGCTCGACGACTGCGAAAAGCTCTCGCCCGTGTCGCAAATCGACGCCTTCGCCCTGTTCAATGAAATCCGCGCCAACAACGCCTTCATGGTGTGCAGCGGCGCCGTGCCGCCGGCCGTGCTGCCGGTGCGCGAAGACTTGCGCACGCGCATGGGCTGGGGCTTGATCTACCAGATCCACGGCCTCACCGACGACGAAAAAATCGCCGCCCTGAGCCATGCCGCCGCCACCCGCGGCTTGACCTTGTCGCCCGGCGTGTTACCCTACCTGCTGTCCCATTTTCGACGCGACATGCGCTCGCTGTCGACCATGCTGGACTCGCTCGACCTATACTCCCTGGAAACCCAACGCCCGATCACCTTGCCGCTTCTGCGCGAGTTGCTGCAGGCGGAAGCGAAAGAATGATGAACCTGGCCCTGTTTGACCTCGACCATACCCTGTTGCCGATCGACTCCGACTACGAGTGGGGCCAGTTCCTGGTGCGCACCGGCGCCGTCGACGGCGCCGCCTTCGCGCGCCGCAACGACGCCTTTTTCGCCCAATACCAGGCCGGCACCCTCGACCCGGTCGAATATCTCGAATTCGCGCTCGGCACCCTGGCCCAATTCCCGCGCCCGCAACTGGACGCCATGCATGCCCGCTTCATGGCCGAAGTGATCGCCCCGGCGATCCGCCCGTCCGCCCGCGCCCTGCTGCGAAAACACCTGGACGCCGGCGATCTGGTGGCCATCATCACGGCCACCAACGCCTTCGTCACGGCGCCCATCGCCGCCGCCCTGGGCGTGCATCACCTGATCGCCGCCACGCCCGAACTGGACGCGGACGGCCGCCCGACCGGCAAGCTGCTCGGCACGCCGACCCAGGGGGCCGGCAAGGTCAGCCACACCCACGCCTGGCTGGCCGGCATGGGCAAGACCCTGGACGGCTTCGAGCGCAGCCATTTCTACAGCGATTCGCACAACGACATACCCCTGCTGTCCGTCGTCACCCACCCTGTCGCGACCAATCCCAACGCCGCGCTGACAGCACACGCACAACTCCACGGCTGGCCATCACTCCATTTATTCAATGATTAAAAAATTCATCCGCAAGATTCTGGGCGTCAAAGAAGCCGTCCGCGACACCACCGTGGCCGTCGTGCTGGGGCCGCAGGAGCATGGCATCGATCCCAAGCTGGTGTCCTCGAACGCGATCCGCGTCACCAGCAGCCTGCAGGAAGCGGGCTTCCAGGCCTACGTCGTCGGCGGCGCCGTGCGCGACCTGCTGCTGGGCGTCAAGCCGAAAGACTTCGACATCGCCACCAACGCCACCCCGGAACAGGTCAAGCGCCTGTTCCGGCGCGCCTTCATCATCGGCAAGCGCTTCCAGATCGTGCACGTGATGTTCGGCCAGGACTTGCTCGAGGTGACCACCTTCCGCGGCGCCGGCGCCGACTCCGCGCCCAAGGACGAGCATGGCCGCGTCTTGCGCGACAATACCTTCGGCTTGATGCACGAAGACGCGCTGCGGCGCGACTTCACCATCAACGCCATGTACTACAACCCGGCCACCCAGGAAGTGCTGGACTACCACGGCGGCATCGCCGACATTCGCGCCCAGACCCTGCGCATCATCGGCGTCCCGGAAGCGCGCTACCGCGAAGACCCGGTGCGCATGCTGCGCGTGGTGCGCTTCGCGGCGCGCCTGAAATTCACCATCGAACAGCACACGGCCGCGCCCATCCCCATCATGGCGCCCCTGATCAACAATGTGCCGGCGCCGCGCGTGTTCGATGAAATGCTCAAGCTTTTGATGAGCGGCCACGCCCTGGCCTGCCTGCAACAACTGCGCAAGGAAGGCTTGCACCACGGCCTGCTGCCGCTGCTCGACGTGGTGCTGGAGCAGCCCCTGGGCGTGAAGTTCGTCACCCTGGCGCTGGACGCCACGGACGCCCGCATCATGGCCGGCAAGACCGTCTCGCCCGGCTTCCTGTTCGCTTCCCTGCTCTGGCACCAGGTGCTGGAAAAGTGGACGGCTTACCGCGCCGCCGGCGAGTTCCCCATCCCCGCCCTGCACCTGGCGGCCGACGACGTGCTCGATTCGCAAACGGAAAAGCTGGCCCTGCAGCGCAAGATCGGCTCCGACATGCGCGACATCTGGGCCATGCAGCCGCGCTTCGAGCGCCGCGTCGGCAAGGGACCGCACAAGCTGCTCGAACATCCGCGCTTCCGCGCCGGTTACGACTTCCTGCTGCTGCGCTGCGCCTCGGGCGAAATCGAGGCCGAGATCGGCGAATGGTGGACCGAATTCTACGAGGGCGATGAAGAGACCCGCGAAGATTTGCTGGCCAACGCGGGCGTGACGGCGCCGGGCGCCAAGAAGAAGCGCGCGCCGCGGCGCGGCACGCGCAGCAAACTCACCAGCGGCAGCACCGGCGAGTGAAGCCCTTGAACACGCTGACTTATATCGGCGTCGGCGCCAACCTGGGCGACGCCCGCGGCAACGTGAGGGACGCCATCGCCCGCCTCGGGCGCATGCCGGGCAGCGCCGTGCTGGCGTTCTCCAGCCTGTACCGCACGGCGCCGCTGGACGCCGGCGGCGACGACTACATCAACGCCGTGGTCCGCATCGACACCAGCCTGGCGGCGCTGGACTTGCTGCAAGCCCTGCACGGCATCGAACTGGCGCACGGCCGCGAGCGCCCCTACCGCAACGCGCCGCGCACCCTGGACCTGGATTTGCTGCTGTACGGCCCGGAGCACATCGACGAACCGACGCTGCAAGTGCCGCATCCGCGCATCTGCGAACGCGCCTTCGTGCTGGTGCCGCTGCTGGAACTGGCGCCCGACATCGCCATCCCCGGGCGCGGCCCGGCGCGCCGCTTCCTCGATGCCGTCGCCGGACAAACCATCGCCAGGGTGGATTGAACGTCGTTTCAAGCCGCTAAAAACCAGCGGCGGCAGACGCCGCCCACCATTGTTTAATTCAGAGGAAACCCATGTCTACATATTTGCAAGGAACGGAACTGGCGGCGAAGGAAAGCGCAACGCCGACCCCGGCCCAGCCGAAAGCCGTCATCAGCAAGGCCGTCACCATCCCCGTCCTGAACACCCTGCGCGCTTCGGGTCAAAAGATCAGCATGCTGACCTGCTACGACGCCAGCTTCGCCACGCTAATGGAACGCTGCGGCGTCGAAGTGCTGCTGATCGGCGACTCGCTGGGCATGGTCTGCAACGGCCACCAGTCGACCCTGCCCGTCACGGTCGCTGAAATCGCCTACCATACGGCGGCCGTCGCCCGCGGCGGCAAGAGCGCCATGATCGTCGCCGACCTGCCTTTCGGCGCCTACGGCACGCCGGAGTCGGCTTTCCACAACGCGGTGCTCCTGATGCAGGCCGGCGCCCACGTGGTCAAGCTGGAAGGCGGCGCCTGGCTGGCCGACACCGTCAAATTCCTCACCGATCGCTCGGTGCCGGTGTGCGCCCACCTGGGCCTGACGCCGCAATCGGTGCATCAGCTGGGCGGTTACCGGGTGCAGGGCAAGACCATCGAAAGCGCCGACACGCTCAAGTCCGACGCCCTCAAGCTGCAGGCGGCCGGCGCCGTCATGCTGGTGCTGGAAGCGATCCCTTCCCAGTTGGGCAAGGAAGTGACCGAATTGCTGGCCATTCCCACCATCGGCATCGGCGCCGGTCCGGACTGTTCCGGCCAGGTGCTGGTGATGCACGATCTGCTGGGCGTGTTCCCGGGCCGCAAAGCCCGCTTCGTGAAAAACTTCATGGAAGGCCAGAGCAGCATCGACGCCGCCGTCATGGCCTACGTCGGCGCGGTCAAGGACGGCAGCTTCCCGGCCCAGGAACACTGCTTCTGACGCTCCGTTAGACGAGCGCGGCCAGGCAGGCGTCGAACACCCGCAACAGGCGGTCGACATCGGCGGCTTCCGTTTGCGGACACACCAGCAGCATATTGTGGAAGGGCGTGATCAGGATGCCGCGATTGAGCAGGTACAGGTGGATCAGCTGTTCCAGCTCGGGGTCCAGCATGGCGCCCGCCTCCGTCCCGTTGCGCGGCGCCGTGGCCGCGAACTGGAATTCGGTGCGCGCCCCCACTTGCGTCACGCACCACGGCAGCCCGCGCGCGGCCAGGATGGCGCGCAAGCCCGCCGCCAGCCGCCCCGCCTGCGCGAACATGGTGGCGTAGGCCGCCTCGCTCATCACTTCTTCCAGATTGGCGCGCATCGCCGCCAGCGTAAACATGTTCGCCGTCAGGGTGGTGCCAATGCCGGAATGCCCGGCCGGCGCGGCCCGTTTCGCCTGTTCGACGCGGGCCGCCAGCTCGCCCGTGAAGCCGTACACGGCGCACGGCAGGCCGCCGCCGACCGGCTTGCCCAGCACCAGCGCGTCCGGCCTCATGCCGTGCGCCCGCGCGTAGCCGCCCGGCCCGCTGCTGATGGTGTGGGTTTCATCGATCACCAGCAGGGTGCCGTGGCGGCGCATGATGTCTTGCGCCGCCGCCCAGTAGCCGGGCTGCGGCGGCACCATGCCGATATTCGTCAGCACCGGTTCGGCCAGCACGCAGGCCACGTCGCCCGCGGCCAAAGCCGCCTCCAGGGCCGCCAAGTCGTTGAACTCGACCACCACGGTGTGCTCGGTCAAGTCGCTCACCTGGCCCAGCAGGCTGGCGCGCTGGCGCGGCGCGCCATCGACCAGGTCGACGAAGACTTCGTCCACGGTGCCGTGGTAGCAACCGTTGAAGACCAGGATCTTGGCGCGCCCGCTGGCCGCCCGCAACCAGCGCAAGACGAAGCGGTTGGCGTCCGAGGCCGACAGCGCGAACTGCCAGAACGGCAGGCCGAAGCGGCGCGCCAGCTCTTCCGCCACCCAGACCGCGTCTTCCGACGGCAGCATCGCCGTGTAGCCGCGCGTGGCCTGGCGCGCGATGGCGCGCGCCACCGGCGCCGGCGCGTGGCCGAACATGGCGCCGGTGTCGCCCAGACAAAAATCGATGTAGTCGTGGCCGTCGGCGTCGCTGAAGCGGGCGCCGCTGGCCTCGCGCACGGTCAGGGCGAACGGCGTCGACCAGTCGCGCATCCAGTGCATCGGCACGCCGAACAGCAGGTGCCCGGCGGCGCGCGCGGCCAGCGCCCGCGAGGCCGGGTTGTTGCGCTCGAAATGCGCCCGTTCGGCGCCGGCCAGCGCCAGCGCCGCTTCCCGGTTGATGCCGTGGCGGGTCGTCATGGCTACACCAGCAGCATAAGATGCTCGCGCTCCCACGAGCTGATGACGCGGCTGTAGGTTTCAAACTCCAGCTCCTTGACTTCGCAAAAAGCCCGCACGAATAACTCGCCCAGTATCTCGCTGAGCGGCTCGCACTGGCGCAGGCGCAGGATCGCGTCTTCCAGGTTGCGCGGCAGTTGGTCGTGCACGTGTTCGGCGCTGTCGGCGCTGGGCGCCGACGGCGTCAAGCCTTCCGCCATGCCCAGGTAGCCGCAGGCCAGGGTGGCGGCCATCGCCAGGTAGGGGTTGACGTCGACGCCGGGGACGCGGTTTTCAACGCGGCGGTTGGCCGGCGTCGAATTCGGGATGCGGATGCCGCAAGTGCGGTTGTCGTAACCCCAGTGCACATTGGTGGGCGCCGACATGAAGCGCGACAGGCGGCGGTAGGAATTGACGTGCGGCGCCAGCAGCAGGGTGGCCGGCGGCAGGTATTTTTCCAGGCCGGCGATGTAGTTGAAAAACAGGGCGCTGGGGCCGCCGTCCGCCTGGCTGAAGATGTTGGCGCCGCTGGCCGCGTCGAGCAGGCTTTGGTGGATGTGCATGGCGCTGCCCGGCTCGGTCTCCATGGGCTTGGCCATGAAGGTGGCGAAGATGCCGTGCCGCAGCGCCGTCTCGCGCACGGCGCGCTTGAACAGGAAGACGCGGTCTGCCAGTTCCAGCGCGTCGCCGTGGGCGAAGTTGATTTCCATCTGGCCGGCGCCGGCTTCGTGGATCAGGGTTTCCACGCCCAGTTGGTGCAGCTTGCAAAACGAGGACAGCTCCAGGAAGAAGGGGTCGAAGTCGTTGACGGCGTCGATGGAATACGACTGCCGGCCCGACTCCGGCTTGCCGCTGCGGCCCAGCGGCGGCAGCAGCGGTTCGTGCGGATTGCTGTTGCGCGCCACCAGATAGAATTCCATCTCCGGCGCCACCACCGGCTGCCAGCCGCGCCCCGCGTACAGCTTCAAGACCTGGCGCAGCACCGCGCGCGGCGACAGGCCGACCGGGCTGCCGTCGAAATTCTCGCAGTCGTGGATCACCAGCGCCACCGCTTCGGCGGCCCAGGGCACGACCCGGATCGTGGCCAGGTCGGGCACGCAGATCATGTCCGGGTCGGTGGCGCCGACGTAGGGAAGATTGTTCGGCTGCTCGCCGTTGACGGTGTTGAGCAGCACGCTTTTCGGCAGCCGCATTTCCCCCCCGTTGAGGAACAGATCCTTGGGCAGGATCTTGCCGCGGGCGATGCCGGTCATGTCGGCGATCACGCATTCGACTTCGTGGATGTTCCGTTCGCGCAGGAAGTCGCGCATCGCTTGCGTCATGTCGTTCTCCTAGGTTGAGGCGGTGGTTGACAGCCCGCTCACAGCATGTCCCTGAGGCGGTGGTACAGCATGCCCAGCACCAGCGCCGGCGTGCGCAGGGCCGGCCCGCCCGGGAAGGCGTGGTGTTTCAGGCGCGCCAGCAGGTCGAAGCGGCCAGCCTGGCCGGCGATCGCCTCTGCCACCAGCTTGCCGGCCATGCCGGTCAGGGCCAGCCCGTGGCCGGAAAAGCCCTGCAGATAGTAGATATTGGAGCCCAGGCGGCCGAAGTCGGGGCCGCGGTTCATGGTGATGTCTACAAAACCGCCCCAGGCGTGCGGCACGGCCAGGTCGGCCAGTTGCGGGAACACGGCCAGCATCCGCGCGCGCATGCTGGCCATCAGCTTGAACGGGGTCGCGCCGCTGTAGCTGACGCGGCCGCCGAACAGCATGCGGTGATCCGCCGTCGGCCTGAAATAGTCGAGCGCGAAGTTGGTGTCGCAGACGGCGGCGCGCTGGCGTATCAGGGCGTCGGCGCGTGCCTCGTCCATAGGCTCGGTGGCGATGATGTAAGTCCCCACCGGCATGATGCGCTGGTTGATTTCCGGCGCCACCGCCTTGCCGAACTGGTCCAGATAGACGTTCCCGGCCAAGACCACGAAGTCGCAAGCGACTTCGCCGCGCAGCGTCCTGACCACGGGCCGCGCTCCCCTTTCGATGGCGACCACGGGCGAGCCTTCGAACATTTGCACGCCGGATGCCAGCGCGGCCCGCGCCAGTCCCAGGCAGTATTTGAG
>DMYQ01000097.1:3286-4714 GCA_003482555.1 Janthinobacterium sp. | reverse complement strand
TGCATCGTGTACCCGTAGCGGCGCTCCAGGCTTTCCGTCGCGCGCGCCAGTTCGCGCGCCTTGCGGACGCCGACCGCCAGGCTCAGGTAACCGGGCACGAAGTCGCAATCGATGGCGTGCGTGGCGATGCGCTGGCGCAGCAGGGCCAGCGCCTCCACCGTCATGTGCCAGGCGCGGCGCGCGTCGTCGGGCGCGAACTGGGCCTCGGTGGCGGCGTCGCTGGCGAAGCCGACGATGGCCTGGCCGCCGTTGCGCCCGGATGCGCCCCAGCCCGCCGTTTGCGCCTCCAGCAGCGCCACCGTGTAGCCGCGCGCGCGCAATTCCAGTGCCGCCGAGAGGCCGGCAAAGCCGCCGCCGACGATGCAGACGTCGGCCGTGACGCGGCCGGCCAGGGCCGCCAGCGGCGCCGGCCGCGCCACGCTGGCCTCGTAGTAAGAGCCCGCGGTGAGCTGGGTTTCGCGTTTGCTCAACATGGCGTCAAAACCTTTCCAGGTAGCGCGCCGTTTCCCAGGCGCTGACCTGCTGGCTGTACTCGATCCACTCGGCGCTTTTCAGGGCCGCGTATTGGTCCACGAATTCCCGGCCCAGGGCTTGCGCCAGCGTCGCGTCGCCGCGCAGGGCGGCGACCGCCATGCCCAGGTTTTGCGGCAAGAGGTGCAGCCCCAGTTCGGCGCGCTCGGCGGCCGTCATCTGGTAGACGTCCAGGTTCACCGGCGCGCCCGGGTCGAGCGCGCCATCGACGCCGTCCAGGCCGGCGGCGATCACGCCGGCCAGGGCCAGGTAGGGATTGGCGGCGCTGTCGGGCAGGCGCCATTCGATGCGCTTGTAGACCACGCGCGCGACCGTGGTGCGGTTATTGTCGCCGTAGCCGATGAAGGCCGGCGCCCAACTGGTGCCGGACAGCGATTCGCCGCACATCAGCCGCTTGTAAGAATTGACCGTGGGCGCGCACAGGGCCGTCAGCGCCGGCGCGTGGCGCAGCAGGCCGGCCATGAAGTGGTAGGCCAGCGGCGACAAGCCCAGACCGCGCTCGTCGGCGCCGCCATCGGCGGAGAACAGCGGCCGGCCGTCGGCGTCGGCCAGCGACAGGTGAAAGTGCAAGCCGCTGCCGGGGCGGTCGGCAAAGGGTTTCGGCATCATCGAAAAAATCAGATCTTCCTCTTCGGCGATGTGCTGCGCCGCCATCTTGAAGAGCATGAAATTGTCGGCCGCCTTGAGGGCGTCCGCATAGTGGTAATTGACTTCGAACTGGCCGCTGGCGTCTTCGTGGTCGATCTGGAACACGCCCAGGCCGCAGGCGTCCAGCGAGGCCGTCAGCTTTTCCAGGAAGCCGCGCCGGCGCAGCAGGCTTTTAGTGTCGTAGGATGGCTTTTCCAGGCTGTCGCCGGGTTCGGACTCGGCGCCGTTGGCGCCCTTTTGCAGCAGGAA
>DMYQ01000097.1:0-3165 GCA_003482555.1 Janthinobacterium sp. | reverse complement strand
ACCTGGCGCCGCAGTATCTGGCGCGGGCAAAGGTCGAAAGGCGCGCCGGCGACGTGACCGTCCAGCACCACCCGCGCGTAGCCGGGCAGCCAGGGCATGGCTTGCAGCGTGTCCAGGTCGGCGCGGCCGTAATATTCGGAGCGCACGCCGCTGCGCGGCAAGCCCGTGCCCCATATCGACGGCCCGGAAAAGCCGGCGCCCGGGTGGACGATGCCGCCCAGGTGCGCCAGCGGAATCAGCTTGCCTTTGGCCGAACCGTGGATATCGGTGAACTGGGCGAACACATACTTGATGCCCCGCTGCGCCAGCTCGCCCTGATGCCAGGCAACCGACGCCGCCGTGTCGTTTGTACTCATTCTCTCTTCCCTCGAACGGTGAGCGGGGATCGCTTCGCCCCCGGCTTGCGGCCTAG
This sequence comes from Janthinobacterium sp., assembly GCA_003482555.1. Classification (GTDB taxonomy): domain Bacteria; phylum Pseudomonadota; class Gammaproteobacteria; order Burkholderiales; family Burkholderiaceae_D; genus Janthinobacterium. The sequence goes on along the minus strand of DMYQ01000097.1, from coordinate 2,753 downwards.
CCGATCTGGATCCAGGTGGTCTTCAGCTCGGTGTACTTGTCGAAGGCGTGCAGCGATTTGTCGCGCCCGTTGCCGGACTGCTTGTAGCCGCCGAAAGGCACCGTGATGTCGTCGCCGTCGTACTGGTTGACGTGCACCGTGCCGGCCCGCAGCGCGCGCGCGGTCTGGATCGCCTTGCTGATGTTGGCGGTCCAGACGGCGGCCTGCAGGCCGAACGGCGTCGCGTTGGCTTGCTTCACGGCCTCGCCGATGTCGGTAAAGCTGAGCACCGACAGCACCGGCCCGAAGATCTCTTCGCGCGCGATCGTCATGCCGCTGTCGACCCCGTCGAACAGGGTCGGCTGGACGAAGTAGCCGCCGCTGTCGGCGCGCACCCGCTGCCCGCCCGACAGCAATTGCGCACCCTCGTTCTTGCCGGCGTCGATGTAAGCCATCACCGTTTTCAGCTGGGTGGCGTCGACGATGGCGCCCATCACGGTGGCCTCATCGAGCGGGTCGCCGGGCTGGAAGCTGGGCATCATGGCCAGCGCCTTTTCCAGGAAGGCGTCCTTGATCGAGGCTTCCACGAACAGGCGCGAGGGCGCGTTGCAGCTCTCGCCCTGGTTGAAATAAATCGAGCCGATGGCGGCGGCGACGGCCGCGTCCAGGTCGGGACAGTCGGCGCAGACGATGTTGGCGGACTTGCCGCCCAACTCGGTCCAGGCCCGCTTCAAATTCGACTGGCCGGCCATCTGCAAGATCAGCTTGCCGGTCCGGGTCGAGCCGGTGAAGCCGATGCAGTCGACGTCCATGTGCAGCGCCAGGGCGGCGCCGGCCTCGTGGCCGTAGCCGGGCAAGACGTTGAACACGCCCGGCGGCAAGCCCGCTTCGAGGCCGATTTCGGCCAGGCGCAGCGCCGTCAAAGGCGATTTTTCGGACGGCTTCAAGATCACGCTGTTGCCGGCCGCCAGGGCCGGCGCGATCTTCCAGGCCGCCATGATCATCGGGTAATTCCACGGCACGATGGCGGCCACCACGCCGACCGGCTCGCGCGTGATCAGGGCCAGGCTGTTGGCCGCCGTCGGCGCGATCTCGTCGTAGATCTTGTCGACCGCCTCGCCATACCAGCGCAGGCAGTTGGCGGTGGCGCCGACGTCGACGCTGGCGCTGTACTTGATCGGTTTACCCATGTCCAGGGTTTCCAGCAGCGCCAGTTCGGGGCCGTACTTTTGCACCAGGTCGGCGAACTTGATCAGTACGCGCTTGCGCTGGGCTGGCGACTTGCCGGCCCAGCGCCTGTCCTCGAAGGCGGCGCGCGCCGCCGCCACGGCCAGGTCGACGTCGACACTGTCGCAGCGCGCCACCGGCCCCAGGTTGCGGCCGTCGAGCGGCGACAGGTCGTCGAAGCGCTGCTCCGATTTGGCCCACACGCGCTGGCCGCCGATGAAGGCGCGACCGTCGATTTTCAAGGCGCCGGCGCGCTCATGCCACAGTGTTGTTGTCATTTCAAACTCCTCAATGCTTAAAAACTCAGGACGGTCGAGACGCCGACCACATGGTTGTCGCGGCGGTAGTCGCCGTCCGAGGTCACGAATACGTTTGCCGACGAGCGGTCGTAGCGGTACTCGCCCTTCACGTTCACGCCCGGCATCAGCGCGTAGTTCAAGCCCAGCGACAGGGCGTAGCGGTTGCTGCCGCTGCCAGGGTCGAGCACCACCCAGTTGGCGCCGTCGAAGACCATGCCGGAGCCGAAGCCGTTGCGGCCGTCCGGGCAATTGGCCGGCGCGCCCGTGGTGTCGATGCAGGGGCCGGCGCCGAAGGTCGAGCCGAACACGCCGCCGCCGTTGCGCCGGTTGTTGATATAGTCGAAGCGGGCGATGCTTTCCAGCCGCGGCGTGATCTTGAACGAGGCCAGGGTCGACAGGCCGTACCAGTTCTGCTTGTCGGTGCTGTAGCCGTTCGCGGCGGTGGCGCCCTGGCGACCGTAGGACAACTGGCCCTGGAAGTTCCAGTCTCCGCGCGTGTAATAGCCGTCCGCTTCCACCATGTCGACCCGGCCGAACTGCACCTTGTCGTCGAAGCCGGAGTGGATGCCGGAAAAGCCGAAGCCATTGAATTCGCCCTTGGCGTAGTCGACCCGGTAGAACAGGCCCGGCGTTTGCTGCTTGCCGGTGTCGATGCGGCTGCGGTTCAGGTTGCCGACCAGGATCTTGGTATCCCATTGCCCGCGCACGAATTCGACACCGGCGCCCGTGTAAAAGTTCGCCGCCGAAAAGTCGAACAGCAGGTTGTGGGTGATCAGCTTGTTCAAGTTCGACGGGATCGCCTCGTAGCCGGTCCAGTCCGGGAACTGACCGACCAGCAGGCGCGTGCTCAGGTCGCCCAGCGGGATCGTCATGCTCGCCTCGTGCACCAGGTTGCCGAAGTTATAGCCGGAAGCCGCGCCCTTGCTGGGCATGAAGGTCAGCTTCAGCTTGGTGCCCCCTTCGAGTTCCTTTTCCAGGTTCAGCATGCCGCTGCCAAAGAAGGTATTGTCGTAGCCGAAGCTCTCGCCGGAACCGTTGATGTTGCTGTTATTGTTCAAAAAAACAAAGCTGGAAGTCTTCGCGTTGCGGTTGAAGATATAGGTCGGATCGACATAGCCGGACACCTTCAGGCTCTTGAAGCCGTTCGCCTCGATCGACTCTTCCAGGCCCTCCGTCTTGATGCGGATGCGGTTGAATTCGGCCGGATCGACCACCTCGGCCGTGGTGGCCTGGGCCTGGGCCTGGGCC
>DMYQ01000194.1 GCA_003482555.1 Janthinobacterium sp. | reverse complement strand
CCGCTACCCGGTGCTGTTCGTTACCGACGCAAATTATGGCTTCCCGCTGATACGCTCGATCGCGCGCCGGGTGGGAAATCACGGCAAGCGCATCGAAGACTTCATCTTGGTCGGCCTGTCTTACGGCAAGGGCGACACGCCGGAATACAGCCGTCGCCGCGACTACACGCCCACGCGCAGAGCTGGCATGGCGTCCGACATGCCGGGCCGCGAAGCGAAGTTCGGCGAGGCGGAAGGTTACCGGCATTTTCTCGCCGATGAAGTGTTTCCGCTGATTGAGGCGAACTACCGCGCCGACATGCGCCGCAAGGTGTTCGTGGGCCATTCCTATGGCTCTTTGCTGGGCGTCGATATTCTGTTGAATGCGCCGACGATGTTCGATCACTATATTCTTGGCAGCCCCTCACTGTGGTTTGACAACAAGGTCATGTTCAAGCGCGAAAAAATCTTCGCGGCCGCGCACAAGGACTTGCCCGCCAACATCTATTTTGCCGCCGGCGCTTTCGAGACCATTCGCCCCGGTACGAACAATCCCCGCTACCTGGCCAACGACGACGACGATATGCTGCGCGATCTGCGCACCTTCACGGCCGCGCTGGCATCCCGGCATTATCCCAGCTTGCATGTGAAAACCGAGGTGATCGCCGACGAGGATCATTTGACGGTGTTCCCCGCGATCATCACGCGGGGTTTGCAGTGGGCCCTGCCGCCCAAGCCGGCGCCGCACTGAGCAGAGAGCGGGCGCCGCGCCAGCGAAGCTGTTTCACGCCATGCGGCGCGCGAGCCCTTGCTTCCGCGCCGCATGCTTCGCTTGCTGCTCCCCGTCCTTGTCCCCCTGTGCCGTAATACGGGTCTCGATGCCTGTCTCAATATGGACAATTTAGGCATATTCGCAACATCCGTCACCCCCTCCTTATTTCACATCGCTGCATTCGGGGGCTTCCATTCGCGTCCGACTCAGGCGCGTGCCCCGGAAACCCAAGCTCCTTCTCCATAGCTTCGAATTTATATCCATTCGATATAAATGGAGCAGTAAATTCGAATTTGTATGTCATCTGGACGTCATGCATAGTTGGCACAATTGAATATTTGGTAAAGGAAACTTTTTCCAATGTATCAAGTATGGCCGGAACAGCGACGGTGGGCGGCATCGATGAGCAATTGGGCTCGGGCGCGGCGCAGCGAGTGAGGCGCGTCGACGGCCGGTACTGATGGGCCCGTTCACGACCGCGCTACGCGCCGCATCGTTCATGACGGCGCGTAGCGTTTCGGCGTGATGTCGATTCTAAAACCACTTGTTAACGAGAAAATTATGCGCAGTTCGAATACCCATAAAATGCTTCCCCGGCTAGCGATGTTGCTGGCCTTTTCCGCTCCCGCCCAGGCCTCGGATATCGCCTCCGAACATCGGGAATTCGATGCCACGCTGCACGTGCCCTATGTAGCCGACGCGCTTGCCACGGGTGAGCAGCAAGAGGCGCGCACCTTTACCCTGGCCTTCGACTATCCGACGGTGGAGCGCGCGCAAGACGTCACCTGGCGCCTCGAATTGCTCAATGCCAGCGGGCAGGTGCTGCGGCGCTGGCACGGCGTCGAGCGTCTGTTTCAGCGTCCGGTCGACGTCAAAATCGCGTGGTCGGGCAGGGCGGATGGACTGACGCTGCCCGATGGTGTCTATCAGGTGCGCATGCGGGCGGTGGCGAACGATGCAACAAGCAAGGGCAAGGCATCCGAATTGTCGGAGGAGGGCGTGGATAGAGTGCTGGCCGCCGCCGCCGACGACGAACTCGTCGAGCAAAGCTGGGACATGGCGCTTGGGCAAGCGGAGGCGCCGGCGATGCCCCGGTTTGCCCCGTTGGCGACGTCCGCCATTCCCGCCATTCACGCCAAGGCTGGCGCCGGCGCCAGGGTCGACGCCGTCGCACTGTCGGCGCCGGCGCCGGCCGCCTTGCCCTACACCGTATATTTCGGCAATCTGCACAGCCAGACCAACCACAGCGACGGCGGCGGCAATCTGGCCAGTTGTGTGGGCGCGCAAGCCCCGCAAAGCGGCGCCTTTGGTCCGACCGACGCGTATGCTTATGCGATGAATCGCGGCCTGGATATTCTGATGGCATCGGAGCACAACCACATGTTCGACGGTTCCGACAGCACCAACACGGCGGCCGACCCGGTCAAGGCCAAGGCCCTGTATCAGTCCGGGCTGAAGGCGGCCACCGACTTCAACGCCGCCCACCCCGCCTTTCTCGCCGTGTACGGCCTGGAGTGGGGCGTCATCAACAATGGCGGGCACATGAATATCTTCAACACGCCCGAACTGCTGGGATGGGAAAGCAATGCCAGCGGCCAGTTGATCGCCGACACGCTGACGCCGAAGGGCGACTATGCCGGCCTGTACACTTTAATGCGGCAGCGCGGCTGGGTCGGTCAGTTCAATCACCCGGCCACGAGCGGGCAATTCCTCGTCAATGGCGTACCGCTGGGATACACGGCCGATGGCGACGACGTCATGACAATGTGCGAAGTGCTCAACAGCTCCGCCTTTTCAGTCAACACGACGGAATCGGAAACTGGCCGCAGCAATTACGAAGGCGCCTGCAACAAGGCGCTGGAAGCCGGTTACCACGTCGCCTTCAGTAGCGACCAGGACAATCATTGCGCGAACTGGGGCGCGTCCTACACCAATCGCACGGGCGTCTTGATTCCAACCGGCACGCCATTGTCGAACAGCAGTTTCATCGACGCGCTCAAGGCGCGCCGGGTGTTCGCCACCATGGACAAGAGCGCGCAACTGGTGCTCACCGCGAATGGTCACATGATGGGCGAGCGTTTCAGCAATGGCGGCGTGCTCAATCTGCTGGCCAACTTTGCCAGTGCATCCGGCAAGACGGCCGCCTCGGTGGTGATCTATGAAGGCGTACCGGGTCGTAACGGCACGGTCAGCCAGTTGTCCGTCACCGCCAGCACGACCATCACGCCGGCCATCGGCGAACATTTCTATTACGCTAAGGTGACGGAAAACGACGGCAATATACTGTGGTCGGCGCCGATTTGGGTCAGCCAGTCGAATGCGGCCGACGGCACGGCACCGAGTGTCAGCGTGGCTGAATCTGGCGCCGCCGGCAATATCACACTGTCGGCCACGGCCAGCGACAATGTCGGCGTCACCATGGTCGAATTCTATGTCGACGGCGCGCTCAAAAGCGGCACCAACGCGGCGCCGTATGTGGCCACCCTGAATTCCGCCACCTTGAGCAACGGCAATCACAGCTTGACGGCCAGGGCCTATGACGCGGCCGGTAATGTCGGTTTGTCCGGCGCGCTCACTTTCAGCGTCAACAATGGCGGCGGCGACACGATACCGCCCACGGTCAGCGCCAGTGCCAGCGGCGGCAGCGGCGCCGTGACCCTGGCGGCAACGGCGAGCGACAACGTGGGCGTCACCAGGGTCGAGTTCTCGGTCGACAATGTTCTCAAAGGCAGCAGCGCGACGGCGCCATATTCCTTGACCTTGGCAGCCGGCGTGCTGCCGGCGGGCAATCACACCTTGACGGTAAAAGCTTACGATGCCGCCAACAATAGCGCCACCTCGAGCGCCGTCAACTTCAGCGTCGGCGGCACGGCGCAGCAACTGATCGTCAATGGCGGTTTTGAGTCCGGTGCGAGCGGATGGACGAGCAGCAGCGGCGTGATCAGTTCGGACTCCAGCGAAGCCGCGCGTGCGGGTGTGTACAAGGCGTGGCTGGATGGTTATGGCGCGGCGCATACGGACACCCTGTATCAGCAAGTGCTGATCCCGGCGTCCGCGACCGGCGCCAACCTGAGTTTTTGGCTCAAGGTGGCGTCCAGCGATACCAGCACCACGACAGCCTACGATACCCTGAAGGTGCAGATTCGCAACAGCAGCGGCGCCGTGTTGTCGACCCTGGCGACGTATTCCAATCTCAACAAAGGTTCATCCTATCTGCAAAAGACCTTTGATGTGAGCGCCTACAAGGGGCAGAACATCAGGATTTACTTCGTGGGTGTGGAAAACTCGACGATCTCGACATCCTTCCTGGTCGACGACGTCAGCCTGACGCTGCCGTAAGCGATGTGTGGCGCCGGGCGCAATGGTTTTCCCTTTACCCCGGCGCCGTCCGCAAAGAGCACTCGAAATGGCGTCAAAGCCAAGCTCATGAGAACCGGGGGCGGGAGAACTCCGCGCTTGCCTGACGAACAAACGAGGCGTTTTCTCGCACTGCCTACTTCAATAATCAATTTTACATAATATAAATTATGCGAAGTTGTATCGGCGAGCCATCTTTGATCTTTCTTGGAGCCTTAGCCGCAGATGCTGATGCGCTTACCGATGCCGCAGGTATGCCTCTTTTCCGGGCCGTCTGGTGCATGGCCGAAAGCTGAACAGGCCGGCTCTGTTCTGCCGGTGCCGAGGATGAGTCATGCCGACACCGGCGGCCCGCTCATTCATTTCAGGTTTTTTATACCCCGCGCACTGGCCCTGGATATTGAGATATCAAGGGGGCAACCGTTAGCAGTGTAATGCCCTCGACTGTGGCCTGCGCGACAAGCATGCGATCGAACGGGTCTTTATGAATAGGCGGCAAGCCCTCGATGGCCACGGCGTGCTCGCTGTTGACGGGCAACTCGCTGTAGCCGTTGTCAAGCAAGCCCCGTCGTAATACCCTCGGATCAACTTGAAAATCAGAACGGCCCAATCCGCGTTTGATTGAAATTTCCCACAGACTGACGGCGCTGAAAAATAACTCATTTTCCGGCCCTTCAATCAAGGCACGTGCAACAGCGCTCAAGCGACTCGGATCGCCCGCCGCCCACAACAACAGATGCGTGTCCAGCAACAGCTTCACGCTTCACCGCCGAACATGGACTCAATCTCTGCACTTCCCATCCTGTCAAAATCGTCTGGCACGGCAATATGGCCGGCCAAGAAGCCCAATCGCCTCATTTGGCCAGTCTCCGGCGCATCGAGTGCCATCACCTTAACCAGCGGCCGACCAGCCTTCGCAATAATGAACGACTCTCCTTTTGCGGCCTGTTCCACGAGTCTCGACAAGTGCGTTTTGGCCTCGTGTATATTGATGGTTAACATGATAAACCTCATTAAACTAAGTTCAATTAGTCTACCCAAATTGAGCGGGCAAGGCAAGTGTACAATCAAGGGCGTTCAACAGGAGTTTGATGGCCTGCAAGGCAGCTCAGGCGCCCATCAGGAGCATCGTTTTGGCAGGGGCGCCATCTTTCTCCCTTAACCGGGGTTTAACATCCA
>DMYQ01000141.1:28228-31055 GCA_003482555.1 Janthinobacterium sp. | reverse complement strand
TTATGTGGGGATATCAAAACACGAATATTTTGATGTTAATTCCAAACCATCCAGTTCCGGGCGGGCTCACTGTTCATTTTTGGAGCAAAAAAATGCCCGCTCCGGGGAGCGGGCTAAATCTATTTTCTTGGATGAGAATAGAGGAGACAGAGCCATCATGCTGCACTGCGTCATATAAATCCAATTTATATTTACAATGAGCCTAATAGCTAATACTAATAACTATACCTCCCGCCAAGAAAGTTAACGCCGCTCGGGCGCCATCGCCTTCAGGCTGGCGGCGAAGCGCGCGTGGGCGACAGGGTCGACGGGACGGTGTTTGCCGACGGTGGCGGCCGGATCGGTGCCCAGATAATTATTGTTCTTCCAATTTTTCGCCGGGCGCACCGGGCGCGGCACGAATCCGCCGCCGCAGTTGGGGCAGACATTGGCGAGCACCTCTTCCACGCAGGTGGCGCAAAAAGTGCATTCATAGCTGCAAATGCGTGCTTGCGTCGCCTCCGGCGGCAAGGCCTTGTCGCAGTGCTCACAGCTCGGTCTCAATTCCAGCATCATTTTCTCCCGTGATTGATGCGGCGGCGCGCAGCAGGGCCGCCGCCGTTTTGATTTGCTCATCGGCCACTTCGAGGCGCGCGGCCTGCCGGGCGCGCACGCGGGCGACCAGTTCGGGGCCCGCCTTCTCGGGCGAGCCGCAATCGTAGGGCGGCCGCGGGTCGTATTCAAACATCAATTGCAACATTTTCGCCCACTCTTCGCCGGCCAGTTCCGCCGCCAACACCAGGCCAAAATCGATGCCGGCCGTGACGCCACCGCCGGACAGGCGATTGCGGTCGCGCACCACGCGCGCCGCCACCGGCAGCGCGCCAAACAGCGGCAGGTAATGGCGCCACAGCCAGTGACAGGCCGACTGATAGCCGTCCAGCAATCCCGCCGCGCCCAGGAGCAAGGCGCCGTTGCACACCGAGGTGACGTAGCGCGCGGCGGCACCTTGGCGGCGCAGGAAAGCCAGGGTGTCGACATCGCCCAATTGCGGACCCACGCCAAAGCCACCGGGAACGCACAACACGTCCAGCGCCGGGCAGTCGGCGAACGATACGGTGGGATTGATGCAAAAGCCGACGTCCGTTAGCACCGGCGCCGTCGATTGCCAGACCAGGTGGATGACGGCGCCGGGAACCCGGCTCAATATCTGGGCCGGGCCGGTCAGATCCAGCTGCGTGACTTGGGGGAAGAGCAAAAAACCGATATGAATGGGGGCCGCCATATTGTCCTCTCAGAGTGGCGCCCTCCAGAATCAAAGGGCGGCACCATTCTAAGCTTGGCGGCGACGGCGGAAATGACAGGAAAGGTGTGATTTCCGCCATTTCCGCCCGCGCTTATCGGGGCTTGGGGCCCTCGCGCAGCATGGCCTTGATGCCACGCAAGCCTTGGCGGATGCGCGCCTCGTTTTCAATCAGCGCGAAACGCACGTATTCGTCGCCGTATTCGCCGAAACCGATGCCGGGCGAGACGCAGACCTTGGCCTCGGCCAGCAAACGCTTGGAAAATTCAAGCGAGCCCAGATGGCGGTAGGCGAGCGGGATGTGGGCCCAGATATACATCGACGCCTTGGTTTTTTCGACCGGCCAGCCGGCTTCCAGCAAACCCTTGACCAGCACGTCGCGCCGGCTCTGGTATTGCGCGCAAATCTCGCTCACGCAAGTCTGATCGCCTTCCAGCGCCGCGATGGCCGCCACCTGCACCGGCGTGAAGCTGCCGTAGTCGTGGTAACTCTTGATGCGCGCCAGCGCCGCCACCAGTTCGCGGTTGCCGACCATGAAGCCGATGCGCCAGCCGGCCATGTTATAGCTCTTCGAGAGCGTGAAGAATTCGACGGCGACGTCGCGCGCGCCCGGCACCTGCATGATGGACGGCGCCTTCCAGCCGTCGAAGGTGATGTCGGCGTAGGCCAGGTCGTGCACCACCAGGATGTCGTGCTGCTTGGCCAGCGCCACCACGCGCTCGAAAAACTCCAGCTCCACGCACTGCGCGGTGGGATTCGATGGAAAGCCCAGCACCATCATCTTCGGTTTCGGATAGCTCTCGCGGATGGCCCGTTCCAGCTCGCCGAAGAAATCCACGCCGGGACTCATGCGCACCGAGCGGATGTCGGCGCCGGCGATTACCGCGCCCCAGATGTGGATGGGATAACTGGGATTGGGCACCAGCACCGTGTCGCCGCGATCCAGGGTGGCCAGCATCAGATGCGCCAACCCCTCTTTCGAGCCTATCGTCACGATCGCCTCGGCATCCGGGTCGATCTCGACATCGTAGCGTTTCTTGTACCAGTGCGAGATGGCGCGCCGCAGGCGGGGGATGCCCTTCGAGGTCGAATAACCGTGGGTGTCGGGGCGCTGCGCCGTCTCGACCAGTTTGTCGACGATGTGGGACGGGGTGGCGCCGTCCGGGTTCCCCATCGACATGTCGATGATATCTTCGCCGCGCCGGCGCGCCGCCATCTTCAGTTCGGCGGTGATATTGAAGACGTAGGGAGGCAATCGGTCGATGCGCGAAAACCTGCGCGGCGCCGGGGCCTGAACTGGGGCTGGAGTGGAAACGGAAGGTGCAACCGGAAGCGACGCCGCGATTGCGGACGGATTGATAGATTGAGTCATGAATGGCTTTACGTAAGCGCCCGGAACCGTCCGAGCGACGTTGGCGCAATGTGTGCGCCTGCCATGAATATACGCGAAGCGGGACAGTCCTGACAAGGCCGCCGGCGCAAAAAAAATGGCCGCCGGCGCGCTGGGCGCCGGCGGCCAGGTTCGGCCGAGATTGGCCGACCTCG